>NZ_JBFRFB010000003.1:0-348546 GCF_052114605.1 Microvirga sp. 2YAF29
GGTCCTGCTGTGGGTGTCGCAAGCCCGTTGACAGGAGGCCCTCCGCTGAAAGACGCGGTGTACGCCTAAAAAAGCCGTGCGCGGGGAGCCGTCAGGTTCTCAACACAAACACACACACGAGCCGGACGCCTCCTCGCGCCCTCCCTCGATCCAACACCCTCGGGCGAACCACGCCGCGAGGCCGTTCCCGCTTGCTCTTAGATAGACAAACCCCGTGTCATCCCCTGCAGCCCGCAGGGCTGGAAAGGGGATCCACCCACAAGCACAGCGCTCTGGATTCCCGTCCCATCAGCTGCGCGTCTTTCCGGCAATAGTACTGCGAGGGACACTCTCATCCGTCACAACTCGTGAGAACAAAGCTGCACTTGCCGTCAGGGTTGCACCGGGCCCAGCTCCTTCGCCTTGCCCCGGCAGGCTGCCCCTGCTAACTGACAGCCAATCCCATTCAACCGATCTTCAGCAACAGGGTTTTTCCCGTGTCCCGTCAATTCATCTACCACATGCGTGGCCTCACCAAGACCTATTCGGGCGGCAAGAAGGTCCTGGACAATATCCACCTGTCTTTCTACCCGGATGCCAAGATCGGCGTGCTCGGCGTCAACGGCGCCGGTAAGTCAACCCTGCTGCGCATCATGGCCGGCACCGATACCGACTGGAATGGCGAGGGCTGGGTGGCCGAGGGCGCCCGCGTGGGCTACCTGCCGCAGGAGCCGCAGCTCGATCCGTCGAAGAATGTCCGCGAGAACGTGATGGAGGGCGTAGCCGCCAAGAAGGCGCTGCTCGACCGCTATAACGAGATCGCCATGAATTACTCGGACGAGACGGCGGACGAGATGACCCGCCTGCAGGACGAGATCGAGGCCAAGGGCCTGTGGGATCTCGATTCCCAGGTCGATCAGGCCATGGACGCGCTGCGCTGCCCGCCGGACGATTGGGCGGTGGACACGCTCTCCGGCGGTGAGCGCCGCCGCGTGGCGCTCTGCAAGCTGCTTCTGGAGCAGCCGGAACTGCTGCTGCTTGACGAGCCGACCAACCACCTGGACGCCGAGACGACCGGCTGGCTCGAAGGCCACCTGCGCAATTATCCGGGCGCGATCCTGATCGTGACCCACGACCGCTACTTCCTGGACAATGTGACGGGCTGGATTCTCGAACTCGACCGTGGTCGCGGCATTCCCTACGAGGGCAATTACTCGTCCTGGCTCGAGCAGAAGCAGAAGCGTCTCGAGCAGGAGGGCCGCGAGGACGCGGCTCACCAGCGCACCATCGAGCGCGAGCGCGAATGGGTGTCAGCCTCGCCGAAGGCCCGTCAGGCCAAGTCGAAGGCGCGTATCCAGCGCTACGAGGATCTGGTGGCGAAGGCCAACGAGAAGGGCCCGACGACGGCTCAGATCATCATTCCGATTGCCGAGCGTCTCGGCAACAACGTCATCGAGTTCGACGGCCTGAAGAAGGCCTTCGAAGACAAGCTGCTCATCGATGGCCTGTCGTTCAGGCTGCCGCCCGGCGGCATCGTCGGCATCATCGGCCCGAACGGCGCCGGTAAGACCACGCTCTTCCGCATGATCACCGGTCAGGAGCAGCCGGACGAGGGCAAGATCACCATCGGCGAGAGCGTGAAGCTCGGATACGTGGACCAGAGCCGCGACTCGCTCGATCCCAACAAGACGCTCTACGAGGAAATCTCCGGCGGCAACGAGATCCTCTATCTCGGCAAGCGCGAGATCAATGCCCGCGCCTATTGCGGCGCGTTCAACTTCAAGGGCTCCGACCAGCAGAAGAAGGTGGGCGTGCTCTCGGGCGGTGAACGCAACCGCGTGCACCTCGCCAAGATCCTGAAGTCGGGCGCGAACGTCCTGCTCCTCGACGAGCCGACCAACGACCTCGACGTGGATACGCTCCGCGCGCTCGAAGAGGCGCTGGAGGATTACGCGGGCTGCGCCGTCATCATCTCGCACGATCGCTGGTTCCTCGACCGCATCGCCACGCACATCCTCGCCTTCGAAGGCGACAGCCATGTGGAATGGTTCGAGGGCAACTTCGCCGATTATGAAGAGGACAAGAAGCGCCGCCTGGGCACGGATTCCACGATCCCGCACCGGATCAAGTACAAGAAGTTCTCGCGGTAAGCCTATAAAGGCGCCCTTAAAGGGCGCCTTTCATTTCGCTGCTAGTCAGCTTCTCGTAAGGCGTGAACTGGAGGCCTACTCTTCAACTGTGAAAAAATCTTCATCGATACGCTTGACCTCAACAACTCGCTCAGTTCATACACCTACTCCATACTTAAGCATAAGATCCGCAAGCCGCTCACCATCAATGAGAGCAACCCTAAAGGGCACAGTATTCAAGTAAGATATTGCGGTCGGCGCAAACTTTGATGTGGTGACGAAGACACCATCTCTGGCTGCATTACCTGTTAAAGCACCAATAAACATTTGTAGCTCCGGCCTACCTACAGATCCGGTTGTATACCTCTTTGCTTGAAGGTAGAGGCGATCGCGACCAAGAATATCGACATCAATCACTCCATCGATCCCACCATCACCCGTACGACCAACTTGCTGTATGACATTTGTATAGGATGCGCCGTATCCCATAGCCAACATCAGCTTGATAACAAGCTGCTCAAAGAACTGAGGGCTTTGAGTTTTGATACGCTCGAGTAATTCAGTGCGAACAGCAAGCTCTAGCTCCCTGACGGAACTATCGATCTGTTCATCTGGTGTTAGTGTATCGGAACTTGTTTCCGCCGAACTCGAAGTGTGGCTGTTGCTCGCATCACTGTCTGCGCCTCGCTCTGCCCAATCACGATACTCCTCGCTGATTTCCCGGAGTGTTTGATCGGTAATGGGCTTCCCGCTTTCCAAAAGTTCTCTTCCAGAAGCATTGATGACGTACCTTCCACGAGAAGGACGAGAAATGAGGCCAGCTCGTAGGAGGCTGAACCTTGCCCAACGTATACGATTTGTGATCGTGCGTTCTCTCCCTGATGGAAGTAGACGGCTACGCTGTTCATCGTCGAGACCAAACTGGTCGGCCACGCTATTCGTAAGCTCTTCAGTTGAGAAGTTTCCTTGCGACATCAACTTAAGAACTGTCGGCATTACTCCTTCCCAATTAGGGATAGTTTTGTAGTAGCCATAGGCCATTGCGCACCTCAACTTTGTTGCAAGTAGTGGTAGCGGGACAGGTATATGGCAGCAAGCGACTTGGGGCGTTATCCAAGCGATTAATAGAAGACGTTTGAGACTAAGTTGTTATTTAGCAATCCAAGATACTTGGGTTCTTTCGTGAAACAGTGTATGACCCTTGAGGCACGAGAACATAAGAAGAGAAAATCACGTGCCAGCCGATCATTCCCTCGCCTTCGAATCCGTTGCAACGCCTGAAGAAGCCGTTGAACGGCTTATCAAGCTCCACGACAGCGCCATCGAGGCGCAGCGCCATGCCCTGGAGCATTTCTTCGCCACCGGCACGCCTCCCACGCCTCTCGAACGATCCCGCTTCCGCTATCCGGAGCTGAGGCTCGATTACCGGGCGACCTCGGTGCCGCCGGTGAAGCAGCGGGCCTATGCCAAGTTCCAGGGACCAGGCGTCTACGCGACCACCATCACCCAGCCGGCCTTCTTCAAGAACTACCTGCTGGAACAGCTCAACTACCTCGTACGCGATTACGGCGCGACCCTCCAAGTAGGCGTGAGCGACCAGGAAATTCCCTATCCCTATATCTTCGAGCGCGGCGACGAGCTGGGACGCGGCGCCCATTCCGCCGCCGAGCTGGCGCAGCATTTCCCGACACCGCTTCTCGCCAAGGTCGGCGACGAGATCGCCGACGGCACCTGGGAGTTTCACGAGAACGAGCCGCGTCCGCTCTCCCTCTTCGATGCGGCACGGGTGGATTATTCGCTTCGCCGCCTGGTTCATTACACCGGCAGCGACTGGCGCTCGGCCCAACCCTGGATCCTTCTCACCAACTATCACCGCTACGTGGATCAGTTCGTCCGCTGGGCCTTGAGTGAACTGGCCAACGAGAGCAGCCCCTTCAGCAAGCTGGTTCTCCCCGGCGGCATCACTATCGAGCGCGGCCTCGATGAGGCCGCCGTCGAGGAGCTGATCGCCTCCTCGCCCTGGCACCGGTTCCAGATGCCGGCCTATCACCTGTGCCGCAAGGACGGGCAGGGCATCACGCTGGTGAATATCGGCGTCGGTCCGTCGAACGCCAAGAACATCACCGATCACCTCGCGGTGCTGCGCCCCCATTGCTGGCTCATGGTCGGCCATTGCGGCGGCCTTCGTCAGTCGCAATCCATCGGCGATTATGTGCTCGCCCACGGCTATCTGCGCCGCGACCATATTCTCGATGCGGCGGTGCCGCCGGAAATTCCGATACCGGCTCTCGCCGAAATCCAGGTCGCCCTCCAGGATGCGGCGGTCAAGGTCACGGGCGAGCGGGGTGAGGAGCTCAAGCGCCGCCTGCGCACCGGCACGGTCGTGACCTATGACGACCGCAACTGGGAGCTCCGCTGGAGCCAGGAGCGCCGCCAGATCAACCTCTCCCGCGCCATCGCGGTGGACATGGAAAGCGGCACCATCGCCGCGCAGGGCTACCGCCTGCGCGTCCCCTACGGCACGCTCCTCTGCGTCTCCGATAAGCCGCTCCATGGCGAGATCAAGCTGCCCGGCGCCGCCAACGCCTTCTATGAGCGGGCCGTGAGCGAACACCTCATGATCGGCCTGTCCGCCATCGACATCCTGCGCGAACAGCGTTCGTCGCTGCATTCACGCAAGCTGCGCAGCTTCGATGAGCCACCGTTCCGGTAGGCGTTGGCACCCAGCGAGCCTTCTTCCCGGCCCCGTGTCGTGATCCCGACCTGGAAAGCCCAGCTTTTCCGGTCGGAATAACCTAACCCGCCGCTTGCCCTCTGTCCAAAATACATATAAATATATGTTTATATGTAAGATCGAGTTGGTTTCGTGGCTGATAGAGAAGCTCCATCGCTGGACCTGACGCTGGACGTCCTTCGGGCGGCAGCCGAAGAGACGCGCCTGCGCATCCTGGCTCTCCTGGCCGAGGGAGAACTATCGGTCTCCGACCTCACGGATATCCTTGGCCAGTCCCAACCCCGCATCTCCCGCCACCTCAAGCTGCTGGTCGAGGCGGGCCTCGTGGAGCGGCACCGGGAAGGGGCTTGGGCATTCTTCCGACTGACCGATCGCGGCGTGGCCCTGCAGATCATCCGCCCGACCCTGGACAGCCTCGACCGCTCCGATCCGCAGCTGCTGGAAGACCGCACACGGCTTGAGGGCGTGCGGGCCCAGCGTTCCCAGGCAGCGCAAGCCTATTTCTCACGCCTCGCTCCCGATTGGGACCGCATACGCTCTCTCCATGCGCCGGAGACGGTGGTCGAAGCGGCAGTGTTGGAGGCGCTCGGGTCGAAACCGATCCGCAATCTCGTGGATCTCGGCACCGGCACCGGCCGCATGGTGCAATTGCTCGCGCCGCGTGCCAACCGCACCGTTGGGCTGGATGCCAGCCATGCGATGCTCTCCGTCGCCCGCGCGAACCTGGAGAAGGCTGGCCTGCGCGGCATCGAGCTGCGGCAGGGAGATATCTACGCACCGCCCTTCACACGAGACACCTTCGACCTCGTGATCATCCATCAGGTGTTGCATTACCTCGATGATCCCGCTCGCGCGATCCGCGAAGCCGCGCGCCTCGTGGCCCCGGGCGGGCGCATCCTCGTGGTGGATTTCGCACCTCACAAACTGGAATTCCTGCGCGAGGCACAGGCGCATCGCCGCCTCGGCTTCGCGCCGTCACAGGTCGCAGGTTGGCTCGACGAGGCCGGTCTCGACTGCACCCTGACGCGCGAGATAGCACCGCCCAAAAGTGGCGAGGAGCAACTGACCGTTTCCCTTTGGCTTGGCCAGGATCGCCGTGTCGTGACGGATTGGCCTTTGAGTGAACCCGATAGAGAGGTCGCCTGATGTCCCCGCTCACCCTGCGCCCCAGCCGGCAGCCGGCTCAGCCGATCAAGGTGTCCTTCGAGTTCTTTCCTCCGAAGTCCGAGGAGATGGAAGCGACCCTGTGGTCCTCGATCCAGCGCCTTGCGCCGCTCAATCCACAATTCGTGTCCGTGACCTATGGCGCGGGAGGCTCCACGCGCGAGCGCACGCATTCCACCGTGTCGCGCATCGTGCAGGAAACGCACCTGAAGCCCGCCGCTCACCTGACCTGTGTGGCTGCCACCAAGGAAGAGGTCGACGACGTCGTGCGTTCCTATTGGGATGCAGGCGTACGTCACATTGTGGCTCTGCGTGGCGATCCCGTCGCCGGAATCGGCACGACTTACGAGGCCCATCCCGGCGGCTATCAGCAAACCTGTGATCTCGTCGCCGGCATCAAGGCTATCCGCGACTTCGAGGTCTCCGTTTCCGCTTATCCGGAGAAGCACCCGGAAGCCGCGTCGCTCGATGCCGATATTGACGCACTGAAAGCGAAGGTCGATTGCGGCGCTGATCGCGCGATCACGCAGTTCTTCTTCGATAACGATCATTATTTCCGTTATCTCGACCGCGTCCGTGCGCGCGGCATCGACATCCCGATCGTGCCCGGCATCGTGCCTGTGCAGAACTTCAAGCAGACCGCGAATTTTGCCGCCAAGACAGGCGCCAGTGTTCCCGAATGGCTGGCCGCCCGTTTCGATGGTCTGGACAAGGATGTGGACACCCGCAAGCTCGTTGCCGCAGCCGTTGCCGCCGAGCAGGTCATCGATCTCGTCGATCGCGGCGTGAGCGAGTTTCATTTCTACACAATGAACCGCGCTGATCTCGTCTATGCGATCTGCCACCTGCTTGGCCTGCGCGATCAGAGCGTGAAGGCGGCTGCTTGATACTTTCATGCTCGGCTCGGCCGGGCATTCGCCTGTCTGACGTGTCGCAAAACACGAATGGCCGAAGCGGATTCGGCTGGATGAGAAGAGAACAGAACAATGACCGCGTTTACTCCCGTTCCCGCCAACGGCGCTGAAGTCCTGAAGGCGCTGCGCGAAGCCGCCTCCAAGCGCATTCTCGTGCTCGACGGCGCGATGGGAACAGAACTCCAGCGCTCGCGCTTCTCGGAGGAAGATTTTCGCGGAGAGCGGTTCAAGGACTGGGGCCAAGACGTCAGGGGCAACAACGACCTTCTCATCCTCACGCAGCCCGATGCGGTGCGCAACGTCCATCTCGACTATTTCCGCGCAGGCGCGGACATCGTCGAGACCAACACATTCTCCGGCACCTCCATTGCTCAGGCCGATTACGGCATGGAGGAGATCGTCTACGATCTTAACTTCCACGGATCGCGCCTCGCCCGAGAGGCCGCGCTGATCGTGCAAAAGGAAGATGGACGCCGCCGTTTCGTGGCCGGCGCTGTCGGGCCGCTAAACCGTACGCTTTCCATATCGCCGGACGTGAACAATCCCGGATACCGCGCCGTGACCTTCGATCAGGTGCGTGATGCCTATGCCGATCAGGTGCGAGGCCTTATCGACGGCGGGTCCGAAATCATTCTTATCGAGACGATCTTCGACACGCTCAACGCCAAGGCCGCGATCGTGGCTACACATCAGGTCTTCGCCGAGAAAGGCGTGAAGCTGCCCGTCATGATTTCGGGAACGATCACGGATCTCTCCGGCCGCACACTCTCGGGGCAGACGCCCTCCGCCTTCTGGTACTCCGTGCGACATGCCGAGCCTTTGTCCATCGGTCTCAACTGCGCGCTCGGCGCGCGCGAGATGCGCGCGCATATTCAAGAGATCGGCAAGGTCGCCGACACATTCGTCTGCGCCTATCCCAATGCCGGCCTGCCGAACGAGTTCGGCCTGTATGACGAAAGCCCCGAGGCGACGGCTCGCATGATTGCGGAATTTGCGGATGCTGGCCTCGTCAACGTGGTTGGCGGCTGCTGCGGCACTATTCCTGCTCATATTCGCGCTATTGCAGAAGCGGTTGCCGGAAAGGCGCCGCGTAAGGTGCCGAAGCTGGCTCCGTTCATGCACCTTTCAGGCCTCGAGCCCTTCACGCTCACCTCCGACATTCCTTTCGTGAACGTAGGCGAGCGCACGAACGTCACCGGCTCCGCCAAGTTCCGCAAGCTCATCACCAATGGTGATTATGCTGCCGCGCTCGATGTGGCGCGCGATCAGGTGGTAAACGGTGCGCAGGTGATCGATATCAACATGGACGAGGGCCTGCTCGATTCCGAGAAGGCGATGGTGGAATTCCTCAATCTCGTCGCCGCCGAGCCGGATATTTCCCGCGTTCCGGTGATGGTGGATTCCTCGAAATTTCACGTGATCGAGGCTGGCCTCAAATGCATCCAAGGCAAGGCCATCGTCAACTCGATCTCCATGAAGGAGGGCGTCGAGGCGTTTATCGAGCACGCGCGGATCTGCCGCTCCTATGGCGCCGCCGTCGTGGTCATGGCTTTCGATGAGCAGGGACAGGCCGACACACAGGATCGCAAGGTCGAGATCTGTACCCGCGCCTACAAGATCCTGACCGAACAGGTTGGCTTCCCGCCGGAAGACATCATCTTCGATCCGAACGTGTTTGCGGTGGCTACCGGCATCGAAGAGCATAACGGCTACGGCGTCGATTTCATCGAGGCGACCCGCATCATCCGCGAGACGCTGCCTCATGCTCATATCTCGGGCGGCGTGTCGAACCTGTCGTTTTCCTTCCGCGGCAACGAGCCCGTGCGCGAGGCCATGCACTCCGTGTTCCTTTTCCATGCCATCAAGGTCGGCATGGATATGGGCATCGTGAATGCAGGCCAGCTTGCGGTCTATGAGCAGATCGATCCCGAGCTGCGCGAGCTGTGCGAGGATGTCGTTCTCAATCGTCGTCCCGATGCAACTGAGCGCCTGCTGGAAGCGGCGTCCCGTTTCAAGGGCGATGGCGCGGGAGCCGTGAAGGCGGCCGACCTCGAATGGCGGTCCTGGACCGTCGAGAAGCGCATCGAGCACGCCCTGGTCAACGGCATCACGGAATATATCGGGCAGGATACAGAAGAGGCACGCCAGGCTGTCGAGCGCCCGTTGCACGTCATCGAAGGCCCGCTCATGGCTGGCATGAATGTGGTCGGCGATCTCTTCGGCGCAGGCAAGATGTTCCTGCCGCAGGTGGTGAAATCCGCCCGCGTCATGAAACAGGCCGTGGCCTATCTAATGCCGTTCATGGAAGAAGAGAAGCGGATATCGGGCGTCGAGGAGAGATCAACCGCTGGTAAGGTGCTGATGGCGACCGTAAAGGGCGATGTCCACGATATCGGCAAGAACATCGTCGGCGTGGTTCTGGCCTGCAACAATTACGAGGTCATCGATCTCGGCGTCATGGTCTCGGCCCAGAAGATCCTGGAGACCGCGCGTAACGAGAACGTGGATGTGATCGGTCTGTCCGGCCTCATTACGCCCTCACTGGACGAGATGGTGCATGTGGCAAGCGAGATGGAGCGAGAAGGCTTCGAGATTCCGCTGCTCATCGGCGGCGCCACCACGAGCCGGGTGCATACGGCGGTGAAGATCCATCCGAACTACAACAAGGGCCAGGCCGTCTACGTGACGGATGCGAGCCGCGCGGTCGGTGTTGTCTCTTCGCTCCTGTCGCCGGACATGCGTGACAAGTACGTGGAGACTCTGCGCAGCGAATACCGTAAGGTGGCGGATGCTCACGCGCGCTCCGAAGCTGACAAGCAGCGCCTGCCGATCGAGAGGGCCCGCGCCAATGGCATGAAGCTCGATTGGGATGCTTACTCGACACCGAAGCCCACCTTCACCGGCGCGCGGGTGTTCCGCAGTTACGACGTGGGCGAACTCGTGCCCTATATCGATTGGACGCCTTTCTTCCAGACCTGGGAGCTCAAGGGTCGCTATCCTGCGATCCTCGAAGACGAGAAGCAGGGCGCAGCTGCGCGCCAGCTCTGGGAAGACGCTCAAGGAATGCTCAAGCAGCTGGTCGAGGAGCGCTGGTTCAATCCGAAAGCGGTCATCGGCTTCTGGCCGGCGAACGCGGTTGGAGACGACATTCGTCTCTACACGGGCGAGAGCCGCAGCGAGACACTCGCTACCTTCCATGGCCTACGTCAGCAGCTCTCGAAGCGCGACGGCAAGCCCAACCTCTGCATCTCCGATTTCGTCGCACCCGCCGAGAGCGGCAAGCCCGACTGGATCGGCGCCTTCGTGGTAACCTCTGGCATCGAGGAAGTGCGCATTGCGGAGAAGTTCGAGCGCGCGAACGACGATTACCGCTCCATTCTCGTGAAGGCGCTTGCCGACCGCTTGGCGGAAGCCTTTGCCGAGCGCATGCATGAGCGCGTCCGCAAGGAGTTCTGGGCCTATGCGCCGGATGAGAATCTCACGAATGAAGATCTGATCCGCGAAACATATAACGGCATCCGTCCTGCTCCTGGATACCCGGCGCAGCCCGACCACACGGAGAAGGCGACGCTGTTCAGCCTGCTTAACGCAGAGAAGAGCATCGGCGTGACGCTCACGGAATCCTACGCCATGTGGCCGGGCTCTTCCGTGTCGGGCCTCTATCTGGCGCATCCGGAAGCCTATTACTTCGGCGTCGCCAAAGTCGAGCGCGATCAGGCGGAAGATTACGCCGAGCGCAAGGGCATGAGCGTCATGGAAGTCGAGCGCTGGCTCGCGCCGATCCTCAATTACGACCCGGCGAATTACCGGCCGATGGCGGCGGAGTAATCAGGCATGAACTGTCATTCCCGCCGCAACGCCTCGATGGGATCGAGCTTCGCCGCCCTCTGCGCCGGATAGAACCCGAAGAAGATGCCGACCAGCGCCGAGAAACCGACCGCGATGAAGATGGCGTTGGTGGATATGAGCGAGGGCCAGCCGGCGAGTTGAGCGACCGCATAAGCTGTTCCCGCTCCGAGCGCGATGCCGATGGCGCCACCTATGGTGGATAGGGTCGTCGCCTCGATCAGGAACTGACTGAGGATGTCACGTGGCCTTGCGCCAACGGCCAGGCGCAGGCCGATCTCCCGTGTGCGCTCGGTGACAGACACAAGCATGATATTCATGATGCCGATCCCGCCGACGAGCAGCGATACGGCGGCGACGGCGGCGAGCAGCATGGAGAGGGTGTTGGCGGAGGCGGACGCCGTGTTGGCGATTTCCGTCAGGTTGCGGATGGAAAAATCATCCTCCTGATCGCCGGTGATGCGGTGACGCTGGCGTAGAAGATCGGTCATAGTCTCGATGCCGGGAACGATATCCTCCTCGTTCGCGAACTTTACGAAAATCGAGCCGACGGAACCATCCTTGGCATAATTGCGGCCGATCACGCGGCGACGGCCTGCATCGAGCGGAACGAAGACGACGTCATCCTGGTCCTGGCCGAACGCGGATTGACCTTTCGGCGCCATCACTCCGATCACTCGAAACGGCACGTTGCGCACGCGCACGACCTGGTCGATCGGATCATCGCCACCGAAGAGGTTGCGGGCGACCGTCTGTCCGAGAAGGATGACTATGTCACCGCGCCGCACCTCTTCCGGATCGAAGCTGCGTCCAGTTGCGACATCCCATTCACGTGCGGCGAACCAGTCGAGGTCGATGCCGTAGATGCGCGTAGCCCAATTGCTGCCGCCTGCGACGACCTGGGTCGCTCCTTGTACGAAGGGAGCTGCGGCGGCCACGCCGTCGACCTCGCTGCGGATGGCATGAGCGTCCTCATCCGTGAGAGAGGAGGCAGCGCCTGCGCCGAGACGAGCTCCGCCCTGCGTGACATTGCCCGGGGTGACGATGGCGAGGTTTGCGCCGAGCGAGCGGATCTGCTGGTCGACGAGATTGCGCGCGCCGGAACCGATGGCCACCATGGCGATGACGGCGGCGACGCCGATCACGATGCCTAGCATGGTGAGAAGGCTGCGCAGGGCATTCGCCATGATCGCGGAGAGGGCGGAGCGGATGGCTTCCATCAATCTCATCGCGCAATCTCCTCGGCGAGTTCGCGCCTTGCATCGACAGGCTCCTGCCTGTGATCCTCGATGACCCTGCCATCCCGGAAGCGCACGAGGCGGCGGGCATGGCGGCCTACCTCGGCGTCATGCGTCACGAGAACGATGGTGACGCCCTCATGATTCAGTTCCTGGAACAAGCTCAGGATCTCATTGGCCGTGCGGCTGTCGAGTGCGCCTGTCGGCTCATCTGCGAGAAGCAGGCTCGGGCTGTTCACTAGCGCTCGCGCAATCGCAACGCGCTGCTGCTGGCCGCCGGAGAGCTGCATGGGGCGGTGATGGGCACGCTCGGCCAGTCCCACCCGGCCGAGGGCATGCAAGGCGCGCTCGCGCCGCGCCTTGCGGTCTACGCCCGCATAGACCATCGGGAGTTCCACATTGCTGAGGGCATCGATGCGAGGCAGCAGGTTGAACTGTTGGAACACGAAACCGATTTCGCGGTTGCGCAGGTGCGCAAGGCCATCGGCATCCAGCGTTTCGACCTCGGTCTCGGCCAGCCGGTATTGCCCGTTCGTCGGTTTGTCGAGACAGCCGATGAGATTCATGAAGGTCGATTTGCCCGAGCCCGACGGGCCCATAACGGCGACGAAATCGCCCTTGTCGATGTCGAGAGAGACCCCGTCGAGCGCCACGACACGGCCTGCATCGAGATCGTAGACTCGTCTGAGGTCGCGCGTTTCGATCAGCGCCATGGCTGTCCCCTTAGAACATACGCGGGGGACGCGGACGACGGTTCGTGGCGGGGCCACTTGCCTCATCCGCATTACCGCTGCGTTGTGCGCCGACAATAACGGCTGCACCTTCCTGCAAATCGCCACGAAGGATTTCCGTGTAGCTGCCATCCGTCACGCCGAGGCGCACGGGGACGGGTTGCGGAATTCCATCGGGACCGATGCGGTAGATGCGCCCGAAGCTGCCCTCGTCCTGATCCTGCATCTCGCCGCGTGGGCGACGCTGGCGCGACTGTGTTTGAGCTGCTGCTGCCGTTACGGTCGGACGGAAGCGCAGGGCCGCATTCGGAATGCGTAGCACATCTTCCTTCTCATCCGTGATGATCTGCAGATTTGCCGTCATGCCGGGTAAAAGCGATTGATCCTGGTTCTGCACGCTGATCACGGCGGTATAGGTCACCACGTTCTGCACGGTCTGCGCGCTGAGCCGCACCATGCGCACGCTGCCCTCAAAAGTGCGGTTCGGATAGGCGTTGACGGTGAAGGACACCTTCTGCCCAGCCTTGAGTTGTCCCACGTCGGCTTCGTCGATATTGGCGTAGATGTCGATCTCGCGCAGGTCCTGGGCGATGGTGAACAGGGTCGGCGCGGAGAGCGAAGCCGCGACTGTCTGGCCGAGTTCGATGTCGCGCTTTACGACGACACCTTCGACCGGCGATTTGATATCAGTCCGCGCCAAGTCGATCTCGATATCGCGCAGCTTGGCCTGACGCTGAAGGATCACCGCATTCGCGGATTGCAGGCCTGCATCGGCCAGAGCGATATCCGCTTTGAAGCCGTCCAGTTCCGCGCGGTTGGAAGCGATCTGCGCCATTGCCGATGCGAGGTTTGCTTTCTGGATATCGACCTGGGTGCGGGCCTGATCCAGCGCGGTCTGGGTGCCGACCGCGCGCGTGGTCAGCTCCTGCTGGCGCTCAAGGGTGCGCTGAGCATCGTCCAGCTGGGCCTGGGTGCGATCGCGTTGCGCGTTCAGGTCAGTGGCCTGCGCTTCAGCCCGCTGCAAGGTCGAGCGGGCCTTGTCGATCTGCGCGCGCTTGGTGTCGAGATCGGCCTTCGCCTGGGCGAGATCGGCCAGCGCGGCATCGCGGCGGGATTTGATCTGTTCGGAATACAGCCGGGCGACGACCTGGCCTTCCTGCACCGGTGTGTTGTAATCGGCCAGGATCTCGACCACTTGGCCCGAGAGCTGAGAGCCCACGAGAACCGTAGTGACGGGATTGAGAGTCCCGGTCGCGCGAACGCTGGCGGTGATGGAGCCGCGCTCCGCGGTGCCGAGACGATAGGCCTGGTCCGACGCCTTGCCGCCGCCGGTGCCCCATAAGGCAAAGCCGCCCAAGCCTGCTGCAAGCAGGGCAATGATCAACCAGACTCGAAAACGCCGCACGTCTAAAACCCTCTTCACGACGAAGATGTCCATGAGCGGCGATTGTGGCCGATTTGCCAAAATGTTTCGAGTTAACTCTTTGTCATGCGCCGGTAGGCCGCTTGGCGATCAGGTCGCGCAGGGTCATGATGGTGGAGGCATCGGCCACGCCGTCCACGCGCTCCGGGCGAAAATGGCGCTGGAAGGCGGTGACCACCTTCTCCGTGTCCTCGTCGAATACACCGTTGATCTTGAGGCTGTAGCCGTACATGGCCAGCATCGCCTGCAAAGCTTCGATGGGCATGCCCTGATCGCCTCGCGAGAAGAAGCGGCCGTCGCTCATCGAGGCGGATGGCACCCAATGGCCGACTCCTGCTTGATGCAGGCGTTTCCAGGGAAAGATCTCGCCGGGATCGACCTTGCGGCCGGGCGCTACATCCGAATGTCCGAGCACGCGGGTGGCGGGAATGCGCCAGCGGGTGGCGATATCCTTGGTGAGTGCCGCGACGCTCTCGATTTGGGCGTCGGGAAAGGGCGGAAGTCCGCCGGGATGGCCTGGATTGGCGATCTCGATCCCAATGGAGCAGGAATTGATGTCCGACTCGCCGTCCCAGGAGGAGGCGCCCGCATGCCAGGCGCGGCGTGATTCAGGCACGAGCTGCAGCACACGCCCGTCGCCGAAGACGAAATAATGGGCTGAAACCTGCGAGACCGGGTTGCACAGCCACATCAGGGCTTCGCCCTCATCGGGCATCCCCGTGTAGTGGAGGATCACCATGCTCGGGCGCTGCCCGTCCTTGCGTTCCCCATGATTGGGCGAAGGAAAGACTTTCGCGGCAGCGGGGCTCTCGGGGGACAGGGGCGCGCTCATGGTGTCACCTGAGGTTCCGCTCGGCGGCAATGCGCTCCCAGGCGGCATTGATGGTGGCCACGCGCTCGGTTGCGATCTTGATGGCCTCCGGCGGCAGGCCGCGGGCGATCTCCCTGTCAGGATGGTTCTCGGCCACGAGCTTGCGGTAATGCCGCTTCAACTCGTCATCGCCCATGCTGCGGTCGGCCTTGAGGATGAAGTAAGGATCGTCAGCACGGCTGACATGGCGCGCGGCGATGCGCTCGAAATCCGTCTCCGAGAACGAAAAGATCGTCGCCACGTCGCGCAGATAGGCATACTCGGCTTCGTGCACCGCCTCGTCGGCCTTGGCGATGTGGAACAGGCCGTCGATCACGTCCTCGAGAAGGGCAGGCTCATCCTTGAAGGCTTCGCCGATCTGCCGGGCATAGGCCTCGAAGCCGTCCGAGGTTTGCATGGCAAGCTCGAACAGGCGCTGGACCTTGCTGTGCTCGCCTTCCGGCACCTCGATGATCTGCTCGAAGGCCCTGACTTCCACGTCGACTACGACGCCGTCGGCCTTTGCCATCTTCGCGGCCAGGGCCACGAGGCCCATGGTGAAAAGGACATCGCGCGGCGGCTTCCCGAACGGGGCGCCTTCACGATCAATGAGCATGTGTCCGGCAACGCCGCCCAGGAGAGCCCCAATCGGTCCTCCAAGCGCAAGGCCGAGGCCGGCGCCACCCAGCTTACCCCAAATCGACTGAATCATCTTGGTATCAGTGGTACGCTCAAGTCCTTAAAAAAGAAAAGGGTCCGGATAAAAGAAAAGGGGCCGAGATGGTCTCGGCCCCTTAAATTCAATGTGAGGATCGCAATTAGCGGCAGTAAACGTTGCCGTACACGTCCTGATAGGTACCGTAAGGACATGCCGGGCCGCGCGGAGCCGTGCCGGCACCGACGATTGCACCACCCGCGCCACCGATTGCTGCACCGGCCAGGGCACCGCCCGCAGTCCCGGTTGCCGCGCCACCGATAGCAGCACCAGCAAGGCCGCCGATGGCAGCGCCGCCAACGGCACGCTCACCGGGAGTGTTGCAAGCTGCCATCGAGAGGGTGAGAGCACCCGCGGCAATCGCTGTAATGATCTTCTTCATGGAGGCTTCCCTGTTTCTATCGGGCTGTAGGCTACCCAGCCCTACTTAGCTTGACCTTACGCTGTCGCCAACTCCCGGCCAAAGAAGAAGTTCCTTGTAGCCCATATAACCTGTCGAAAAATCTTGGACGGGTTTAGGCTAAAAATAACCAAAATTGCCTTATTTTCTGAGCAAATCACTGTGTAGTGACAGCATTGATGGAACAAAGTTTCTACTTGCCTTGTCACATCTTCGCCTTATTTGGCAGTCACCGACCGCAACCCCGTAGCGGATGCCATCAGGAGTTCGATAATGACTTGGCAGCATTTTCTGAGGACCCTGATAGTTGCTCTCATCGGAGCTTCGGCCCTGGCTCTCGCTTCTCATGCGCGTGCGGAAAGTAATCTCATTTCTCCCCAGGAAGCTGAGGCCCTCGTGAAGGCGCAAGCCGAGGAAAAAGCGGCTTTCGAGGCGGAACTCGCGGCTCAGGAAGCCGAAATCGCCAAGGCGGATGACGCCGAGAAAAAAGGCAAGTCCGCCAAGTCTGCTGATAAGACCAAGTCTACGGATAAGAAAAAGACGAAAGAGGCGGCTGCCGCCACAATCATCGCCCCTGAGGCTGCAAAGCCTGCGACTGAGGCCAAGGTGGTCGAGGAAAAAGCCGAGGAGACTGCATCGCTCCCTGCGGTTCAGAAACTCGCGATACCGCGCGGCAAAGCCGACGAGGCCCGCTCCGACGCCCTGAAGCCGATGATCGCGCAATATGCGGCCGAGCATGGAATTCCGTATGAGCTGGCCGATGCCGTGGTGCGTCTCGAGAGCCGTTACAATGCGGGTGCCCGAAACGGCCCGAATCTGGGCCTGACCCAAATCAACTTCCGCACGGCCCAATCCCTTGGTTACAAAGGCGATGCGGCTGGACTCTTCGATGCCGAGACCAATCTGCGCTATGGCCTGAAGTACCTTGCCCAGGCTTACAAGCTCGCCGGCGGCGATACTTGCGGCACGATCCTGCGCTATCAGTTCGGCCACCGCACCACCACCATGACCGGCGCTTCGCGTGTCTATTGCGCAAAGGTGAAAGTACTCACCGCCGCCGCCGAGTGAACGGACGGCCTTGACGCGGACCCGTCTTTCGCACCACATCCCATCCGTCAGCTGGCCGGGCGGCCGCTTCGAGTTCGCTCGGGGAGGAAAGTCCGGGCTCCATGGAAGCAAGGTGCCGGATAACGTCCGGCGGGGGTGACCCTAGGGAAAGTGCCACAGAGAGCAGACCGCCCCGCAAGGGTCCTTGGATCTCTGGATCTTCGGATCCCCGGGGTAAGGGTGAAAGGGTGCGGTAAGAGCGCACCGCGGACGCAGTAATGCGGACGGCACGGTAAACCCCACCAGGAGCAAAACCGAATAGGGACGACAGGCGTTCGCGCCAGGCCCGCTTCCAGGCTGGTCGTCCGGGTTGGTTGCTTGAGGCGGTCAGCAATGACCGTCCCAGAGGAATGGCCGCCACGTTTGAGGTCTGAGACTTTGCGAAGTCTTACGACTTTGGGCCCTACAGAACCCGGCTTACAGGCCAGCTGACCCCATCTTTCCACAGGCATGAAATCTGCGTCAAAGCGGCCCAAACCTTTGGGCTGCTTACGATTCATTAACCCTAAATGCGTCTGATGGGAGATGCGGGCCAGAATGTCCGCGTCCCAGTTCCGTTCCGTTGACGCCCATATTATCCCATGTTATCCCAAATCATCCCGTCGACGGTGTTCTCCGAAGGGGACGTTAAGCGCTCAGACTGCGCTGACATCTCACCTCGGACAGTAGCGTTTTCGCCGACAACGGGTGGCAGGTCTGTATGGCCTGTCGGGGGGCTGACTATCGGGAGCTTGCGAGCTGCGGCCAATGAACCGCTTCGTTTCCAATTTCACCAACAAGTTGGATTCGAAGGGTCGCGTCTCGATCCCCGCATCCTTCCGGGCCGTATTGGCCAGGGATGGATTCGAGGGTCTCTACGTTCATCCCGCGCTCGACGCGCAGGCCTTGGACGCAGGTGGCAACACGCTTCTGAACGAGATCGATGCGTTCTTGTCGACGCTGTCGCCCTATTCGGACGAACGGGATCAGCTGTCGACCGCGTTGTTCGGTACCAGCGAAATTCTGAAAGTCGATCCGGAGGGGCGTGTCATCCTGACGGACTCAGTGAAAGTACATGCCGGGATTGGCGATACGGTGACGTTCGTCGGACTCGGTCACAAGTTCCAGATTTGGGAGCCGGAGCGTTTCCGTGCGCACTTGGAGGAGGCGCGCACGAAGGTCAGGGACCTGAAGAAATCTCTCGGAAACCGGATCGTGGAGCCGCGTATGATACAGAACACCTCACCAGGAGTGCGGGAGCAATGATGGGACGCGGCGACGGCCCAGGAGCCGGAGCCGCTGGCGGACCGACCCGTCACGTTCCTGTGCTTCTGGCGGAGGTGTGCGATGCGCTCGATGTGAAGAGCGGTGGCATCTTCATTGATGGCACCTTCGGCGCGGGCGGATATACGCGTGCCGTTCTCGATGCTCATCCCCAGAACAAAGTGATTGCCATCGATCGCGATCCTGATGCGATTGCGAGCGGCGCATCGCTCACGGCGAAATTCAAGAAACGCCTGATGCTCGTGCCGGGACGCTTCGGCGATCTCGATGAGCTTGCGCGCGAGCAAGGCTTCGAGAGCGTCGATGGTGTCGTTCTCGATATCGGTGTGTCCTCCATGCAGCTCGACCAGGCCGAGCGCGGATTTTCGTTCCGCAATGATGGTCCGCTCGACATGCGCATGGAACAGAACGGACCCAGCGCCGCCGATCTCATCAATGAATCGTCCGAGGCCGAACTCGCGGATATCTTCTACCATTACGGCGAGGAGCGCCGCGCCCGCGCGGTTGCGCGCGCCGTCATCGAGATGCGCCGCCGCGAGCCTTTCGCGACGACGCGTCAGCTGGCCGATCTCGTGGCATCGCTTATCCGCCAGGAGCCGGGTGGCATTCATCCGGCAACGCGCGTATTCCAGGGCTTGCGAATCGCCGTCAACGACGAGCTGGGCGAATTGGTGCGCGCGCTGCATGCGGCCGAGCGCATTCTGAAGCCCGGTGGACGCCTCGTCGTCGTGACATTCCATTCGCTCGAAGACCGGATCGTGAAGCAGTTCTTCGCCGCCCGCACGGGACGCACACCAAGCGGTTCGCGTCACATGCCGATGCAGGCTGTTGCAGAGTCGACATTCGACGCGATCACACGTGGACCTGTCGGGCCGAGCGAGCAGGAGATGGCGCGCAATCCGCGTGCCCGTTCCGCAAAGCTGCGGGCAGGCGCGCGCACCGAGACGCCGGCACAGGAACCGCTGAGCGCCATCACCATGTTGGCCGAACTGCCGCAAACGGCGGAGAAGAGGGGAGGGCGGCGATGAGCAAGCTGCTCCACATCGTAGCGATTTCCGCGCTTATCGGATCGGCGGGCTATGCCTATTCCATCAAGTACGACACGCTGTTCTATTCCGAACAGGTAGCGAAGCTGAAGTCGAAGGCGCAGCGCGAGCGCGAAGCCATCGCCGTGCTGCAGGCGGAATGGCAATATCTCGACCGTCCTGACCGCCTTCAGGCAGCCGCCGACCAGCATCTCGACCTTCAGGCGCTGAAGATTCAGCAGCTTGCCCGTCTCTCCGATCTGCCGAACCGGCCTGATCGCGGCGACGAGATCGGTCGCAAGCTCGAAGCGCTTGGCCTGTTTGAACCGACGGCGACGCCGAAGGACAGGACCAGCGTTGCGCAAACTCCCTCGACCCAAACTCCAAGACGGTAACGCCCGTGTTGCAAGAGCATCATATCGAACCGCAGGGTAAAAGCCTTCTTCAGAAGCGGGGCATCCTTTCGCATGCCCGCGAGCTGTTTCGGTTGCGTCTCGACAAGAGCACGTCTCGCGTCGGGCTTGCAGCCTTCTGCTTCGTAGGACTTTTCACCGTGATCGGCGGACGCCTCGTGCATCTGGCGCTCACGAGCGAGAACACGAGCGAAGTGCGCCGTGCCGCATCCTCCGAAATTTCGGCTGCACGCCCGGACATCATCGACCGCAACGGCGAGGTCCTGGCGACCGACGTGAAGATGGTCTCCGTTTTCGCGGAACCGCGCAACATCATCGATAAGGACGAAGCGGTGGAACTGCTCACCGCCGTCCTGCCCGATCTCGACGCCACGGACCTGCGCAACAAGCTCGGCACCAAGAAGGGCTTCGTGTGGGTCAAGCGCGAGATCACACCGCGCCAGCAGGCGGAAGTGCATCGCCTCGGCATTCCCGGTGTCGGCTTCCTGCCCGAGAACAAGCGCGTCTATCCGAATGCGGAAGCCGCCGCCCACGTGCTCGGTTTCGCCAACGTGGACAATGTGGGTATCGCCGGTATCGAGAAATACATCGATAGCATGGGTCTGCAGGATCTCAACGGCGCAGGCTTCAACATTTCCGCAGCCGACCTCAAGCCCATTCAGCTCTCCATTGACCTGCGTGTACAGCATGCGCTTCGCGATGAGCTTGCGAAGGGCATGGCCAAGTTCAAGGCCAAGGCCACGGCGGGCGCGATCCTTGATGTGAACACGGGCGAGCTCATTGCGCTCGTGTCTCTGCCCGATTATGACCCCAACAACCCGGTCGATGCGCTGAAAGACGATAATATCAACCGCATCAATGTCGGCGTTTTCGAGATGGGATCGACCTTCAAGGCCCTCACGGTGGCCATGGCGCTCGATTCCGGCAAGTACAACATCAACTCTACTTTCGATGCGCGCTCGGGCCTGCGCTACGGCCGCTTCACCATTGGCGATTATCACCCGACGCGGCGTGTTCTCACGACGCCGGAAGTTTTCGTGCACTCTTCCAACATTGGCACGGCGCGCATGGGTCTCGGCATCGGCGTGGAAGGTCACAAGGCCTTCCTGCGTAAGATGGGCCAGCTCACGCGCCTCGAGACGGAACTGCCCGAGAATGCAGCGCCCATAGTTCCGCCGCGCTGGGGTGAACTCAACACCATGACCATCGCCTTCGGCCACGGCCTCGCCGTCGCGCCGCTTCAGGCGCTGATGGCAGTGGGCTCGCTTGTCAATGGCGGTGTGATGATCAAGCCGACTTTCCTGAAGCGCGATGAGGCGGAAGCCCGCAAGAATGCGATGCAGGTGCTCAAGCCCGAGACCAGCGAGGCGATGCGCTATGTCATGCGTCTGAATGCGACGCACCCGGACGGCTCCGCTTCCAACGCGGCGATTGCCGGCTTCTTCGTGGGCGGCAAGACCGGCACGGCGGAAAAGGTCATCAACGGCCGCTACGCCAAGAACAAGAACTTCACGACCTTCACGGCGGTCCTGCCTTCCGACAAGCCGAAATACGTGTTCCTGACCATCATGGATGAGCCGCAGGCAGTCGAGGGCACCTATGGCTTCTCGACCGCAGGCTGGAATGCTGCGCCGACGACAGGCAATATTATCGAGCGCGTCGCGCCGCTTCTCGGCGTGCCTCCACGCTTCGAAGCCCCGACGCAGCCGTTCCCGCTGATGTCGCGCCTCGGCGCATGGGGCAGCAAGCCATGATGAAAACCATGAAGCTCGGAGATCTGCTCAATGAGGCGCAAGCGAATCCGCAGGCGTCTCTCTCCATTTCCAAGCTCGCCTCAGATAGCCGCAAAATTGAGCACGGTACGGTCTTCTTTGCTGTGCCCGGTACGAAGGTGGACGGCATGAGCTTCGTGCCGCAGGCTGTGGCAGCCGGTGCCACGGTCATTGTGGGAGAAGGGGAGCGTCCGTCCGATCTTGCCGCGAACGTGGCCTATATTCGCGTCGGCGATGTGCGGCAGTCTCTTTCCCTGGCAGCGGCGCGCTTCTATTCGCGCCAACCGGAGAAGACGGTTGCCGTCACCGGCACCAGTGGCAAAAGTTCCGTGGCGGATTTCACGCGTCAGCTCTTCGCTCATCTCGGTCACAAATCGGCAAGCCTCGGCACGCTCGGCGTCATCACATCGGATGGCGCAGCTTATGGCTCGTTGACAACGCCCGATCCAATTTCTTTGCATAAAACTCTTGATCGCCTTGCCGGCGACGGTGTCACGCGCCTTGCGATGGAAGCCTCGTCCCACGGCATCGATCAGAGGCGGCTTGACGGCGTATCCTTAAGCGCCGCAGGCTTCACCAATCTCGGTCGCGATCATCTCGACTACCACAATACCACGGAAGCTTATGCCGCTGCGAAGCTGCGCTTGTTCGATACGCTTCTGCCGGGCGATGCGCCTGCGATCATCAATGCCGATGGGCCCTATGCGGATGTGTTCCTGCACGGCGTGGAAGGCCGTGGCCTGCCGCTCATCACCACAGGCAGCATGGGCGAGACGCTGCGCCTCGTCGACGTGAAGCCGGAGGGTTTCTCTCAGGCGCTGACTATAGAAGCCTTCGGGAAAACTTTCCGGACCACGTTGCCGCTTCTCGGTGCGTTCCAGGTCGAGAACGCGCTCGTTGCCGCAGGCCTCGTTCTTGCCGTCGAAGGCGAGGAGAAACTCGCTGCGATCCTCGATGGTTTCAGGAATCTCAAAGGCGTCTCCGGCCGCCTGGAGCAGGTGGGCGAGGTCTATGGTGCCATCTGCATCGTCGATTACGCGCATAAGCCCGACGCCCTGGCCCATGTGCTCGATGCCTTGCGTCCCTTCGCCAAGGGCAAACTCGTCTGCATCGTCGGTTGCGGCGGGGATCGAGACAAAGGCAAGCGTCCGCTCATGGGCCGCATCGCCGTCGAGAAGGCGGATGGAGTCATCGTCACGGACGATAATCCTCGCTCGGAAGATCCATCGGCAATCCGCGCCGAGGTCATGCAGGGCGCCGTGGGTGCCCGCGAGATCGGCGACCGGTCGCTCGCCATCCGCACGGCTGTGAAAGAGCTTCGGAAGGGCGATATTCTGGTTGTGGCCGGTAAAGGTCATGAAACGGGCCAAATCATCGGCGACCGGACCCTGCCGTTCTCGGATCACGACGAAGTCCGGGCGGCGATTGCGGAGAGGCAGGGATGAGTTCGCCCCTTTGGACCAAGGATGAGATCGCTGCCGCCACCGGTGCCCGCATCGGCAGTGGCTTCACGCACGCGACCGGTGCTTCCATCGACACCCGCACGCTGGAGCCCGGCGATCTCTATTTCGCCATCAAGGGCGATGTCCATGACGGACACGACTTCGTGCGAGCTGCGCTGGAGAAGGGTGCGTCCTCTGCTGTCGTGTCCGAAGAGAAGGCTTCCTCCTTCGCTTCGGATAGGCTCATCGTCGTGCCGGACGTGCTCGACGCCATGCGCCGGATGGGCGAGTTCGCCCGCAAGCGCACGAATGCCCGCATCGTCGCCATCACCGGTTCCGTCGGCAAGACTGGCACGAAGGAAGCCATGCGCGTTGCGCTCTCGCGCCAGGGTAGAACCCATGCGTCGGTTGCTTCTTACAACAATCACTGGGGCGTTCCGCTCACCCTCGCGCGCATGCCGCGTGAAACCGAATATGGCGTGTTCGAAATCGGCATGAACCATGCCTATGAGATCCTGCCGCTCACCGGCATGGTCCGTCCGCATGTGGCCGTGATCACCACTATCGAGCCGGTGCATATTGAATTTTTTCCCTCGTTGTGGGGCATCGCGGATGCCAAGGGGGAAATTTTCTCAAGCCTTGAGCCGGGTAGCACCGCGGTGATCAATCGCGACAGCCCGTACTTCGAGCGCATGAAGGCCCACGCTCTCGCATCCGCGGCTGGCCGTGTCGTGACTTTCGGTGAGCATGAGAGTGCCGACATTCGAGCCGAGCGAGTTCTCGTGACGCCCGATCAATCCATCGTCGAGGCAACCGTGTTCGGTAAGCCGCTGACCTACAAGATCGGCACAGCCGGCCGTCATATCGCGCTGAATTCCTTGAGTGTGCTTGCGGCCTCCCACGCCCTTGGCGCCGATCTCGCGCTGGTCGCGCTCTCCTTTGCCGAGCTGAAGCCCCCTCTCGGGCGTGGCGAGCGCACCATGCTCTCCATTGGTGACGGCGAAGCGTTGTTGATCGACGAGAGCTACAACGCCAACCCCGCTTCCATGCGCGCGGCTCTTTCCAATCTCGGCGCGGTCGAGCTCGACCCTCAGGGTCGGCGCATCGCTGTGCTCGGCGACATGAAGGAACTCGGAGAAAAAGGCCCTGGCCTGCATGAGGGTTTGGCGGAGGCCATTGAGGCCAATGCCATCGATCTGGTTTTTGCGGCTGGCCCTCTCATGAAGAGCCTCGTGGGCGAGCTCCCGAAAGCAAAAGTTGCGCTCCACACCGAGACCTCCGCCGAGCTGGTGGATGCGGTTCGTGCCGCTGTCCGCCCCGGTGATGCGGTGATGGTGAAGGGGTCGCTCAGCATGAAAATGGCCTTGATCGTCAAGGTTCTGAAAGAACGTCACAGCGCGAGCGAAACAGCGCACGCGCTCAAAGGATAAGTCCCCATGTTGACTTGGTTGGCTGAGTTCAGCCCTTACTTCAGCCCCCTCAATATCTTCCGCTACATCACGTTCCGCACCGGCGGCGCGACGGCAACGGCTCTGCTCTTCGTGTTCCTGTTCGGACCGGCGATCATTTCGCTCCTTCGCCTGAAGCAGGGCAAGGGGCAGCCGATCCGCGAGGACGGTCCGCAATCGCATCTTCTCACTAAACGCGGCACGCCGACCATGGGCGGGTTGATGATCATGGCGGGCGTACTTGTCTCGGCGTTGCTCTGGGCGAACCTCGCTAATCCTTATGTCTGGATCGTGATTTTCGTCACAGTGGGCTTTGGCGGCATCGGCTTCTATGACGACTATCTCAAAGTTACGAAGCAGTCGCACAAAGGCTTTTCCGGCCGCTCGCGCCTCGCCATCGAGGCGGCGATTGCGGCGATTGCCTGTATCGCGATTTCCTATGTCGAAGCGCCCGGCCTCGCCAACAAACTGGTCCTGCCGTTCTCGAAGGAACTGATCTTCAATCTCGGCTGGTTCTACATCGTCTTCGCGGGCTTCGTGATCGTCGGCGCAGGCAATGCGGTGAACATCACCGATGGTCTCGACGGTCTTGCCATCGTGCCGGTGATGATCGCAGCTGGAACCTTCGGCTTCATCGCCTATCTCGCGGGCAACGCCGTCTTCGCCAATTACCTGCAGATCCATTTCGTGCCCGGCACCGGCGAACTCGCGGTGATCTGTGGCGCGCTGATCGGCGCGGGCATCGGCTTCCTCTGGTTCAACGCGCCTCCGGCCCAGATCTTCATGGGCGATACGGGCTCGCTCGCTCTCGGTGGACTTCTCGGCACGATTGCTGTCGCCACGAAGCACGAGATCGTGCTCGCCATCGTCGGCGGTCTCTTCGTGCTGGAGATCATGTCCGTGATCATCCAGGTTGCGTCCTTCAAGCTCACCGGCAAGCGCGTCTTCAAGATGGCGCCGATCCATCACCACTTTGAGCAACTCGGCTGGACCGAGCCGCAGGTGGTCATCCGCTTCTGGATCATCGCCGTGGTGCTGGCTCTCGTCGGCCTCTCGACCCTCAAGCTGCGGTAAGCCGATGACGCCCGTCACGATCCTCTCAGGTAAAACAGTTGCGCTCTTCGGCCTCGGCGGTTCGGGGCTTGCGACAACGCTTGCCCTGAAAGAGGGCGGGGCGCATGTGATCGCCTGCGACGATAATCCGGCGAAGATGGCGGAGGCTGAAGGGAAGGGCATTGAGACAGGCGATCTGCGCCTCATTGACTGGTCGAAGGTCGCAGCGCTGGTTCTGTCGCCCGGCGTCCCGCTCACCCATCCCGAGCCGCATTGGTCCGCGAAGCTGGCGAAGGAAGCCGGCGTCGAGATCATCGGCGATATCGAACTGTTCTGCCGTGAGCGCGCGAAAATCGCGCCGAACGCGCCCTTCGTCGCGATCACCGGAACCAACGGCAAGTCCACTACGACGGCTCTAATCGCGCATATCCTCCGCGAAGCTGGCCTGGACGTGCAGATGGGCGGCAATATCGGCACGGCGATCCTTTTGCTCGATCCGCCTGCTGAAAATCGCATCCACGTAATCGAGTGCTCATCGTTCCAGATCGATCTCGCACCCTCGCTCAGCCCGAGCGTCGGCGTTCTTCTCAATATCTCGCCGGATCACCTCGACCGGCATGGGACGATGGAGGATTACGCGGCAATCAAGGAGCGGCTGGTTGCTGCCTCTCAGATTGCTATCATTGGGGTTGACGATGAACTGAGCATGGCGGTTTTCTTGCGCTTGTCAGAGGCTGGCAAGAAAGTGGTTGGCATCAGCGCTGAGTCCGATGAATTAGTCACCATCAATGCACTCAATGGAATCGTGACGGCTTACCAACACGGCGAGTTCGAGGAAGTTGTCGACCTAGAAGGTATCGCTTCCCTGAGAGGGCAGCATAATGCGCAGAATGCAGCAGCCGCGGTTGCCGTGGTCTTGCAACTTGGCTTGAGCGAAAAGATAATTGCCGAGGCTGTGCGCTCATTCCCAGGTCTTCCTCATCGCATGGAAGAGGTTGGTAGTCGCGGGAATGCGCTCTTCATCAACGATTCCAAAGCCACCAACGCCGATTCTACGGAGAAGGCGCTCAAGTCCTTCGACAACATCCTCTGGATTCTCGGCGGCAAGGCCAAGGAAGGCGGCATCGAGCCGCTGCGTGACTATTTTCCGAAAATCCGCAAGGCGTACCTGATCGGTGCGTCTGCGGAGGATTTTGCCGGGACGCTCGGTGACGACGTGCCTTATGTGCGCAGCGAAACGCTCGACAAGGCTGTCGAACAGGCGGCCTCGGATGCAGCAGTCATGAACGGTCCGTCGGTCGTTCTGCTCTCTCCTGCCTGCGCGTCCTACGATCAGTTTCCTAATTTCGAAGTGCGCGGAAATCGCTTCCGCGAATTGGTTCGGGCCTTGCCCGGTATTGAGGCCAAGGGGGCCTAAAGAGATGGTGTCGCGCGCGGAACGCTCGGCTTTCAGCGATTGGTGGTGGACCGTCGACCGGCTGCTTCTGGCGGCGCTTGCGATCCTCGTGCTCGCCGGTCTCGTCTTTCTCATGGCAGGCGGCCCGCCCGTCGCGGAGCGGCTGGGGCTCTCGACCTTCCACTTCGTGAACCGCCAGGCGATGTTCCTTCTGCCTGCGTTGCTCATCATGTTGCCGGTCTCGTTCCTGTCCTTGCGCCATATCCGGCGTCTGGCGCTGCTGGTTTATATCGGCGGCATGGCGCTGATCATGCTGGCCTTCCAGTTCGGTCCCGAGATCAAGGGCGCACATCGCTGGATCGTCATCGGCCCGCTCGGTATCCAGCCGTCGGAGTTCGTGAAGCCAGCCTTCGTTGTGCTCGCTGCCTGGGCCTTCTCGGAAGGCGCGCGGCGCAAGGACATGCCGGGGGCACTGATGGCGCTGCTGCTCCTGCCCGCTACGATCATCCCGCTCATCATGCAGCCGGATTTCGGCCAGACCATGCTCGTCACCATCGTGTGGTGCGGCCTCTTCTTCGTGGCCGGCCTGCACTGGTTCTGGGTGATGGGGCTCGGTGGCGCGGGCCTGCTCGGCATTGTTGCGGCCGTTGAATTTCTGCCGCACGTGCGGGCACGTTTCGAGCGCTTCCTCGACAAGGATTCCGGCGATACGTTCCAGGTCGACACCGCGATGGAATCCTTCTCGCGCGGCGGCTGGCTCGGGCGTGGCCCCGGCGAGGGCACAGTCAAGCGTATCCTGCCCGACGCGCATACCGACTTCATCTTCGCCGTCACGGCGGAAGAGTTCGGCATCGTCGTGTGCCTGTGCCTGCTGATGCTCTTCGCCTTCATCGTGCTGCGTGGCCTCATGCTCGCCAAGCGCAGCGAGGACACGTTCTGCCGCCTCGCTGCGACGGGCCTCGTCCTCATGTTCGGGCTGCAGGCCTGCATCAACATGATGGTGAACGTCCATCTCATGCCGGCGAAAGGCATGACGCTGCCGTTCATCTCCTATGGTGGCTCCTCGCTGATGTCGCTGGCGCTCGCCATGGGCTTCCTCATCGCGCTCACGCGCCGCCGCCCGCGCGCCGAGATGATGGAGAACTTCAACCAGGATTGGCCGCGCGGATGAGTGCTCCCCTCATCCTCCTGACCGCCGGCGGAACGGGCGGGCATCTGTTTCCCGCCGAGGCCTTGGCGAATGCGCTGAAGGCGCAAGGCCTTCGCGTGGCGCTTGCCACCGACAAGCGCGCCAATGCCTATGCCGGCTCCTTCCCGGCGGATGAAATCGTGGAGATCCCGTCCGCCACTCCGTCCGGCCGCTCAGTGCCGCAGATCGTGAAGGCGGCTCTGCTGCTCGCGCAAGGCACCTTGAGAGCCACTTCAGTGATCCGCCGCATGAAGCCCGCCGTCGTCGTGGGCTTCGGCGGCTATCCCACCGTGCCGCCGGTGATCGCAGCCTCGCTTATGAAGGTGCCTACAGTCATTCATGAGGCGAATGGCGTGATGGGCCGCGCGAACCGGCTGCTCGCCCGCCGTGCTTCCGTCATTGCCACGGGATTTGCCGATACCAAGGGCATACCGGCCAATGTCCCGGGGAAGGTCTTCCAGACTGGAAATCCGATCCGTCCTTCTGTTTTGGAAGCGGCAAGGCAGCCCTATACGCCGCTGACTGGCGACGGGAAGCTGCATCTTCTCGTTGTCGGCGGCAGCCAGGGCGCCCGCGTCATGAGCGATGTGGTGCCGCCTGCCGTCGAGAACCTGCCGCAAGAATTGCGCGCCCGTCTCTCCATCACCCAGCAGGCGAGGGGAGAGGATCTGGAGCGCGTGCGCGCGCAATATCAGCATCTTGGGGTCGAGTTTGAGGCGGAGCCCTTCTTCAAGGATCTGCCGCAGCGCCTTGCCAAAGCGCATCTGGTCGTATCGCGTTCAGGTGCTTCGACGGTGGCGGAACTGGCGGTTATCGGTCGTCCTTCGATCCTCGTGCCCCTGCCGGGATCGCTCGATCAGGACCAGGCGGCGAATGCGAAAACCCTTGGAGATCTTGGCGCTGCCATCGTTCTCCCGCAATCCGAGTTCACTCCTGAGCGCCTGGCGGCGGAAATCCGCGCCACTTTTCAAGAGCCTGAGCGCTTGACCAAAGCCGCTGCCGCTGCACATAGCGCCAGCATCACGGATGCGGCCGAGCGACTCGCTCGGGCCGTGCTCCAACTGATACAAACTAACAAGAACGGAATGATTTCATGAAACTGCCGCCGAAGCTTGGTCCCATTCATTTCATCGGTATCGGCGGCATTGGCATGTCTGGCATCGCCGAAGTCATGCACAATCTGGGCTACACCGTTCAGGGCTCTGACGCCGCCGACAATTACAACGTCAAGCGCCTCGAAGAGAAGGGTATCAAGACCTTCATCGGCCACAAGGCCGAGAACGTGGAGAATGCCGAGATCGTCGTGGTCTCCACCGCCATCAAGCGCGACAACCCGGAACTGATCGTCGCCCGCGAGAAGCGCCTGCCGGTCGTGCGCCGCGCCGAGATGCTTGCCGAGCTCATGCGCTTCAAATCCTGCGTCGCGGTGGCCGGCACGCACGGCAAGACGACGACCACATCGCTCGTCGCGACGCTGCTCGATGCAGGCGGCCTCGATCCGACCGTCATCAATGGCGGCATCATCAATGCCTATGGCACCAATGCCCGCATGGGTGATGGCCAGTGGATGGTGGTGGAGGCGGATGAGTCCGACGGCACGTTCCTGAAGCTTCCCGCCGACGTTGCCATCGTCACCAATATCGACGCCGAGCACCTCGATCATTTCGGCACGTTCGATGCGATAAAGGAAGCCTTCCATTCCTTCATCAACTCGATCCCATTCTACGGTTTCGCGGTGATGTGCATCGACCATCCGACGGTGCAGGATCTTGTAGGCCGCATCGAGGATCGCCGCATCATCACCTATGGCGAGAACCCGCAGGCCGATGTGCGCATCATGGATATCGACCCGCGCGGCGGGCAGACCAAGTTCCGCGTCATGATTCGCGACCGCCGTCCCGGCTTCCGCCTTGAACTCGAGGATCTTGTTCTGCCGATGCCCGGTGCACACAACGCGCTCAATGCCACGGCGGCGATTGCGGTTGCGCATGAGCTCGGCGTGTCGCCGGATGCGATCCGCAAGGCGCTCGCCGGCTTCGGCGGCGTGAAGCGCCGCTTCACCCGCACTGGCGAGTGGAACGGCGTCACCGTGTTCGACGATTACGGCCACCACCCCATCGAGATCGCGGCGGTGCTGAAAGCAGCGCGCGCCTCGACCGATGGGCAGGTGATCGCCGTGGTGCAGCCGCACCGCTATTCGCGCCTGAACTCCCTGTTCGATCAATTTTGCACCTGCTTCAACGATGCGGATGCGGTGATCGTCGCGCCGGTTTACGCCGCAGGCGAACAGCCGATCCCGGGTGCCGACCGCGATGGCCTCGTGTCGGGCCTGAAGGCGCGCGGGCATCGCAATGTGATGGCACTAGAAAAATCGGAAGATCTGGCCGGTCTCATCAAGGGCGTCGCCAAACCCGGCGATTATGTGATCTGCCTTGGCGCCGGCAACATCACCCAGTGGGCTTATGCGCTTCCGGGTGAGCTTGAGGCGCTTGGCGAGAAGGCGGCTTGATGTTCGCCGACCTGACGCCCGCCCTCAAAGCCGCCATGCCGGAGCTGCGCGGCAAGCTGGAGGCGAACGCGCCGACGGCGCCGCTGTCGTGGTTCCGCACGGGCGGGCCCGCGCAGGTGCTGTTCACGCCGGCCGATGCGGATGATCTCGCATACTTCCTGCAGCACCTGGACCGGGGCATTCCCGTTCTCGTGGTCGGTCTCGGCTCCAACCTGCTCATCCGCGACGGCGGATGGGAAGGCGTGATCATTCGGTTGGGCAAAGGTTTCGCGGAAGTCTCCGTCGAGCCGGGCCTGCGCGTTCGCGCGGGTGCGGGCGCTCCCGATGTGAAGGTAGCGCGCGCCGCGGCGGAGGCTGGCATCGCCGGCCTGTCGTTCCTGCGCGGCATTCCGGGCGCCATCGGCGGCGCGCTTCGCATGAATGGCGGCGCTTATGGCGGCGAGACGAAGGATGTGCTCGTCGAGGCCAAGGGCATTACCCGCACGGGGGAAGCGGTGTCCTTCACCAATGCGCAGATGGGGTTTACGTATCGGCACTCAAACGTGCCGGATGATGTGATCTTTACCGAAGCCCTGTTCGAAGGCCGTCCCGGCAACCCCGAAGAAATCCTCGCCGAGATGAATGCCATCACCGAGGCGCGCTCCTCCACGCAGCCCGTCAACACCCGCACGGGCGGCTCCACCTTCAAGAACCCGCCGGCCAAGAAGGCCTGGGAGCTGGTCGATGCGGCCGGATGCCGGGGCCTGCGAATCGGTGATGCGCAGGTCTCCGAGATGCATTGCAACTTCCTGATCAACCATGGCTCCGCAACGGCTGCCGAGATCGAGGGCCTTGGCGAGGAAGTCCGCCGCCGGGTCCGTGAGATGTCGGGCGTCGAGCTCGAATGGGAAATCAAGCGCGTCGGTCGCGTTCAGGCGTAAGCCTACCCCGAATCACTTTGTTAACGCCCGCCTGCTTCAGTGAGCGGGGTGCCAATCCAAGGAGCAGATCATGGCCAAGCACGTTGCCGTCCTCTATGGCGGCTGGTCGGCGGAGCGCGAAGTCAGCCTCAGCACTGGCCATTCCTGTTGCAAGGCCTTGGAAGAGCAGGGCTATAAGGTCACTCCCATCGACGTGCAGCCCGATATTGCCACCGTGCTCCAGGCGACCGCGCCGGAAGTGGTGTTCAATGCGCTCCATGGCCCGGTGGGTGAAGACGGCACGATCCAGGGTTTGCTTGAGGTTTTAAGGATTCCCTACACCCATTCGGGCGTTCTGGCCTCGGCCCTTGCCATGCAGAAGGACAAGGCGAAGCTCATCATGGCAGCTGCTGGGGTGTCGGTTCCGAAAGGCTTGGTTGTTAACAGAATGGAGGCGGCGAAAAGTCACGTTCTGCCAGCCCCCTATGTGATTAAACCGGTGAACGAGGGCTCCTCGAAGGGTGTCATCATCGTGCGCGAGGACCGCTCCCATCCCCCTCAGGAACTGCTCCGTGAGGACTGGGCTTTCGGGGATAAAGTCCTTGTAGAATCATATGTTGCGGGCCGTGAGCTGACCTGCGCGGTCATGGGTGACAAGGCCCTGGGCGTCATCGATATCAGGCCCGCCACCGGTGTCTTCTACGATTATGACGCAAAGTATGTGAAGGGCGGCTCCATTCACGTCCTCCCGGCAGAAATTAAACCGAATATTTACCAAAAGGTCCAAGAGTTGGCGTTAACGGCGCATCAAGCGCTCGGCTGTCGGGGAATCAGCCGTGCCGACTTACGGTACGATGATACTTCCGGGGGGACGGGGGAACTCGTTGTCCTGGAGGTTAACACCCAACCCGGCATGACCGAGACGAGCTTGGTGCCAGAATTGGCAGCCCACGCGGGCTATTCGTTTGGCGAGCTTGTGCAATGGATGGTGGAGGACGCTACCTGCAACCGATGACGGCCTACCCGGCCGGACGTACGGTTGCGCATGCTGCCTCCGGAGGCCGGAGGCAGTCTCCCCGAATCAAGAAATTCTTCGGCTCTTCCAAGAGCGTTCGCCGGCGGTCCGCCGGCGTTCCCATCGAGCAGCGCGTTCCGCGCTTCCTCGGCACCTATCTCGCCCTTGGTTTCTTCGCCGGCGTCGTGACGCTCGGCCTCTGGCAGGGCGGCCATCTCGACAGCTTTATCCGTGAGAACGGCCAGCCGCACCATGCGCTGGCCCGCGCTGTCGGCCTTGGGCTGGAGCAGGTCACCATCTCCGGCATCTCGCAGATCCGCGAGAACGAGGTTCTCGCCGCTGCCGGCATCAATTCGAAGCTGTCTCTGGCGTTCCTCGACGTGAACGATCTGCGCGAGCGCCTCGAGCGCGTGCCGCTGATCAAGTCTGCTACCGTGCGCAAGCTCTATCCCAACGAGCTGGTGATCGGTCTCACCGAGCGTGAACCGCATGCTCTCTGGCAGAACAACGGCGAGCTGTTCATCATCGCCGCCGACGGCACCGTGATCGACCTCATGCAGGACGAGCGCTTCGTCGATCTGCCCTTCGTGGTGGGCGAGAACGCGAATACACGCAGCAAGGAGTATTTCGCGCTTCTCGATGCCGCCGGTCCGCTCAAGAGCCGCATCCGTGCCGGCACGCTCGTCGCCGGTCGCCGCTGGACGCTCAAGATGGACAACGGCATGGATGTGCGCCTGCCGGAACTCGGTGCTGCCCAGGCCATGGCGCGGCTCGCGAAGCTCGAAAACGAGCAGAAGATTTTGGAAAAGGACGTTCTGGCGGTCGATCTGCGGATAGTGGATCGCGTCGTGGTTCGTCTGTCGGAAGAAGCGGCTCTGGCACGCGCCGAGTCGCTCAAGAAGAAGCCAATGCGCGGCAAGGGTATCGACACATGAGTCTCTCGGGTCACGGGCTGACACCGCGTTTGAAGCCGCTCTCGGCACGCAAGAGCGCCATCCTCTCGGTTCTCGATATCGGGACGAGCAAGGTGGTCTGCGTGGTCGCCGAGCTGAAGCCGGCGGATGAGGTTGAATCGCTGCGCAGCCGCACTCATGTGGCGCGCATTCTCGGTATCGGGCATCAGCGCTCGGCGGGCCTCAAGGGCGGCGTCGTGGTGGATCTCGAAGCGGCCGAAACAGCGATCCGTCAGGCGGTTCACGCCGCCGAGCGGATGGCGAAGGTCGAGATCCAGTCGGTGATCGTCAACCTCACCGGCGGCCGTATGGCCTCCGAGCATTTCGATGCCCAAGTGCCGGTGCGCGGCGCTGTGGGCGAAGGTGATGTGCATCGCGTGCTCGATGCCGCTTCCGATTACGATCTGCGCCGGGGCAGGGCGGTTCTTCACGCGCTGCCGACGGGTTTCTCTCTCGATCAGCAGCACCACATCGTGGACCCCGCCGGCATGATCGGCGAACGTCTCGGCGTGGACCTCCACGTCGTCACCTCGGAAGCCGCTGCCGCACGCAATCTCATGATCGCGGTCGAGCGCTGCCATCTGGGTGTCGAGGCGGTGATTTCCTCTCCTTACGCGTCCGGTCTCTCGGCGCTCGTGGACGACGAAGCCGATATGGGCTGCGCGGTCGTCGACATGGGTGCGGGCACCACGAGCGTGGGCATCTTCTCCAACGGGCATCTGGTTCATACCGATGCCGTCGCCGTCGGCGGTCACCACGTGACCATGGACATCGCGCGCGGTCTCACGACCCGCGTGTCCGCAGCCGAGCGGCTGAAAACACTCTACGGCTCCGCGATCTCTTCGAGCGCGGACGACCGGGACATGATCGCGGTGCCGCAGGTCGATGAGGACGAACGTGACGTTCCGAACCATCTGCCCAAGTCGCACCTCGTTCGCATCATCAAGCCGCGGGTCGAGGAAATCCTCGAACTCGTGCGCGACCGCCTGAAGAGCGCGGGCTTCGCGGCCCAAGCCGGACGGCGCGTGGTGCTGACGGGCGGCGCAAGCCAGCTCGTCGGGCTGCCGGAAACGGCACGCCGAATCCTGCAGGGCCAGGTTCGTGTCGGGCGTCCGCTCGGCATCAAGGGCCTGCCGGAAGCGGCGAAGGGCCCCGCTTTTTCGGCGGTGGTCGGTCTCCTGGTTTACCCCCAGGTGGCGCATATCGAGTATTTCGAGCCGCGCTCGAGCGGCTTGTTTCAGAGTACGGGAACCGACGGCTACTTCTCGCGGGTGGGCCGGTGGATTCGCGATAGTTTTTAAAGCGTAACGCGATGACGCGGCGGGTCATTGCGAGAGTTCCAAGTCAACAAAAGTAAGCGTCGGCCAAACGCTGTCAGTGAAAAAGGCCAAAGAGGCACAGGTCATGGCAATCAATCTGCAATCTCCGGACATCCGGGAACTCAAGCCGCACATCACCGTTTTCGGCGTCGGTGGCGCTGGCGGCAACGCCGTCAACAACATGATCGAGTCCGGTCTTGAGGGCGTCGAGTTCGTGGTGTCGAACACCGATGCGCAGGCCCTGGCCTCCTCCAAGGCTCCCCGCGTGATCCAGATGGGCATTCAGGTCACGGAAGGCCTCGGTGCCGGCTCGCAGCCGGAAGTCGGCCGCGCCGCAGCTGAAGAGGTGATCGACGAGATCCGCGATCAGCTTGCCGGCTCCCACATGGTGTTCATCACCGCCGGCATGGGCGGCGGCACCGGCACGGGCGCTGCCCCGGTCGTGGCCCGCGCGGCCCGCGAGCTCGGTATACTGACGGTTGGCGTCGTGACGAAGCCGTTCCAGTTCGAGGGCGTGCGCCGCATGAAGTTGGCTGAGGCCGGCATCGCCGAGCTGCAGCAGGCCGTCGATACGCTCATCGTCATCCCGAACCAGAACCTCTTCCGCGTCGCCACGGAAAAGACGACCTTCGCGGACGCCTTCGCCATGGCCGACCAGGTGCTCTACTCGGGCGTCGCCTGCATCACCGACCTGATGGTGAAGGAAGGCCTCATCAACCTCGACTTCGCCGATGTGCGCTCCGTCATGCGCGGCATGGGCAAGGCCATGATGGGCACGGGCGAAGCTTCCGGCGAGAAGCGCGCGATCCGCGCCGCCGAGGCCGCCATCGCGAACCCGCTCCTCGACGACGTGTCGATGAAGGGGGCTCGCGGCCTGCTGATCTCGATCACGGGCGGCAATGACCTCACCCTCTACGAACTCGACGAAGCCGCCACCCGCATCCGCGAGGAAGTGGACCAGGATGCCAACATCATCCTCGGCGCGACCTTCGACGAGAGTCTGGAAGGCATCATCCGCGTGTCCGTGGTGGCCACCGGCATCGACCACGCCCTCCTGGAAAACGGCGGCGACATCTCCGCCACCGAGCAGCGGATTTCCGAGGTGGCCGAGCGTCTTCGCGCCGAAGCCCGGGCCCGTGCCACGCACACCCAGGCCGTGCCGACCTTTCGTGCCAACCCCCAGCTTGCCGAGCCGGTGAGGGCCGCTCAGATCCTGACGGAAGGAACCCCGGTTCTGGCTCCGGCTCCGGTTGCCATGGAGCCCGCTCCGCAGCCGGTGGTTCGTGACGACGTGATCCTCACCCCCGCCCAGCCGCGTCAGACCATGGCCTACGAGGCTCCGGCCCCGCAGCAGCCCGTCTATGAAGAGCCGATGCAGCAGGATGCCTTCATCCCGCCGCAGGCCGAGCGCGCCATGCGCCCCGCCCGCATGCCCCGGATCGATGAGCTGCCGATCCCGGCCCAGAACCAGATCCGCGCCAGCCGTGGCGAGATCGATCCGGTTCAGGAGCACAAGCCGTCCCTGATCCAGCGTCTGGCCACAATGGGCTTCGGACGTCGTGAAGAGGCACAGCATGCCCCGGTCGAGCAGGCTCCGCGCCAGGAGGCTCCGCGCCAGCAGATGTCTCCGGTTCACGCCGAATACGCCCGCCGCCCGGTTCCCCAGGCGCAGCGTCCGGCTCAAGGACCTGCCCAGCGCGGCATGGAAGATGACCAGCTGGAGATTCCGGCCTTCCTCCGCCGGCAGGCGAACTAAGTTCGAGCATCGGACCTAAAAGCAGATTCGCGCTTTTGGGCCCACCAGGCGCTCCAGCTTAGCCGGAACTGTTACAAGCTTGGCCCCCGGTCGCCCCGCGATCGGGGGCTTCGCTTTTAAACTCCTTCTTTAACAAAGGGTTAAGACTTATCCGCTCTGTAACAGAACGTAAGAAAGCGTGATTTGGCCTAGCTGGCACAGCCGACTATGTTGCCCCTATCCAAAAGGGCAGGGGTGTTAATCCCCGTCCGCCAATTCAGTGATTTTACTACAGCGAACGCCGGTAGCCGCCTGAGGGTGCATCCACCAAGTGGCGATCTTGTTCGAGGTTCAGAGATAATGAAGCAAAGCCATCAAACCACGCTCCGCGCAGCCGTTACCCTGGTCGGAATCGGCGTCCATTCGGGAGATGAGGTGAGGATGATCCTCCACCCTGCGGAGGTGAACCATGGCATTGCCTTCCTGCGTACCGGCCTCCCGGGGGGTATGGACCGTCTCATCGATGCCCGCCATCTGGCTGTGACGGCCACCGAACTCTGCACCGTGATCGGCGATCGCGAGAGCGGCGCCGTGGCCACCATCGAACACCTCATGGCTGCACTGAGCGGTCTCGGCATCGACAACGTGCTCGTCGAGATCGACGGACCGGAAGTGCCGATTCTCGATGGCAGCTCCGCTCCCTTCATCGATGCGATCGATCAGGTCGGCATCGCCGTCCAGGGCGCGACCCGCCGCTATCTCAAAGTTCTCAGGCCTGTCCGCATCGAGCAGGGCAGGGCTTTCGCCGAGCTTCTCCCCAACGAGCGCGCCTTCCGCCTCGATGTGGAAATCGATTTCCCTACGGCCGTGATCGGTCGTCAGCGCAAGATCGTCGATCTCAGCCCCTCCGTGTTCCGCCGTGACATCTCCCGCGCCCGCACCTTCGGCTTCATGAAGGATGTGGAAAAGCTGTGGAGCGCCGGCTTCGCCCTGGGTGCTTCGCTCGATAACACCGTCGCCATCGGCGAGGACGGGATCATGAATCCCGAAGGCCTCCGCTATGCCGACGAGTTCGTGCGCCATAAGCTTCTGGATGCTGTCGGCGACCTGTCCCTCGCGGGCCTGCCGCTGCTCGGGACCTACCGCTCCTATTGCGGCGGTCACCGCATGAACTTCTCGGTGCTTGAGGCCCTGTTCTCAAGCCGCGCCAACTACGCCATTGTGGATGCGGTCCCCCGCCGCGAGACGGGATATGCGGAAGTCGGCAGCGCGGCCATGACGGCCTTCGCGCAGGAAATTCACTAATCCTTCTTATCGAAGGAAGCATCGGATGGAGCCTAAAAGTGCAAATACACTTTTGGGTCCGATGCTTTCGCGCCCATTGGCCGCACTCTTTCCTGCGGCCTGAATCGATCACATTGGGTAAAGCTGTTGCGATGGGGTTGGCTCTTGACCCCCGCATAGGTTAAAGAACCTGTGGTGCATCGTTTAAAAATCACCAAGCACGGATTTTGGAGGACCGCGAAGCCATGTCTTTCGCGAAGCTTTACTTGAGCTTGAGGGCCGCTGCGGGGCGCACGCTGCTGATCGGCGCCTGCGGCTTGGCGCTCGCCGGCTGCGATACCCTTTCGTCGATCAATCCTTTCGACAAGAGCGAAACCTACAAGCCGGAGGTCGTCGCCGACGTCCCGGCCGAGCAGATCTACAATGACGGCCTTGCCCGCATTCAGAGCCGGGATTTCGAAGGCGCCGCCAAGAAGTTCAACAGCCTGGATCGCCAGTACCCCTATTCGGACTGGGCGCGCAAAGGGCTGATCATGGAGGCCTATGCCACCTACGAGGGCGGCATGTATGAGGAATCCATCACGGCCTCGAAGCGCTACCTTCAGCAGCACCCGAATACCTCGGATGCGGCCTACGCGCAGTATCTGATGGCGTCGTCCTATTACGATCAGATCCCGGATATCACCCGCGACCAGGAAAAGTCCGAGCGCGCCATCCTCGCGCTGCAGGAGCTGATCCAGCGCTATCCCAGCTCCGAATACGTCGCCGATGCCAAGAAGAAGATCCAGGTGGCCAGCGACCAGCTTGCGGGCAAGGAGATGGAAGTCGGACGCTTCTACCTGCAGAAGCGTAACTATTCCGGCGCCATCAACCGTTTCCGCACCGTGGTTTCGCGCTATCAGACGACCCGCCATTCGGAAGAGGCTCTCGAGCGTCTCACCGAGGCCTATATGGCTATGGGCATCGTCAGCGAGGCGCAGACCGCGGCAGCCGTTCTCGGACACAACTTCCCTGACAGTCCTTGGTACAAGGACGCCTATGCCCTGCTGACCAAGGGCGGCGTTGAGCCGCGCGAGGACTCCCAGTCCTGGATCAGCAAGGCGTTCCGTGGCGTCCCCCAGGTCGGTCAGCGGGCGGGGTAAGCCTCACCACACATGCTGATCCAGCTGGCGATACGCGACATCGTCCTCATCGACAGGCTTGAGCTTCATTTCCACGAGGGCCTCAGCGTCCTCACGGGTGAAACCGGGGCTGGTAAATCCATCCTGCTCGATGCTTTTGCACTGGCCCTTGGCGGACGCGGCGACGGTAGCCTCGTACGCCATGGTGAGTCTCAGGGACAAGTCACGGCTGTCTTCGACTGCCCCATGGACCATCCGGCCCGCCGGATCGCGTATGAATCCGACATCGATATCGACGGGGATCTGATCCTCCGCCGCGTTCAGGTGGCGGACGGGCGCACTCGCGCCTTTGTGAACGATCAGCCCGTGAGCGTGCAGGTGCTCAAGGCTATCGGCTCGACCCTCGTCGAGATCCATGGCCAGCACGATGACCGCGCCCTCGTCGATCCCGTAACGCACCGCGCCATTCTCGATGCCTTCGGTGGCCTCGGTGACGAGCTGCAGGCTGTCGGCGATGCGTCGCGCCGGGTTCGCGATGCGCGCACCGCCTTGCACGAACACCGCAAGCGTATCGAGAAGGCCCGCAAGGAAGCTGACTTCCTGCGCCATGCGGTCGAGGAGCTGACGAAGCTCAACCCTCAGGCGGGCGAGGAGGAAGCCCTCGCCGAACGCCGCGTTGTCATGATGCAATCCGAGAAGGTGGCCCAGGATCTCAACGAGGCCTTCGAGGCCGTTGCGGGCACATCCTCGCCCGTTCCGGAACTCTCCGCCGCCTTGCGCAAGCTCGAGCGCCGCAGCGCACAGGCTCCGACGCTCGTGGAATCCAGCGTGCGCGCCCTCGATGCGGCTCTCGTTGCCATCGACGAGGCTCGTGCGGCCTTGGAAGAAGCAATCCGTGCCACGGAGTACGACCCCCGGGAGTTGGAGCAGACCGAGGAGCGCCTGTTCGCCCTTCGCGCGGCCGCCCGCAAATATGATGTGCCCGCCGACGAGCTGGCCACCCTGCGCCAGCGTTTCGAGGCGGACGTCACAGCCATCGACGCCGGCGAGGAGCAGCTGGTCGGGCTGGAAAAGACCCTCAAGGACGCCGATCAGGCCTATCTCGCCGCCGCCAAGAAGCTCTCTGCCGGGCGCAAGAAGGCTGCTCAAGCCCTCGATGCCGCCGTCCAGGCCGAGCTGCCGCCTCTGAAGCTGGAACGGGCGAAGTTCATCACCGAGATCAATACGGATGAGGACAGCCGCGATCCTGCGGGCTTCGAGCGTGTCGAGTTCTGGGCCCAGACCAATCCGGGCACCCGTCCCGGCCCCCTCATGAAGGTGGCGTCCGGCGGCGAGCTTTCCCGCTTCATGCTGGCCCTGAAGGTGGTGCTGGCGGACAAGGGTTCGGCCCCGACCCTGGTCTTCGATGAAATCGATACCGGCGTCGGCGGTGCCGTGGCGGATGCCATCGGCCAGCGCCTCGCACGCCTGTCGCGCCGTGTGCAGGTCATGGCCGTCACCCATGCCCCGCAGGTGGCCGCCCGCGCTCAGACTCACTTCCTCATCGCCAAGGAAGGCGTTCGCGATGCCGAAGACCGCGTCGCCACCCGCGTCGTGCCTCTGGAAGCCGCGCCGCGCCGCGAGGAAATCGCCCGCATGCTCGCCGGTGCCACAATTACCGAGGAGGCGAGAGCCGCCGCGGCGCGCCTGCTGGAAGCCGCTGCCCATTAAGGCATCGCACGCAAAAGCGGATCCAGCTTTGCGCGCGAACGACGCTCCAATTCAGAGAAAGCATCGGAGCGATCCAAAAAGGGCAAATCCGCTTTTTGGTCCGATGCCGTAGTGAACGCGCAGGGGGCATGTCGTTAGGCCCCTATCGAAATCCGCTAAAGCCGGTTAACTAGCCGAATAAGGATTGGGGCACATGCAGGCGCTTCAATCCGGAGGCGGTGCAATGCCGCTTCTGAAGCTTATCCATCCAATGCCGGGGCTTCATCCTTGTGAGGCACGAACCTGTCCCAGCCGTCGGTCTGAAGCGTAAGCCCGCTCTGTGGCTTCTCGTGTTGATCACGTTTACCGGCACCTTAGCGATGCACATGTTCGTCCCTGCGCTCCCGGTCGCCGCGCAGGATCTTGGCGCCAGCATCGCCGCCATGCAAATGACGATCAGCCTCTATATTCTGGGCTTGGCCTTCGGCCAGCTGATCTACGGTCCTCTTTCCGATTGTTTCGGGCGCAGGCCCATCCTGATGGTAGGGCTTGTCCTCTACACCGCGGCCGGGGTCGCCGCGGCCCTGGCTCCTGACGTCTACGCCTTGATCGCCGCACGCCTTTTCCAGGCTCTCGGAGGCTGTGCCGGCCTGGTCCTGGGGCGCGCGATGGTGCGGGATATTTCGGGTCCGGAGGCTGCCGCCAGGCAGCTTGCCGTCATGAATTTGATCGTCGTCGTCGGTCCGGCCCTGGCGCCGCTCTTCGGTGGATTGCTCGCCACCACCTTCGGCTGGCGGTCCATCTTCCTGCTGCTCGTGGCGCTCGGCTCCGCGAATATCCTGTGCGCATGGCGGCTCCTGCCGGAAACCGGACAGCCTTCGGGCACGATCAGCGTTCTCTCCCTGGGGCGCAATTACAAGGGACTTCTGAGCTCTCGAAGGTTCCTTGGCTATACGATCGGGGGGAGTTGTGCGACGACCTCAGGTTATGCCTTTATCGCGGCATCTCCCTTCATCTTCGAGGAGCTGGGCCGTCCTGCCCATGAAGTCGGGATAGCGCTTGCATTGCTGGCGGTGGGTGCCTCCATCGGCAGTGCCCTTGCCAGCCGACTCATCGGCAGAGTGAGGATGGAACGGCTCATGATCGGTGCCAATGCACTGAGCACCTCTGCTGCTTTGGTGCTTCTCGGCCTCGTTCTGCTGGGGATGGTCAATGTGTTCTCTGCGGTCGGGCTGATGGTCCTGTTCACGATGGGAGCAGGCCTGTCGAGCCCGGCTGCCTTGACCAAGGCTGTCAGCGTCAATCCCAGGCTGATCGGTTCGGCGTCGGGGCTTTATGGGTTCGCGCAAATGGCTGTCGGGGCCATCTGCACATCTTTATCCGGCCTGGGTCATGACCCCGCGCTTGCGGCGGCATCTGTACTGGCGGGGGCGGGACTGATCAGCCAGGCCGCCTTCTGGATCGCTCTGCGGCACGAAGCAAGCGCTGAGGCCTAGGCGGGAATTATATAGGCGCTGAACCCCTGGAGAGTCGCGGCCAAGGCGCTATGGTTCATTCAACCGCAACCTCGATTCGACCATGCCCTCAAAAAACGCACCCTCCCTGAAGCCTGTCGATGAAATGACGCCCACTGAGGCGCGTGCCGAGCATGAGGCGCTGAGCGCCGAGATCGCGGAGCATGACCGGCGGTATTACGAAGAGGATGCGCCGAGCGTCTCGGATGCGGAATACGACAGTTTGCGCAAGCGCTACGAGGCGTTGGAGGGATTGTTTCCCGAACTGAAGAGTACAGAGAGCCTGACGCAGAAGGTGGGCTCCAAGGCTTCGGAAAAATTCGCCAAGGTCCGCCACCGCGTGCCCATGCTCTCGCTCGCGAACGGCTTCGCGGACGAGGAAGTGGAGGAGTTCGTCGAGCGCATCCGCCGCTTCCTGCAGTGGAAGACCGAGGCGCCGTTGTATTTTACCGCCGAGCCCAAGATCGACGGCCTTTCGCTCAGCATCCGCTACGAGAAGGGTAAGCTCGTCACCGCCGCCACCCGTGGCGATGGGACGGAAGGCGAAGATGTGACGAGCAATGCCCGCACCGTAGGCGACATTCCACATGTGCTCAAAGGTACGAACATTCCCGATGTCCTGGAGGTGCGTGGCGAGGTCTATCTCTCGCACAAGGATTTCGCCGCCATCAACGAGCGGCAGGAAGCGGCTGGCAAGCCGCTCTTCGCGAACCCGCGCAATGCGGCGGCGGGTAGCCTGCGCCAGCTCGATCCCAATATCACGAAGTCGCGCCCGCTCTGCTTCTTCGCCTATGCCTGGGGCGAGGTGAGCGAGATGCCAGCGGGTACTCAGCACGGCATGATGGAAGCGCTGAGAGGTTTCGGCTTCAAGGTCAACAAGCTCACGCGCCGCTGCGCCAGCATCGCCGAGATGCTCGAACATTACCATGCCATCGAAACGGACCGCGCCAATCTGGGCTACGATATCGATGGCGTCGTCTACAAGGTCGACGATCTCGGTCTTCAGCAACGCCTAGGCTTCGTCTCGCGCTCGCCGCGCTGGGCGCTGGCGCACAAATTCCCCGCGCAGAAGGCGGTGACGGTGCTGGAAGACATCGAGATCAATGTGGGCCGCACGGGTTCGCTCAATCCGATCGCGCGGTTGCGGCCCGTTACCGTGGGCGGCGTCGTCGTGTCGAACGCGACCCTGCACAACGAAGATTATATCAAGGGCATCGGCGGCAATGGCGAGAAGATTCGCGACGGCGTCGATATCCGCATCGGTGACACGGTCATCATCAACCGCGCGGGCGACGTGATCCCGAAGGTGCTCGACGTGGTGTTGGAGAAGCGCCCGGCGGATGCGAAACCCTACGAATTCCCCACGCAATGTCCGGCCTGCGGCAGCCATGCTGTGCGGGAGGTCAATCCGCGCACGGGCAAGGAGGATGCGGTGCGCCGCTGCACGGGCGGTCTCATCTGTCCGGCACAGGCGCGTGAGCGCTTGAAGCATTTCGTGTCGCGCAACGCCTTCGACATCGAAGGCATGGGTGAACAGCGCATCGACGAATTCTACGAAGAAGGATTGGTGCAGCGTCCTCAGGATATCTTCACGCTCGCCGAGCGCAATGCGCGCAGCCTCAAGCGTCTGGAGAACCGTGAGGGCTGGGGCGAAACCAGCGTCAAAAACCTTTTCGCCGCCATCGAGGCACGGCGTTCGATCTCACTCAACCGCCTCATCTTCGCGCTCGGCATCCCGCATATCGGCGACACATCCGCGCGGCTGCTCGCGCGCCATTTCGGCACGTTCGAGGCCTTGCGCGAAGCGGCGAAGGCCGCGGCCGATCCAGCATCGGAAGAGCATGCGGATATTACCTCCATCGGCGGCATCGGGCCCGTCGTGGCGGAAGCCGTCGTCGAGTTCTTCAAGGAAGAGCACAACGAAGAAATGCTCGATGCATTGCTGGCGCAGGTAAAGCCTGAGCCGATGGAAGTGCCTACGATCACCCATTCGCCCGTTGCCGGAAAGATTGTGGTCTTCACCGGCTCGCTGGAGCAGATGACCCGCGAGGAGGCCAAGGCCATGGCCGAGCGGCTCGGCGCCAAGGTGGCGGGCTCCGTCTCCAAGAAAACCGATATCGTCGTGGCGGGACCGGGGGCAGGCTCGAAGCTCGCGAAAGCGGCAGAGCTTGGCGTGCAGGTCATGGATGAGGATGGATGGTTCGCCCTCGTCGGAAGGAATGGCGCGTGAATCCGTCAAGCCCATCGCAAACATATCGCCGTGAGCTGAAAGCCGGGTTGCGCGACATCGCGCCCATAATGGTCGCGGCGCTTCCCATCGGGCTGCTCTTCGGCGCGGTGGCTGCTTCCAAGGGCCTATCGTGGCTCGAAGTCATGATCATGTCCGCTACGGTCTTCGCGGGGGGCGCGCAATTCGCGGCTATCGAGGCCTGGGCTCATCCGGCGCTCATTGCGGCATTGGCCTTCGCGACGCTGCTCATCAATGCGCGTCATGTGCTGATGGGCGCATCTCTTTCGCCCAAGGTGGAGATGTCGCGGACACAGAAATTTCTCGCTTTCTTCTTCCTGACCGACGAGGCCTGGGCTTTGTCGGAGCGCCGTGCGCTCGAACGCCCCGTGACAGGCGCTTATTGGGCCGCCATGGCCGTCCTATTGTGGGCGAACTGGACCCTGTCCACGACCGTTGGTGCCGTGCTCGGCTCATTCCTCGGCGATCCGGCGCGGATCGGTGCGGATTTTGCTTTCACCGCGCTCTTCATCGGGCTCGTGGCCGGGTTCGGGCGAAGCCGCGTGACATTGATCACGGTCGGGGTCAGCGCAGCCGTCGCGGCGCTCGTGCATTATTTCATCGGCGCGCCATGGCATGTGGCATCCGGCGCGTTGGCCGGCATTGCGGCGGCCTATCTTGCGGCCCCGAAGGAACCACGGTCATGAGCCTCGACATGACGACGCTGCTCGCCATCATCGCCATGGCTGTGGTGACCTACTTCACGCGTGTCGCCGGCCTCTTCGTTGCGGACCGTCTCGTGCTGACGGGCCGCGCGAAAGCAGCATTCGACGCTATTCCACCCGCCGTGCTCGTTTCCGTCATCGCGCCGACTGCGCTGACGACGGGATGGGCGGAGGCATTGGCCGCCGCCATCACTGCTATCGTCGCTTTCCGGTTGCCGCTGCTCGCGACAATCGCCGTCGGTGTGGTGTCGGTCGTGGTGTTGCGGAATCTGATCTAGGCGATAGGCTTCGTCGCATTCTCCAGCCACGCCCGCGTCTCTGCATCGAGATGCGGCGCGATCTTCTCGCGCACGGCGGCATGATAGGTGTTGAGCCACGCGATCTCGTGCGCGTTCATGATGGAGGGTTCCACCAGGCGCAGATCGATTGGCGTGAAGGTGAGGGTCTCGAAGCCGAACATCTCGCGGTCGCCGCCGGGGATCGTGCGCGGCTCTACGAGGATCAGGTTCTCGATGCGGATGCCGTATTCGCCAGCCTTGTAGAAGCCCGGCTCATTCGACAGCATCATGCCGATTTCGAGCGGCGTGTGCCCCGTCTTCGCGATGCGCTGCGGACCCTCATGGACGGAGAGATAGCTGCCGATGCCGTGGCCGGTGCCGTGATCGAAATCGAGACCGGCTTCCCAGAGAGGCTTGCGCGCGAAAGCGTCGATCTGCGCGCCTGTCGTGCCTTTCGGGAACACCGCCCGCGCAATGGCGATATGGCCCTGCAGCACGCGGGTGAAACGGTCCTTCATCTCAGGGCTGGGCTCGCCCACGATGATTGTGCGTGTGATGTCGGTGGTGCCGTCCTCGTATTGCGCGCCGGAATCGATGAGGAAGATCTGGTTGAGTTCAAGCTTGCGGTTGCTGGAGCTCGTGACCCGGTAATGGGGCAGGGCAGCGTTGGGGCCCGCGCCCGAGATGCTGGGGAAGGAGATGTTCTTGAGTGCGCCCGTCTCTACGCGGCTGGCTTCGAGCGCCTCGACCACGTCGATTTCCGTCAATTGGCCCTTCGGAGCTTCGCGGTCGAGCCAGGCGAGGAAGCGAGCGACCGCCACCCCGTCACGCAGATGAGCCGTGCGCGAGCCTGCAATCTCGGCGTTGTTCTTCACGGCCTTCATGAGAGCGATAGGATCGGCTCCCACATCCACCGTTCCTCCTGCCGCTTCTATGCGGCGGATCAGGGCGACGGCACCGGTCGTGGAATCGATGCGGACCTTGCCGCCCTTCTGGCCCAGCGCATCGAGTGCGCTCTGGAATGAAGTCATCGGGGCGAACTCCGCGAGATCGCCGACTGCGTCTCCCGCTTCGTTGGTGATCTTCGCCGGGTCGAAGAAAAGAGTTGCGCGGCCGGTTTTCGGCACCACCGCATAGCCAAGGGGCAGGGGCGTGTACCCCACATCCCCGCCACGCAGATTGAAAGCCCAGGCCAGGTTGTGGGGGTCCGAGATCACCAGCGCGTCGAGCTTCGCCTCGGTCATCTTCCTGCGGATGCGCTCCAGCTTCGCCTCGGAGGTCTCGCCCGCATGATCGAGCGGATGGGGCCGCACGGGTGCTTGCGGCGGGGCAGGGCGGTCGATCCAGATCACGTCGACGAGGTTCATATCCACCGGGGCCAGCTTGCCACCCGCCCGCTGGACGGCCTTCTCCAGGCGCTTCAGGCCATCACTCGTGTGCAGCCAGGGGTCGTAAGCCAGAACGCCGCCCTCGGGCAGGTTCGCCGTAATCCAGTCTTCCGGAGTTTGGTCGGCAAGCTGAACGGGTGTGATGACGGAGGTGTCCACCTGCTCGGCAGCCTGAACCGTATAGCGCCCATCCACTACGAGAGCCGCCTTGTCCTGCAGGATGACGGCGGTGCCGGCCGAGCCGGCGAATCCGGTCAGCCAGGACAGGCGCTCGGCGCTTCTCGGAACGTACTCGCCCTGGTGTTCGTCGGCGCGGGGGATAATGAACCCGTCGAAGCCCCGGCGGCTCAGCTCTGCCCGCAGCTTGGCGATATGGGCAGGCCCCTGGGCAGGAGAGGTCGTATCGTCGAAGAATTGAAACTGAGCCATCCGAAGCAGCACCGATCGTCAGGTTTGAGGAAAGGCAGCACGCTATGCTGGAGCGGCAGAGCCTGCAACTGCAATCAAAGGCCGAAAATTTGCCCAGAAAGAAACCCTGTTGCTCACGTGTTATGCAACGAGTGCCTATTCATTAATGCTTGGTGGCGATGCGCTGCAAATTATGCATGGCTCGCATGCGACAATTCTGTCTGCTACTAAAGTCGATCAGTGCTTATATCCAACGTAACAAGAATAAAGAGGAACGCTGAGCTGAAGGGTCTCGCCGCCAAGCTTTTGGAGATGACCCCATGACCACAGCCATTTTTGCTTCTGCCTTCGCCGGTTCCAGTGAGGCCCCGTCAAAACCCGCAGGTTTGATGCGGAGAATCCTGGATGCGATGATCGAAAGCCGGACCCGTGCCGCAGCGATCGAGCTGCGCCGCCACGAGGCTTACATCGCCGACCTGCAGCGCAAGCAAGAGCATTCCCCGTTCTTCTTGATGCAGGACGAGGCCCTGCCTTTCAAAGTCTGAGACCTGTTTTTACCGCTAAGAGAAAGCCAAAATCATGATCATCGTCGTTGCCCTCAAGGCCGTCCGCGACATCTTCGGCGAAGCCGTTCAGCTCCGCCGTGAACTGGCAAAGCGCTATCCTGGCCTGATGGCCGAGTAAGTCTCACGAAAGCTCTTTGTTCAGCGAGGTTGCGGACGTACGCTGCCCTGCTTCAGCACAAGGGCTGCCCAACCTTCCAGATCGTAGCGGCGCTGGAGATACCAGCCATGATGCGCATAGGCTGAGAGCACGCCGGGAACGTCATGGGCCAGAAGGCCTGACAGAATGAGCGTTCCATCGTTAGACGCTACCCTGACAAGCGAAGGTGCCAGCATCCTTAGGGGCTTTGCCAGAATGTTGGCGAAGATCAGGTCGAAATGACCGGGGCGGTCGGCATCCGCATGGCGCGTGCCGGGGCCGACATACAGCTTCATCCAGGGTGCGATGCCGTTGAGGCGCGCATTCTCCTTCGCCACCCTGACGGCCTCGGGGTCGATATCTCCCGCAACCACCGGACGCTTCAGAACCTTTGCCGCGGCAAAGGCCAGGATGCCGGTGCCCGTGCCCACATCCAGCACATGGCGAGGGGTGCGGATCTTCAGCTCATCCGTGAAAGCGCGCAGGCACCCCAGCGTCGTACCGTGATGGCCCGTGCCGAAGGCAAGCCCGGCCTCGATCTCGATGGCGATATCGTTGATCCGGCGCTCGTTCCGATCATGCGAGCCATGCACGAGAACGCGGCCCGCGCGGACCGGCTTGAGGCCTTCCAGCGAAGACTTCACCCAATCCTTCTGCTCCAGGGGCAGAAACACTCCCCGGTCCGCCTCCTCGCCGATAATGGGGCGAACAAGGTCGCGGATTGCGTCCTCGTCCGGCTCATAGGCGAAATAAGCCTCCAGCAGCCAGGGGCCGTCCTCCACCGTCTCGAAAGCGGCGACGGCCGTCTCGGCGGGGTCGAAGATTTCTCCGATCAGATCCGTCATCACGCGCGCGGAGCGCTCGTCGGTGGTGATCCGGAAGACATGAGTAGGGCGATTGGGGTGCAGACCTTCAAGCATGGAAATCGCCTTATCACTGCTTTCGCCGAAGGTCACGCACCTTGTCGATCAGGCGGCAGCGCTTGCCATCTGAAGGTGCAGGCCGTCGATGGAGGCGCGGTTTCGCCCTGAGGACTTCGCCCTGTAAAGCGCCGTATCGGAACGCTCGATCAGATCCTGGATGTCCCGGTCGCTGTCGCGCGCATAGGCGCCGCCGATGCTCACGGTCACGGACAAGGGCTGCCCCTGGTAGGAGATATCGGCGATCTCCACCGCTCGGCGGAGATCCTGGGCCACACCCATGATCACGTCATGGCCAATCTCGCGCAGGAGAACGACGAATTCCTCGCCGCCGAACCGGGCGATGATGTCGGTGGAGCGCAGGACCTTGGTCATCGTCGCACCGACAGCGCGGATCACCTCGTCGCCGGCCGCGTGGCCGTAGGTGTCGTTCACCTTCTTGAAGAAGTCGATATCGATCACGAGCACGGCAAAGCCGCGCCCGTATTGGTGGAACTGATGGAAAGCATCATTGCCCATGGCGTCGAAGCCGCGCCGGTTGAGGAGGCCGGACAAGGCATCGGTTTCCGCCAGCTGGCGCAGGGCGGAGATACTCTTCTCATGCTGGGTGGAGGCATCGATCGCGCGTTGCTCCGCTGCGCCCGCGCGGCGCAGAAGCGAGCGCAGGGCCGCCGAAAGGCGCGTGACCTCGGCAGATCCCTCCACGCGTGGAAGAAGGGTCATGTTCGGATCGCGTCCGATCCGGTCGGCGGCCTCCGTGATCGTCCACAGGGGACGCGCGATGCCGCGCGCAATGAAGAAGGCACAGACGAGACCGACGAGCGCCATGGCCACGCCGAACCCGAGGATCGTCCACACGATTCCGTAAGCGGCGGCGAAGGCGACACTGTCCGGCTGGCGGGATACGATGATCCAGTTGAAGCCGGGATAATCCCGGTAGCCCGAGGCGACGGCGTAGCCGGTGAGGAACTGGTCCGCACCGGTATTGTCCTCGAACGCTCCCTGTTTGGCCTCGCGCATCCGCTTGATGCTCTCGTCGGAGAACGGCTTCTGGCCGACCCGGGGGCCGAGCAGCATGGTGCCGTCGCTCCCGAGGATCCAAAGCGACTCTTCCTGCCGGTTCGAGTGATCGAGCAAGGTCTGCCGTGCCTCATCGGCCCAGGTCCAGCTCAAGTGGGCGCCGAGCACGCCGATGATCCGGCCACTCGCATCCTGCACGGGGGTCGCCACATCCACGAAGCGGAAGGGTTCGTTGTTCGGCGTCGCGCCGAGGAGGCCGGCCAGAAGCTTGGCCTCGTGCACGTCTTCGACGGCAGGCCCTTTAAGGCCATGCTGGAACCAGGGCCGCGACTGGACGGATTGGCCTTCGAGCATTCCCTGCGTCGCAGCCTTCACGATTCCGTCATTGGTGGCGAATCCGATCCAGGCATAGTCCGGAAACGACTTCTGAAGCTGCTCGATGACCTGCCGAATCTGAGCAGGATCACCCGTCCAGATGTCTCGCAGGGGCTCCATGGCGGCGATGTTGCGGGCTTCGCGGAAGCGTTCGAACATGCCGCGGTCGAGCAGGGAGGCCATGGTCGCCGCCGTGCGGGCGGCGTCCGACATCACGGCCTCGCGGATGCGCTGCTGGGCGATATAGGCAGCACCAATAGCGGCTCCGCAGACAAGGCCCAGGCACAAGAGGCCGACCAGAAGCGAGATCTGCTTCTGCAAGGACAGATGCCGCATCCCAATCTTTCTCATCGCTGGAAGGCCCCGTTCACTTTTAGCGGCGATCCTCTCTTGGGAGCCGTCTCTCTCGAATGATCGCAATCGCGACCTTCCCTCAACTCTTACAGAACAACGTTCTCGCTGAGAAGGGGCTCATACACGGGGTTTCGTATGAGCGATGTCTTCCCGGCAAGACCCCATGACGACTTGACGGCCAAGGTTCACGAAATCCGCTCGTGATACTCGCATCAGGCCGTCTATCGCGCCGGGCAGGAGAGCAGGACCGCATCGCTCGAGAGGGCCGGTTCTGCACCCAGTCATCTTTGTGGTGCCGCGGGCCGGTCAGCCGGCCTGCAATTCCGCTTCCGCAGCCTTGAGGCTTGTTAGCCTCTCGGCTTCCTTGTCCTTATAGGCGCGCTGCGTATCGGTGATGTAGTCGCGGACGATGGGAGCGGCATCGCGTTTGCGGGCAAGCTGCATGTGGAACACGAGCTGGCTGCCTGTCGTGAACATGGTCTCCGCACTGATGAGATAGAACTCGAACATGCGGCAGAAGCGCTCGTCGTACATGGCCGCGATCTTCTCGCGGTTCGCCTCAAAGCGGCGGTGCCAATGGTTGAGCGTCTTGGCGTAGTGCAGGCGCAGGAACTCAAGATCCGTCACCCAAAGCTGGTTCTGCTCCACGACGGGGAAGACTTCCGACAGGGCGGGGGAATAGGCGCCTGGGAAGATGTACTTGCGCAGCCATGGGCTTGCGGTGCCGGGCGGGCTCATCTTGCCGATGGAGTGCAGCACCATCAGGCCATCGTCGTCGAGCAGCGCATTCACCTTGGCGAAGAACTCGTTGTAATGATGAACGCCCACATGCTCGAACATGCCGACCGACACGATGCGGTCGAAGCGCCTGTCCATCTTGCGGTAATCGAGCAATTCGAAGCGTACGCGATCCGACAGGCCCGCACGCCGCGCCTTCTCGTTCGACAATTCGTATTGCTCCTTGGAAAGCGTGACGCCGGTGACGTCTACGTCTTCCATGGAAGCGAGATAGAGCGCGAGATCACCCCAGCCGCTTCCGATGTCGAGGATCTTCAAGCCAGGCTTGAGCTGGAGCTTGGATGCGATGAGACGAAGCTTGTTCTGCTGAGCCTCTTCGAGCGTATCGTCATCGTTGACAAAATAGGCGCAGGAATACTGCATGCCCTTGTCGAGGAAGAGTTTGTAGAAGTCGTTGCCGAGATCATAGTGATGCGCCACATTTTGTTGCGCCTTGCCGACCGGATTGGCCTGCTGAAAGCGCTTCACGGTCCGCGAGATGCGCTTGAGCACGTTCTGCAGCGGATAATTCGCCAGCGTCGAGCGGTTCATCGAAAACAGGTTGAGAAAGTCACGCAGGCCCGATCCATCCTCGAAGCTCATGCGCCCGTCCATATAGGCCTCGCCCGCATGAAGCTCGGGGTTCAGGAAGAGCTTGTGGTAAAGCGATTTGTCCGTCAGCCGCATTGTTACGCTGGGGCCGGGCTTCTCCCCGCCGAAGACATGCACACCGCCCTCGGCATCGATCACCTTCAAGGTGCCTGCGCGGATGAAGGATTTCAGCATGTGGGACAGGGGAAACATTGAGGCCTCTCAAGCTTAAGCGATCTGCTGCGGATGGTTCCACAGTTGCAGGCATATGGCTAGTGGGGCGTCACAAGGTGATTATTGCCAGGTAATTTCCTGCGTCATGCCCGGGTTTGTCCCGGACCCGAAGGGCCATGGCGGAGGCGTGAAATTCTGCGTCTTTGGACCATGGTGCGGTTGAAAGCATGGATGACCGCAACAAGTGCGGCCATGAGAACAGTGATCTTAACCCAATGCCTCGACGAAACTGTCGAGCACCATCTTTCGTCCTGCCTTGTCGAATTCGACCGTGAGTTTGTTGCCGTCTACGGCCTCAATCGTGCCGGGGCCGAACTTCGTGTGCAGCACGCGGCCTCCGATGGCGAAGCCGGAGCTACCGGTGGATTTTGCCACAAGCTCGCCTTCGATCATCATCGGTCCACGACGCTCGCCCGAACGGCGGGCGGAATAGCCGCCATCATCGGTGCTCGCACGATGAGCCTGCGCGCGCTGCCAGCCGGGCGTCTGATAGGACGAGCCGCTGAAAGGCTGCGTGCGGTCGAAGCGTGAACCCCCATAGCCGCCGCCATAGGAGAAGTTCGCGGGCGCTTCCATGATCTCCACATTGGCCTCGGGCAGATCGTCGATGAAACGGCTCGGCACCGTCGAGTTCCAGAGGCCGTGAATGCGGCGGTTGGAGGCGAAGTAGATCTTCGCGCTGCGGCGCGCGCGGGTGAGGCCCACATGCGCGAGGCGCCGTTCTTCCTCCAGGCCTGCGCGTCCGCTCTCGTCGAGCGCACGCTGATTGGGGAGCAGGCCCTCCTCCCAACCGGGCAGGAATACCGTGTTGAACTCAAGTCCCTTCGCCGCGTGCAGCGTCATCAGGCTTACGCGTTCCGTCGTGTCGCTCTCGTTGGCTTCCATCACCAGAGAGACATGCTCAAGGAAGCTCTGAAGATCCGGGAACTCCTCCATGGAGCGCACAAGTTCTTTCAGGTTTTCGAGGCGCCCCGCCGCATCGGCGGATTTGTCCTTCTGCCACATGTCGGTATAGCCGGATTCTTCCAGCACCGTCTGGGCGACTTCAGATTGCGACATGGTCTCGGACAGCTTCGACCAGCGTCCGAACGAGATCAGCAGATCACGCAGCGTCGCGCGCGGTTTCGGTTTCAGCTCATCGGTTTCGACGATGAAGCGCGCGGCTTCCACCAGCGGCACGCGGGCTGCGCGCGCATGGTTGTGCAGCACCTGGATGGTGGCATCGCCGAGGCCGCGCTTGGGCACATTCACGATGCGCTCGAAGGCAAGATCGTCGGCAGGTTGGTTGACGACGCGCAGATAAGCGAGCGCGTCACGAATTTCCGCGCGCTCGTAGAAGCGTGGGCCGCCGATGACGCGATAGGGCACGCCGAGCTGCACGAGGCGATCTTCGATCTCGCGCATCTGCGCGGAGATGCGCACGAGGATCGCAACCTCCGAGAGCGGGTGCTGCTTGGAATGAAGTGCCTCGATCTCTTCGCCGATCAGGCGCGCCTCGTCCTCGGAATCCCATGCGCCGGTGATCGAGACCTTTTCGCCGAGTTCGTCCTCGGTGCGAAGCGTCTTGCCGAGACGGCCCTGGTTCTTCGCGATCAGCACGGAAGCCGCAGAAAGAATGTGTCCTGTCGAGCGATAATTGCGTTCGAGGCGGATCACAGTCGCGCCGGGGAAGTCGTGTTCGAAGCGCAGGATGTTGTCCACTTCCGCGCCGCGCCAGCCATAGATCGACTGATCGTCATCGCCGACGCAGCACAGGTTCTTGCGCTTCTGTGCGAGCAGGCGCAGCCAGAGATATTGCGCGACGTTCGTGTCCTGATACTCGTCCACGAGCATGTAGCGGAATCGTTCCTGATAGCTCTCCAGAATGTCCGGATGCTCGCGCCAGAGACGCAGGCATTCGAGCAGCAGGTCGCCGAAATCGACCGCGTTCAGAACCTTCAGGCGCTCCTGATAAGCGCGATAGAGCTTGCCGCCCATGCCGTTCGCATAAGCGCCTGCTTCACCGGCGGCGACCTGATCAGGGCCGAGGCCACGGTTCTTCCAGCTGTCGATGAGACCGGCGAGCTGGCGGGCGGGCCAGCGCTTCTCGTCGATGCCCTCGGCCTCGATCACCTGCTTCATCAGGCGCAGCTGGTCGTCGGTGCCGAGAATGGTGAAGTCGGAGCGCAGGCCCACCAGCTCGGCATGTCGGCGCAGGATCTTGGTGCCGATGGAGTGGAAGGTGCCGAGCCATTGCATGCCCTCGGCGACCTCGCCGATGGCGCGGCCGATGCGCTCGCGCATCTCGCGGGCAGCCTTGTTGGTGAAGGTCACGGACAGGATCTGCGACGGCCAAGCTTTCCCGGTGGCGATCAGGTGAGCGATGCGGGTCGTGAGCACCCGAGTCTTGCCCGTGCCCGCGCCGGCAAGCACGAGAACGGGGCCTTCCGTGGCTTCCACGGCGGCGCGCTGCTCCGGGTTCAAGCCGTTCAGATAAAGCGTTTGAGGCGCTACAGCGGCCCGCGCGCGGGCGCTCAAGGAACCGGCGGAGGGCTGGTGCGCAAGATCGTCGCTCGGGTCGGGGCTGTTGTCAGGCTGATTCATCGGCGCGACCATGGATCAAAAGGCGAACGGCGTCGAGCCCGGAAATGCCTGCCAAGGGGCCTAGAGGATAAGGGCTTCAACTCGCCGGCGTTGCCGGAAAAGGGTGTCACGCCCATATGGGGATTGTAAGCCGCAAAGGAAATGTCTTATGCGCCGAGCAATAGCCGCCGCCCTCTGCCTCAGCTTCGCCATGGCCTCCATGGCGGAAGCCCAGACGCGTCTGCCGCGCAAGACCCGTTCGGAGCGTCAGGTCGAGGACATCAACCGCAATCTGCAGCAGGAACAGCGCGTGCGCGGGATCGAGCAGCAGATTCAAACGAACAACAACCAGATCCGCCAGAATATCGACCGGCAGAGGACATTCGATAATGCGCCCTCGACCTTCAGGCCACGGTGTCCGGCAGGTGCGATCGGCTGTTAATGCCGCGTGCCTAAGGCGAGCAGGGCTTCATGAGCCTCTGATTTGACCGGAATGCCGATGACCCTTCCCAAGGGCTGCGGCTTGGCGAGGCGGCCGTGGGCTGCCTTCATGACGGCGAGATTGGCGCCGATATCGTCGGGGAAGGGGGTGACCTTGCGGGTTTCCAGGTTCACATGGAGAGACATGCCTTCCATCGTGGCGGATACCCACCCCTCAGTCGCATGGCGAATTTCCAGATAGTAGTGCAGGCGTTTCTCGTCATGATCGACCAGTTGGAAAGTCACGCGGACCGGGTCGTTCAGCTTCAGCTCACGCTTGTAGACGGTGTGGACCTCGGCCGTGAAGAAGGAGCCCTTCCGCTCCTCTGCATCATCCGGCCCGATGCCGAGAAGGTCGAACGCTTCAGCCATCGCCCGGTCGAAGATCACGTGATAGTAGGCCATGTTCAAATGGCCGTTGAAATCGATCCAGGCGGGCTCGACCCTCATCGTGGACGACACGAAGGGAGCGAAAAAGAACACCGGAGTTCGCTTCCTCATGGTCAATTCTTTCCCTCAACCGTGGCCACGACGGCTCTCCTCCTTGTGCAGGACATGAACGTTAGCACGTTCATCGGCTTCGTAAATCGTGTTGTTGCTTGATGTGTCATCCAGAGTATTGCGTTCATGCAGGTTTTGGTAGGTATGGATAACGAGCATCACAATCGGAACTGAAGCCAATATGAACGCCCCCCTTGCTTCCGGCCGTCCCCGGGCCGCGGAAGCCGCTATTGCCGCCCTTTCGTCCGAGTTGTCGCAGCGCTTCGGCGACAGGGTCGCAACCTCGGCCACTGTCCGCGAGCAGCACGGCCACACCTTGACCTGGGTGAAGAACCAGCCGCCGGATCTCGTAGTCTATGCCAGGACGACGGAGGAGGTCTCCGAGATCGTCAAACTTTGCTCAGGCAACGACGTGCCGGTCATCGCCTTTGGCACAGGCACCTCGCTGGAAGGTCATATCAACGCACCTTACGGCGGTGTTTCCATCGATCTGAGCCTTATGAAGCGCATCATCGCCGTGCATGAGGAGGATCTGGACTGCGTGGTCGAGGCGGGTGTGACCCGCAAGGAACTCAACGAGTCCTTACGCGATAAGGGTCTGTTCTTCCCCATCGATCCCGGCGCCGATGCCTCCATCGGCGGCATGGTGGCCACCCGCGCCTCCGGCACCAATGCGGTGCGGTACGGAACCATGAAGGACGTGGTGCTGGCGCTGACCGTGGTGCTGCCGAACGGCGAGATCGTGAAAACCGCGAGCCGCGCCAAGAAAAGCTCGGCGGGCTATGACCTCACCCGCCTCATGATCGGCTCCGAGGGTACGCTCGGCATCATCACCGAGATCACCCTGAAGCTGAACGGCATCCCGGAAGCCATCTCCGCCGGGATCTGCCCGTTCCCGAGCGTCAAGGCCGCCTGCGATGCGGTGATCATGACGATCCAGTCCGGCATCCCGGTCGCACGCATAGAGCTGCTCGACGAGGTGCAGGTGAGGGCGGTCAACCTGCACTCCAAGCTCACCCTGCCGGAAAGTCCGCTGCTGCTTCTGGAATTCCACGGCACCGACACCGGGGTTCAGGAGCAGGCGGAGCGTTTCGGCGAGATCGCCGTCGAGTTCGAGGGCGGGCCGTTCGAATGGGCGACCAAGCCCGAGGAGCGCTCGCGCCTCTGGCAGGCCCGGCATGACGCCTATTGGGCGGCAAAGGGCCTGCGCCCCGGCGCCCAATCGGTGGCCACAGATGTGTGCGTGCCGATCTCGCGTCTGGCCGAATGCGTGGACGAGACCAAGCGGGATATCCTCGAAAGCGGCCTCATCGCTCCCATCGTAGGCCATGTGGGCGACGGCAACTTCCACGTTCAACCCCTTGTGAACACGGACGATCCGGCTGAGATCGCCGCCTGCGAGGCTTTCGTGGACCGGCTGGTGCGCCGGGCCGTCGCCATGGAGGGTACCTGCACGGGCGAGCATGGCGTGGGCCAGAAGAAGATGAAGTACCTGGAACTCGAGCACGGCCCTGCTGCTCTGGGCCTGATGCGCGTCTTGAAACAGGCCATAGACCCGCACAACATCATGAATCCCGGCAAGATCGTTGCACTTTGACGGTGGAAGGATCCCCCGGGACGCTCCCGCTCGCATATGGCATGGTCTAAAGAGCCCTTAGAGCATTTTTCGGTGAGGTGGATCCGGCTCACCGTCAAAAAATGCGGTAACCAAAAGCGAGAGCTGATTCCATGCCAATGGAAACGGCTCTAATGAATCGGAGACGTTAAGCCTCTTGCGCGATATCCTGACGATCATCGCAGCCGTCATGATCCTGATCCTGGCGATCGCCGTCGCGGCTCCTCCGCTCATCAGCTGGGAGGACCACCGCGAGACGATCGATGGGATGATCTCGCGCGCGTCGGGCACTGAGGCGCGGACCGAAGGCGCCATCGGCATCCGGCTTCTGCCGGAGCCGAGGATCGTGCTGGATCGTCTGAGGCTCGGCGGCAAGACGCCGGATTCTCCGACGCTCACGGCTGACAGTGTCCATGCCGAGATCGCTCTGACGCCCCTCATGAGTGGCGAGGTGCGCTTCACGGAAACCAGGATCGGGCGCGCGGATATCCGGGTGCCGGTTTCCGGCAGCGGCAGCTGGCGCCTGCCTCCCGATCTCGTGGCGGGCAGCGGACGCAGCCGCGAATGGGCCATCGAGAGCCTGAGCGTCGGCCAGCTTCTCGTCACCACCCAGACGGCGGACACGGGCCGCACCAACCAGGCCTTTGCCGAGAACGTGCATATCGAGGGGCAGAAGCTGATCGGCCCCTGGCGCGTGGAGGGCACCACGTCCGGCGTTCCCTTTCGCCTCGTCACGGGCGAGCTGACCGAGGACAAGCAGGTCCAGGTCAAGCTGTCCGGCGGCGGCGATATCTATCCGCGCTTCGATATCGATGCACGTCTTGCCCTCGATGAGACAACCGGCGACACGACGGTGCCGGTCGTGACAGGCAAGGCGAAGGTGCTGTTCGGCCCACCGGCGCAGATTGCCGCAGCGGGCATTCCGATCCCCATTACGGTCGAAACCGACTTCAAGACGCAGAGTGGCGCGGTCGTCCTGTCTCCGGTCAGCATGGAGGCGGGCGAGGGCGGGGCGAGCCTTCGCATGACGGGCGAGGGCAGCATCGGCCTCGACACGCCGCGCATCGCCCTGAAGCTCGAAGGGCGGCGGCTCGATGCGGACAGTTTCATCCTGTCCTCGAACGGGCAGGACTTCAAAACCCGCCTTCAGGCATGGTCGCTGCCGCCGATCAGCGTGCCCATCGATCTCGATCTCAAGATCGACAGCATCGGTCTGGGCCAGGAAGACCTGACCAACGCCAATCTCCGCCTGTCGCTGGAGCGCGGCAAGGCACGTCTGGAGCGGATCGAGTTCAATGCTCCCGGCGAGACGCGGGTGGGTCTGGAGGGCGAACTCGGCCTGACCACGCAGGGCGGAATCGAAGGCAAGGTGGCGCTCGCCTCCAACGCATCCGACCGGCTGGCGCGCTATCTCGACCGTATCAACATCCGCTCGCCCTTCCTCGCGGTGCTGGATGGGCGCCCGGTGGAGATTTCCTCGGATATCGCTTTCAGCAATCCAATCCTCTCTTTAAACCGCATGCGCCTGAAGCTCGGGGATGCCGTCACCACCGGCAATGCCCGCTACACCGCGCCGGAGGGCAACGAGCGCGGCAAGCTCGAAGCGCAGGTCGCAATTCAGAGCCTCAACCTCGATCAGCTGCCGCACCTCTCTAGTGTCTTCGCAGCCACGCAGAACACGGATGTGGGCTTCATTCTCGAAGCGCGCGGCGTCAGCGCCGGCAAGAGCCAGCAAACAGGACGTATATCGGCCCGCGTCCTCTCGGATGGTACGGCCCTTATGGTCGAAGCCCTCGACATCGTGGACCTTGCGGGCGCCAATGCCCGCGTCAGCGGCCGTATCGCGCCGGATGGCTCGGGGAGCATCACCGGCAAGGTGACGGCGCAGCGCGCGGCACCTCTCGTCGATCTCATCGGCAGCGTCTGGATCGGTGGCGTATCCAAGCTCGTGCCGTACTTCCTGCGGGAAGGCGCGCTCGATGTGCAGGTGACGACCGAGCGCGTCGCCCCGCCGCCCGGCTCATCCGAGGTTCGGCTTCGCACGACCGCGAAAGGAACGGCCGCAGGCGGTTCCATCGACGGCAGGGTCGATTCCGTGGATGGGCGCACGCAGAGCCTCGACCTGACGCTCGCGACACAGACCACCGGGCGCTGGGTCAACCGGCCCAATGTGGCCGGCTTGAACCAGCCGTCCCAGGTGACGCTGCGCGGCACGCGCGTCGGCTCGGGCCTTTTCAACGTCACCATGGCAGGCGATGTGGCCGGCGTTCGGATCACCACCCAGCGGCCTTTCGCGTTGAGCGAGAGCGATGAGGTGGTGGATAGCGGCGAGGCGGAAATCGCGACCGCCGACTTCACGCCCTTCCTGCTCCTGCTCGGCGACGGCGCGGGCGTCAAGCCGCCGGTGCCCGTCAATGCCCGTGTGGTGCTGGGGCGCGTGCGGGATTCGAGCTCCTTCAACGTCACAGGCAAGATCGGCGGCTACGATGTGCAGGCTGCGCTCAATGCCCGCTCACGTTCGGAGATCGGCGGCGAGGTTTCCGTCGACAAGCTGTCCCTGCCGTGGCTGACGGCGGCTTTGGCTCTCAACATTCCCGGCGATCCCGCCGCTACCTCGATCTGGTCCACGAACAAATTCGGCCAGAGCGGGCGTCTGGTGAGCGGTGGGCAGGTGACGTTCCGCGTCGGGACGCTTGATCTGGGCCGCGGCCTTCAGGGCACGCGGGCGAGCTTCAGGGTCGAAGCGCAGTCGGACGGCATTTCGATCCGCGATCTCGAAGCCAGCATCGGCAACGGTCGCATGACTGGCGCCACGACCATCACGCGCCAGGGCGAATTGGCGACCGTGGTGGGCGAGGGCGCCTTGCAGGATGTGCCGCTCTGGGCTCTCGGTGGCGCGACGCCCTTCGAGGCGACCTTGTCGGGTTCGCTCAAGTTCGGTTCGGCGGGCGCAAGTGTGTCCGAGCTTGTCTCAGGGCTCGGCGGCGCCGGCGATTGGCGCGTGACGAAACTGCGCGTTCCCTCGGCGGACCCTTCCGTTTTCGACAGGGCGCTCAAGCGCGCGCTTTCTGAGAACGAGCCTCTTGCGGAGGGCAAGGCGGAAACAATCATCGGCACGGAGCTGGGCAAGGCACCGCTTGCGGCCCCGGCCGTCACCACGTCGGCGGCCCTCGTCGGCGGAGTCTTAAGGCTCTCGCCCTTCGTCGTCGAAGCTGGCCCCGCGAACTGGCAGGGTGCCGTTGTCTACGATCTCAAGACCCTGCAGCTCGACGTCCGTGGATTTCTTGTCTCCAAAACCTCGCCTCAGGGCTGGACCGGCGCTCCACCCTCCATCGGCCTGAACTGGCGCGGCTCGTTGGCGGCTCCGGTGCGCGAGGTAGATGCAGGCCCGTTCCGCAACGGCCTTGCCGCCATCGTGCTCAAGCGCGAGCTAGAGAAGATCGAGGCCTTCGAGCGGGCGGCCGCCGAGCGTCAACGTCAGATTCAGGCGCAGCAGGAGGCCGAGCGCCAGCGCGCGAGAGCGGCAGCTGAAGAGGCGGCGCGGCAGGCCCGCGCGCAGGCCGAAGCGGAGCGCGCGCGCCGCGATGCCGAGCGGCTTCAATCCGAGCAGCGGAATGCGCCGGACGAGACGGAGGAAGAGCCTGCGCCGAACACCCTGCCACCCACGCTTCCGCCCTTCAACATGACGCCGCCCTCGGCGTCTCCGAATGTGCCCAATCGCTAAACCTGGACACTGCTCTGCTGGCGGTCGCGAACATCCATGAGCACGAAGACGCGAATGGCGGAAGAGAGGTTCTGCTCGCCGCGTTCGCTGTCGATGCGCCCGATCAGGGATTGAAGGGAAATATTTTCGCGTCCGGCGATGGTACGGAGAATTTCCCAGAACGGCTCTTCGAGAGAAATGCTGGTCCGGTGGCCGGCAATCGAGACGGAGCGCTTGACGATACCGGCGCCCATCAAGGGGTCTCGCCGTCGTCGCGCTTATGGGAGTCGAGGCGGCGCTGTTCCAGCTCGCGCTCGGCTTTCGTCAGTTCCTTCTCCGTCTTGGTGCGGCCGAAGGAAATGCGGTTCTGGTCGGCGCGGGCCTCTTTATCGGCCCGCGTCTTGTTCTTGCGCGCCTGGCGCAAATTTATGATCTCAGCCATGGCGCAAGTGTAGCTTATTCGCCCGGCTGAAGCATCGTCTCGGGACGGACGATCGCGTCGAAGTCTTCCGACGAAACGCCGGCCTTGAGGGCCTCTTCCTTCAGCGTCGTGCCATTCTTGTGCGCGGTCTTCGCGATGTGGGCCGCCTTATCGTAGCCGATGGTCGGCGCGAGAGCGGTCACGAGCATGAGCGAACGGCCCATCAGGTCCTGCAGGCGCTCGCGGTTCGGCTCGATGCCGACGACGCAGTTATCCGTGAAGCTGATCGCACCGTCCGCGAGCAGGCGGATCGACTGCAGCACCGCGTTCACGATCACTGGCTTGAACACGTTGAGCTCGAAATGGCCCTGGGAACCTGCGAAGGTCACCGTAGTCTGGTTGCCGGCCACCTGGCAGCACAGCATCGTCATGGCTTCGGCCTGGGTGGGGTTCACCTTGCCGGGCATGATCGACGAGCCGGGCTCGTTCTCTGGTAGCGAGATCTCGCCGATGCCGGAGCGCGGGCCGGAGCCCATGAGGCGGATGTCGTTGGCGATCTTGAACAGACCCACGGACAGGGCCGCGAGCGCGCCGTGCGTGTAGACGAGGGCATCGTTGGAGGCGAGCGCCTCGAACTTGTTGGTGGCCGAGGTGAAGGGAAGAGCGGTGAGCTCCACCACCTTCGCGGCGAAGCGGTCGGCGAATTCCGGATGGGCGTTGAGGCCCGTGCCGACGGCGGTGCCGCCTTGAGCAAGGGCGTAGATGCCGGGCAGCGTCTGCTCGATACGCGCGATGCCGAGCTTCACTTGCGTCGCATAGCCGGAGAATTCCTGGCCGAGCGTCACGGGCGTCGCATCCTGAAGGTGCGTGCGGCCGATCTTCACGATGTCCTTGAACTCTTCCTGCTTGGCTTCGAGCGCCTTCAGCAGGTGCTTGAGGGCGGGGAGCAGGCGGGCATCAATCTCGCGCGCCACGGCGATGTGCATGGCGGTCGGGAACACGTCGTTCGACGACTGGCCCATGTTCACGTGGTCGTTCGGGTGAACCGGCTTCTTGCTGCCGCGCTCGCCGCCCAGGCGCTCGATGGCGAGGTTGGAGAGAACCTCGTTGATGTTCATGTTCGACTGGGTGCCCGAGCCGGTCTGGTAGACCACCAGCGGGAACTCATCGTTGTGCTTGCCCTGCACCACATCGGCAGCGGCGGCCGAGATGGCCTCGGCCAGCTTCGCGTCCAGCTTGCCCAGGTCCTTGTTCACGAGGGCGGCAGCCTGCTTCACGATGGCCAGCGCATGAACGAGGGGCAGCGGCATCCGGTCGGTGCCGATCTTGAAGTTCTGCAGGGAGCGCTGCGTCTGGGCGCCCCATAGTTTGTCGGCGGCGACTTCGATGGGGCCGAAGGTATCTGTTTCGGTACGGGTGGGCGACATCCTGACCTCTTTCGATGGAGTTGGGTGTTCTTATCTCAAATGGTGGCGCTCGCAACATCGAAGGCGCATGGAGGCTATGTAAAATCGGATGAGCGACCTACTCGATGCTCCCTTGTTTCGCCCGCCCGTCCCCAAGCCGCTCCAGGAGCCGCCGGGGCTGTTTTCCTTCCTCCGCGCCGTGCGCCGAAACCCCCTGACCACCTGGACGGAGCGCCATTTCAGCGAGCCCGTCATCGAGGGCGAGGGAGTGCTCGGGCGCATGATGGTGGTGAACGATCCTGCCATCATACGCCATGTGCTCCTCGACAATGCCGCCAATTACCGGAAGGACGACCTTCAGCTCCGTGTGCTCGCGCCCGGCTTGGGCAGAGGTTTGCTGACGGCGAAAGGGGAGGAGTGGCGCCTCCAGCGCCGCACCATCGCGCCCCTGTTCACGCCCCGGACTGTCGCAGGCTTCTTCCCCGCCATGGTCGAGGCGGCCGAGCGCCTCATCCGCCGCTGGCAAAGGCGGCCCGAGGGGCGGGAGGTCGATATTTCCGTGGAGATGACTCGCGTGACCCTGGACGTCCTGGAGCGGACGATCTTCACGCAAGGCGTGGCCCGCGATCCCGATGCCCTGGGCCGTGCCATCACGCGCTATTTCGAGGGCCTGGGCCGGGTCGATCCCGTCGACATCTTCGGCCTGCCGGATTGGGTGCCCCGCATCGGGCGCTGGCGGGCAAAGCCTGCCATCCGCTTCTTCGAGGATCTGGTGAGCGAGCTCATCCGCAACCGCAAGGAATTGCTCGCGAAGGGCGAGCCTGCGCCGCGCGATCTCCTGACCCTGCTGCTGGAGGCGGCGGACCCGGAGACAGGCAAGGGGCTGAGCGACGTTGAGGTCGGCGCCAATATCGTCACCTTCATCGGGGCAGGCCATGAAACCACGGCCAATGCCTTGTCCTGGTCGATCTATCTCCTTTCGCAGGACGAGCGGGCACGCGCACGGATCGAACGGGAGGTGGACGAGGTTCTGGGTGACAGGCCCTTCGAGCCTCAGCATGTGGAGCGCCTCCTCTATACGAGGGCCGTTCTCGACGAGGCCATGAGACTCTACCCGCCGGCGCCATTCTTAAGCCGCGCGGCCATCAAGGACGACCGGATCGGCAAGCTCGACATCACGGCCGGGACCATGATCACCGTCTCTCCTTACGTGCTCCACCGCCACAGGACACTCTGGGATGAACCCGATGCCTTCAGGCCCGAACGCTTCCTGCCTGAAGAGAAAGCGAAGATCGACCGCTTCGCCTATCTGCCTTTCGGAGCAGGGCCAAGGGTCTGCATCGGCGCGAGCTTCGCGCTTCAGGAAGCGGTGATCGTGCTGGCAAGCATCGTGCGGTCCGTCCGGTTGGATTTGAAGGAGGGCCACGAGGTTCGGCCCCTGCACCGGATCACGTTGAGGCCGGAGACGGGGATCCCGATGCGGCTGAGGAGGCGGCGGGGTACGGATCTTCAGCAACTTGTATAAGTGAGGTTATCGGGGCGCGGCTTATCATGAAGTGTTGGTTCACTGAATAGGATCTCAACTTCACTTGCTGTGCCACCAGTCGATGCGCCAACCTCTCACTGCCGAGAGCAAGACGAATGCGATATAGGGGATGACGATCCAAAAAGGGTCGGCTGTGGGATACCATCGCGCAGGTGCTGCATTCAGAAGGGCGACCCCAATTCCCAGAAAGATAATCGCCGTTAGCGAAAAGGCCCCTTTGCTGACGACTCGATGACGCCCGTCGTAAGGATGAATCCCGCGCTCGCCTCTCCAGAAGGCGATGGCCAAGGCCGCGCACATGACAAGCGGCATAATGTTAGAAAATAGGCCCTGTCGATGCATCCAGAAGGCCAGGATCAGGACGGATGCTGTGATCCCATACCATGAGCGCTGCTGGGCCTGATCTTCCGAAGGAACAGGCTTGCTGAATTCTTTGATCATATCCCAAAGGCTGCCCACGCCTTAGCTCCGTGATATTTTATATCGCAGCGTAAACGGATGAGGGCCTAGGGGAAAGGGATAAGTGAACGCATTGCACTGGAGCAAGCCAGGCAAAATTAGGGGACGAGAGGGAGGGCCTTGGCGCTCTATGAATGGAATTAGTTCTTCTTGCGGAACGCGTCGAGGCTGACGACTTCGGCGGTGCCGGGCGTGCCTGTGTCCTCGGCGTCTTCATCTGAATCGTCGGACATTTCCATGTCGGACATCTCCGCCGCAGGAGCTGGGGCGTTTTCGGGGGCAGGCTTCTTTTCAGGCGCGGCTTTGCGGGGCTGCTTCAACTCCACCGGCTCGGAACCGCCACGGATCGGCTGCGGGGCCGGCGGCGCCTCGATGATGTCGTCGCCTTCATCCTCTTCCTGTCCATCGAACTTGAGGCCGAACTGGACTGAAGGATCGAAGAAGCCGGTGAGCGCATCGAACGGGATCAGCAGCCGCTCGGGCACGCCCGAGAACGAGAGGCCGACCTCGAAGGTGTGCTCGGTGACGTTCATGTCCCAGAACTGGTGCTGGAGGACGATCGTCATCTCCTGAGGATATTTCTCGCGCAGGCGGTTCGAGAGGCGAACGCCAGGGAAATCCGTCTGGAAGGAGATGTAGAAATGGTGCTCGCCGGGCAACCCGTCTTTGCAGTCGATCAGTACTTTGCGCACGACGCCCTTCAGCGCCTCTTGCACCAGAAGATCGTAGCGGATCAGGTCTTTACCGGCCATATGCGAGCCCTTGCAGAAACAAAAGTGGAGGCTTCTGTTGCCAGGTGCCTCCGGACCCCGCCTAACAGTGCTACCCGCTAGGACTTTGAGTCGGTGTTAGGGACCGCTTACGCAGCCACTGCAACCGGAGCATAGTTGTCGTTGGCAACTATTGAATCGGCCCGATATCGGCGGAACCATGCCGAGCAAAAGTCTACCCTTTACGCCCTCGTCGATCCTATTTCGCCCCCGCCGAAACCCAAGGCTCAGCTTAGGTTTTGGTGGAGGCGCCGGGTACCGCCCCCGGGTCCGATGGGTTTATTCCGATAGCCGTTTATCGCCATAGCCGATCTTGCGACCGGCATACCCAATATAGGTGGCGCGGACGGAATTTGAAAGAGCGGGGATAACCCCAGCCGGAGGTAATTCCGACTCGGAGCGAGGAAACCGCTGCCCTATAATTAGTTCAGGAGCACCTCATGCAAGCCTATCACGACCTTCTGCGCCGCATCATGGACGAGGGCGTCCGCAAGGACGACCGGACCGGGACCGGGACGATTTCCGTATTCGGGCATCAGATGCGGTTCGACCTCAGCCAGGGCTTCCCGCTGGTGACGACCAAGAAGCTGCATCTGCGCTCCATCATCCACGAACTGCTCTGGTTCCTGAAGGGCGACACCAATATCCGCTACTTGAAAAAGCACGGCGTCTCCATCTGGGACGAATGGGCCGACGAGCACGGCGATCTCGGACCTGTCTATGGCAAGCAGTGGCGCTCCTGGGCAAAGCCCGACGGCGGCACGGTGGACCAGATCAAGTGGGTGCTCGATGAGATCCGCCGCAACCCCGATTCCCGCCGCCTCATCGTCTCCGCCTGGAATCCGGCTGATCTCGACAAGATGGCGCTCGCACCCTGCCATTGCCTGTTTCAGTTCTACGTGGCCGAGGGCAGGCTCTCCTGCCAGCTCTATCAGCGTTCGGCGGATGTATTCCTGGGCGTTCCGTTCAACATCGCGTCCTATGCGCTGCTCACCCATATGATGGCGCAGGCCACCGGCCTTCAACCGGGCGACTTCGTGCATTCATTCGGGGATGCGCATCTCTACCTGAACCATCTGGAGCAGACGCGCCTCCAGCTCTCGCGGGAGCCGCGCGCGCTGCCGAAGCTGCGCCTCAATCCCACCGTGCGGTCGCTCTTCGACTTCACCTACGACGACATCACCATTGAGGATTATGATCCGCACCCCGCCATCAAGGCTCCTGTCGCGGTGTAGTCTTCATGAACAGGCGTGAGGCTATCGAAAGCGCCGTTCGGATACTCGCCCCGCGCATCCCGCGCCATGAGTTCGAATCCGTCACCGACCACGCCCTGGGAAGCCGTGGCCTCCACACCGCATCCCCAGAAGCCGCAGCCTGGCTCTCGATCACGGCCTATATCCGGCACAGGCTGACCGATTACGACAGCCTTCTCGACGAGGGCTATGATGTGGACAGCGCCCGCTTCTTCGTTCTCGAAGACATGAACGCCATCCTCGATGAATGGGGCTCTCCCCGCCGCGTCGAGCCCGAGGAGGAGACGGAGTGATCTCGACAGGCCCTTTCGCTTCGGTCACAAGCGTCTCATGACCCTCACCATCCGCAAAGCCGAAGAGCGCGATGCCGCTCTCATCCTATCCTTCATTCGCGAGCTCGCCGAGTACGAGCGTCTGGCCCATGAGGTCGATGCCTCCGAGGCCGACATCGCCAAGGCACTCTTCAGTCCGCAGCCACGGGTTTTTGCCGACATCGCCGAATGGAACGGCGAGCCCGCTGGCTTCGCCCTCTGGTTCTACAATTTCTCCACCTTCCGGGGCCGCCACGGCATCTATCTGGAAGACCTGTTCATCCGGCCCGAATATCGCTCGAAAGGGCTCGGCAAGGCGCTGCTGCAGCATCTCGCGAAACGCTGCATCGCGGAGGGCCTGCCACGGCTCGAATGGTGGGTGCTGGACTGGAACGAGCCGGCCCTGAAGGTTTATCGTTCCATTGGCGCAGTTCCCATGAACGAATGGACTGTGCTGCGGGTGACAGGCGAGGCGCTGGAGAAGCTGGCTGAGGGGTAGATATTGAGCCTTAGGTAGTTATAATAATTGTTATAATCATTTCTGCTGCGGAGGCTTCCTATGTCTGTTGAGGTCAAGGTCACCCAAGTTGGCTCCTCCTTGGGAGTCGTGCTTCCGAAATCTGTGCTGGAGCGCTTGAAGGTCGGGAAGGGCGATCATCTCCATGTTGTCGAGACGCCGAGTGGCATCGTTCTGACGCCGCTCGATCCTGAGATTCAAGAGCAATTGCGTGCCATGGATGAGGTTATCGTCGAGTATCGCGAGACGCTTGAAGCTCTCTCCAAATGACGACCGAGCCCAGGTGGGTCCATCGGCAGGCGTTGCTTCTCAAGCATGCCGAGTCCCTTCGTCTTTTCGGTGGCGCTGAAGGGCTGCGGGATGAGGGCATGCTCGACTCCGCGCTCACACGACCGGTTAATGCATGGTCTTATCGAGGCGAAGCCCGCATCCCATATCTGGCAGCGGCGTATGCCTTCGGCCTAAGTAAGAACCATCCCTTCATCGATGGAAATAAGCGAGCTGCTTTTATCGCTTATGTCGGTTTCCTCAAGCTGAACGGCTTCAATCTCATGGCGTCGCAGCCCGATGCCTACCAGACCATGATCGCCCTTGCCGCCGGTGCTATGACCGAGGAAGAGTTCGCGATATGGATTGAGCGCAATTCGTCGCCACGGTAATCTAATGACCCTTCCCCTCATCCTCGTCGTCGCCGCCGCAGAGAACGGTGTGATCGGTCGGGACAACCAGCTTCTCTGGCGGATCAGGACGGACCTGAAGCGGTTTCGCGAGCTGACCATGGCTAAGCCCATGATCATGGGCCGCAAGACCTTTGAATCGATCGGCAAGCCGCTTCCGGGGCGCGAGACCATCGTGATCACCCGGGACCAGGGCTTTTCGTCGCCGGGCGTGCATGTTGTCCACAGCTGGGATGAGGCGGTGGGGAAGGGCGAGGAACTGGCGCGCCAAATGAAGGCCGATGCGGTCGCCGTCGTGGGTGGAGCGGAGATTTATCGGCTGGCGCTTCCCCAAGTGCAGAAGATATACCTCACGCAAGTCCATGCCGCACCCGAAGGCGATGCAGTATTTCCTTCTGTCGATCGTTCACTTTTTCGAGAAAAGTCTCGGGTGGACCATGGCAAGAGCGCGGATGACGAGCACGCGTTTACCTTTATTGATCTCGAAAGGCGTTGATCGCCCGGTTAAGCTTGACGAAAGCTCTTCGAATCCCCAATTCGCAGGCTTGACAGGCGGAAGAGGCACAACCGACAACCGTCTTGAGTTTCCATCGGCTTTTCCGGCCGGACTTTCGTAAGTGAGGAATGGCATCCTATGCCTTGGAGTAACCAAAGCGGCGGCGGTGGCCCGTGGGGGCAACGTGGCGGATCTGGCGGTGGCGGTAAGAGCCCTTGGGGTTCCGGCGGCCCGCAGGGCAACGGAACGCCCCCGGATCTTGAAGACATTCTCCGCCGCAGCCAGGATCGCCTGAAGGATTTCATCCCCGGCGGCTCGATGGGCGGCAAGGGGCTGATCATCCTCGTGCTCGGCGTCATCGCCGTGTGGCTGCTGACGGGCTTCTACACCGTGCGGCCCAACGAGGTCGGCATCAACATGGTGTTCGGCAGGTATGCCAGCACCAGCGGCGAAGGCCTTCGCTATAACTATCCTTACCCGATCGGCCGGGTACTCAAGCCCGATGTGACTAGGCAGCAACGCGTGGAAGTGGGGTATCGCTCCACGGCGACGGGCCAGGGCCGTGCCCGCGACGTGATCGAGGAGAGCCTGATGCTCACCGCCGACGAGAACATCGTCGATATCGATTTCGATGCGGTCTGGCAGATCAATCCCGCACGTCCGCAGGATTACGTGTTCAACCTTCAGAATCCCGACGGCACCATCAAGTCCGTGGCCGAAAGCGCCATGCGCGAGGTCATCGGCCGCCGCAACATCCAGGCCATCCTGACCACCGAGCAGGCCAGCATCTCCCAGGAAGTGCGCCAGATCATGCAGGATGCGCTTGATACCTATCGTGCCGGCATTCTCATCAATGTGGTTCAGCTCCAGGCTGTGCAGCCGCCGGCGGATGTACGCCAGGCCTTCTTCGACGTGAACGCGGCCCAGCAGGACGCGGTACGCGTGCAGAACGAAGCAGGCGCCTTCGCGAGCCAAGTCGTGCCTCAAGCTCGCGGTGAAGCGGCTCGCACCGTCCAGCAGGCGGAAGGCTATCGCGAGCAGTCAGTGGCCGATGCCACCGGTCAGGCCGCGCGCTTCAGCCAGGTTTATGAAGAATACCGCAAGGCTCCCGACATCAGCCGCGAGCGTATCTTCTTGGAGACCATGGAGCGCGTCTTCGGCGGAACCGAAAAGATCATCGTGGATCAGAAGGGGCAGGGCATCGTTCCGTTCCTGCCGCTCGGCCAGCTTCAGTCCCAGCCTCAAGGCAGCCCGAATACCAACACCAATAATCAGGGAGCCACGCGATGAACGGCACGACCCTTCGCACCGGCCTCCTGATCCTTGTGGGTCTGGTCGCAATCGCCCTTTACGCCTCGATCTTCATTGTGCAGCAGACCCAGTATGCGCTGGTGCTGCGGTTCGGCGCGGTGCAATCGGCCATTTCCGAGCCCGGCCTGAAGTTCAAGCTGCCGCTCGTGGATAACGTCACCTATTTCGAGAAGCGCGTGCTCGATCTCGACCTGCCGGTCCAGACGCTCCTGTCGGCTGACCGTCAGAACCTCGAGGTGGATGCCTTCACCCGTTACCGGATCGTCGATCCCCTGCGGTTCTATCAGGCCGTGGGCAGCATTCCCCTCGCTAATCAGCGCCTTTCGAGCTTCACGAACTCGGCCATGCGTAACGTGCTCGCCAGCGCCTCGCGCGATGCTATCGTCCGCACCGAGCGCCCGCAGCTGATGGATCGTATCCAGGAGGATGTGAACCGGCAGGCAACCAGCCTCGGCATCGAAATGATCGATGTGCGTCTCACCCGCGTCGATCTGCCCAACGCCAACAGCCAAGCGGTCTACAAGCGCATGAATACCGAGCGTGAGCGCGAGGCGGCCGACCTTCGTGCAAACGGCAACCAGCAGGCGCAGACGATCCGCGCTCGCGCCGAGCGTGAGGCGACGGTCATCCGTGCCGAGGCGAACCGCCAGGCCGAAGAGCTGCGCGGTCAGGGCGACGCCGACCGCAACCGCATCCTCGCGGAGGCTTTCGGTAAGGACCCCGAGTTCTTCGCTTTCTACCGCTCCATGCAGGCCTATGAAGCCGGCCTGAAGGGAACGGGAACACGCTTGGTGATCAGCCCGGATTCCGAATTCTTCCGCTATTTCAACGGGTCGGTCAGCAGGCCCAACGGCGGAGCCCCTTCAACCCCGGCTCCGCAGCCGGCTCCTGCACAGTAAGACCTGATGTTGGACTTGATTGCAGCCCTCGGCCTCGCTCTCGCGGTCGAGGGCATTTTGTTTGCAGCCTTCCCAGACGGCATGCGGCGCGCCATGTATGAGGCCGCCCACAGCCCTAGCGACCGCATGCGGCTCGTAGGCATCCTTTCCGCGCTGGTTGGCGTCGGCATCATCTGGCTGGCGCGCTGGCTTGGTTGAGAGCGCATCCTCGGATCGGGGCCACGGCCCCGCTTCCGCCGCATTCGGCGCTTGAATGGCGAGCAAGAGCGACAATCTATATTCCATTCTCCAAGAGAGGATCTTCGATGAATCAAGCCACGAACGCGCTGGCGCTTTCCGGGACTGCGCCGTTTCAGCGTCCCTTGCGCCGACTGGCCGCATCCTGCTTTGCGGTCCTCACCATTGTCGCAACAGCGATGCCGCTGCCTGCCCTTGCCCGTTCGGCCCCGGAATCCTTCGCCGATCTGGCGGATGAGGTGACCGGCGCCGTGGTCAATATCTCCGCCTCGACCACCGTCGAGGCCAAGAACCGGACCCTGCCTCAGTTGCCTCCTGGCACGCCCTTTGAGGATTTGTTCGAGGAATTCTTCAATCGGCGTGGCCAGGGCGGCAATAATGACAACGCCCCCTCCCGCCCGCGCAGCTCGAACTCGCTGGGTTCAGGCTTCGTGATCGATCCTTCGGGCATCGTCGTCACTAACAATCACGTGATCGGAGACGCCAACGACATCAGCGTGATCTTCTCCGACGGCACGCGCCTCAAGGCCGAGATCGTCGGAAAAGATTCCAAAGTTGATCTGGCGGTCCTGCGCGTGAAGTCGGACAAGCCCCTCAAGGCGGTGAAGTTCGGCGACTCCGACGCTCTGCGTGCGGGCGATTGGGTGATGGCCATCGGCAACCCGTTCGGCCTCGGCGGCTCCGTCACGGCGGGCATCGTCTCCGCTCGCGGCCGTAACATCGAGTCCGGTCCCTACGACAACTACATCCAGACCGATGCCTCCATCAACAAAGGCAACTCGGGCGGTCCGCTGTTCAACATGAACGGCGAGGTGATTGGCATCAACACGGCCATTCTCTCGCCCACCGGCGGTTCTGTGGGTATCGGCTTCGCCGTTCCGGCCTCGACCGCGGTGCCGATCATCGATCAGCTTCGCGAGTTCGGCGAAACCCGCCGCGGCTGGCTCGGCGTGCGCATCCAGAACGTGGATGATGCGACTGCCGAGGCTCTGAATCTCGGCTCGGCCCGTGGCGCGCTCATCGCCGGCATCGACGACAAGGGACCTGCCAAGCCGGCGGGCCTTGAGGTCGGCGACGTGATCGTCAAGTTCGACGGCAAGGACGTGAAGGATTCCCGCGATCTGCCGCGCATCGTGGCGTCCTCACCGGTCGGTAAGGCGGTCTCCGTCGATATCGTCCGCAAGGGCCAACCGCAGACGAAGCAGGTGACCCTGGGCCGCCTTGAGGACGGCGAGAAGCAGGCCAGCCTGCAGCAGCCACCAGTTGAAGCACCCACGGTGACCCGTCAGGCGCTCGGCCTCAACATGTCCGGCATGACAGACGAGCTCCGTCGCCGCTACAGCCTTAAGGACGACCTGAAGGGCGTGGTGATTACCCGCGTCGATCCCAATTCCTCGGCCTCCGACAAGCGGATCCAGGCCGGTGAGGTGATCGTCGAGGTCAACCAGGAGCCGGTGACGAACCCTGCCGACGTGACCAAGCGGATTGACGACCTGAAGTCGCAGGGCCGCAAGTCCGCCCTACTGCTGGTGTCGAACCCGCAGGGCGAAGTTCGCTTCGTGGCCCTGACGATCGAGTAAAAGCTTCTACAGCCAATCAGAGAAGGCGGCTCTCGGGCCGCCTTTTTTGTCGCTACGCCACCGTTCTAAATAAAGAACGTTTCGATTGACATAAAGGTATTCGTTCGTCATGTGAGGGAGGCCAATCCTGATGCGGCTTCGCTTGGGTCGCCGCAAATCCTCATGGATCATCATGTCGCAGCTTGTCTTTCCTGTTCCTGACGCTCTGAAATCCTCCGCTCGTGTGAATGCCGAGACTTATGAGCAGCTATACCGGTACTCCATCGACGATCCGGAAGGCTTCTGGCGTGAGCAGGCCTCGATCCTGGACTGGGCGCAGCCCTTCACGCAAGTGAAGAACACGCGCTACTCGCCGGGCGATGTCGCTATCGAGTGGTTCGCGGACGGCAAGCTGAACGCTTCCTATAACTGCCTCGACCGCCATGCGGCCGAGCGTGGCGACGATGCCGCGATCCTGTGGGAAGGCGACACGCCCGGAGATCGCAAGCGCATCACCTGGAAGGAGCTTCACGCCGAGGTGTCGAGGCTTGCCAATGCGCTCAAAAAGCTTGGCGTGAAGAAGGGCGATTTCGTCAGCATCTATCTGCCGGTCATCCATGAATCGATTGCCGCGATGCTCGCCTGCGCCCGCATCGGCGCGGTGCATTCGGTGGTGTTCAGCGGCTTCTCGTCGGAAGCTCTGGCGGGCCGTATCGAGGATTGCCGCTCGCGGGTTCTCATCACCGCCGATGAGGGACTGCGCGCGGGCAAGCATGTGCCGCTCAAGAAGAACGCGGATGCCGCGCTGCAGAATCTGCCCTTTGTTGAGCATGTGCTCGTCGTGCGCCGAACGGGCGTCGATGTGCCGATGACTGAGGGACGTGACCGCTGGTATCACGAGGCGCTCGCCGAAGTGGATGCGGAATGTGAGCCTTCCGCGGTCGGCGCGGAAGATCCGCTCTTCGTGCTCTATACCTCCGGCTCCACCGGAAAGCCGAAGGGCATGCTGCACACCACGGGTGGCTATCTCGTCCATGCGGCGGCGAGCTTCCGCGCGATGTTCGATTATCGCCCCGGCGACATCCATTTCTGCACGGCGGATGTGGGCTGGGTCACTGCTCACACGTATCTGATCTACGGTCCGCTCGCGAACGGCGCAACCATCGTGCTGTTCGAAGGCGTGCCCACATGGCCCGACATGTCGCGCTGGTGGCAGATCATCGAGCATTACAAGGTCAACATCTTCTACACTGCACCGACCGCGATCCGCTCATTGATGCGCGACGGCGAAGCGCCCGTGCGCAAGCACGACCTGTCGAGCCTGCGCGTGCTGGGTTCGGTGGGCGAGCCGATCAATCCTGAAGCCTGGCTCTGGTATCACGATGTTATCGGCGGCGGACGCTGCCCCATTGTCGATACCTATTGGCAGACGGAAACCGGCGCCGTGCTCTTGTGCCCACTGCCCGGCGCGATGAGCCTCAAACCGGGCTCCGCAACGAAGCCGTTCTTCGGCGTGCGCCCGGCATTGCTTGAAAGCGATGGCACCGTCGTCGAAGGCGAAGGCAAGGGAAATCTGTGCTTTGCCGATTCATGGCCCGGTCAGGCGCGCACGATCCTAGGGGATCGCGAGCGCTTCCTGAAAACCTATTTCAGCGCATTTCCGGGCTACTATTTCACCGGCGACGGCGCGCGCCGGGACGAGGACGGCTATTACTGGATCACGGGACGTCTCGACGATGTCATCAACGTGTCCGGCCATCGTCTTGGCACCGTGGAGGTGGAGGCTGCCATCGCTTCTCATCCATCCGTCGCGGAAGCCGCCGTCGTAGGCTTCCCGCACGAGATCAAAGGCCAGGGCATCTTCGCTTTCGTCACCTTGAAGGAAGGTATTTCCGAAACGGATGGGCTGCGTCGCGATCTCATTCAGACCGTGCGCACCCGCATCGGCCCCATTGCCACGCCCGACCGCATTGAATGGGCGCCGCAATTGCCGAAGAACCGTTCCGGCAAAATCCTGCGCCGCATTCTCACCCGCATCGCCGCAGGCGATTACGAGAACCACGGCGACACATCCACCGTCGCCGATCCGGCGGTGGTTGCGGAAATCGTCAGGCGGATTCAGGCCGAGGCAAGGGCCTGACGATCTCGTCGTCGCGATAGCCCTGCGCGTAAAGCAGCGTGAACAGATCGGTGTGCTCGATCTTGGCATGAGCCGCCGCAGCGACAGCAGGCTTGGCGCGGAAGGCGACACCCAAACCCGCTTCTCCCAGCATGGCGAGATCGTTGGCGCCGTCGCCAACGGCCATGGTGTCGGGCGCGGCGAGGCCGAGCTCCTTGCGCAGCTCGACCAGCGTCGCGAGCTTCGCCTCGCGGCCGAGGATTGGTTCCTCGACAGTGCCTGCGAGTTTCTCGCCGTCAAAGATCAGGTGGTTCGAGCGATGCTCGTTGAAGCCGATCTTCGCGCCGATGGGGCCGGTGAACAGGGTGAAGCCGCCCGAGACGAGGCACGCATAGCCGCCATTGGCGCGGATGGTCTGCACCAGTTCCGTGCCACCCTCGGTCAGCGTGATGCGCTTTTCGATGATCTCGTCCACGACGCCAACCGGGAGGTTCTTCAGAAGCGCCACGCGCTCGCGCAGGGCCGGTTCGAAGGCGATCTCGCCCCGCATGGCGCGTTCGGTGATTTCCGAAACCTCTGCCTTGAGCCCCACGTAATCGGCGAGCTCGTCGATGCATTCCTGCCCGATCATGGTGGAATCCATATCCGCCAGGAACAGGCGCTTGCGCCGGTGGGCGAGGGGCTGCACCACGATATCGACCTGCTGGTCGCCGAAGGGCGCCTCAAGCAGGTTATAGACGCCCTTGATGGAGCCCGGATCGGGGAAGATCAGGTCCTCTGCGATTCCGCTTGCCAGAACGGAGCGTTTTGTCTCTGGTCCGAGCAGCATTGCTGCAAGGTCTATTCTTGCCGGGTCGAGCCCGATATCCGGGTTCGCAACGAGGGTCGCAACGAGAAGATTCTGGGAGGACGCCATGAGGAGACCGGATTGTGAGTGACGATGGGATCGGTGCGGTTCTCATTGCAGGACCGACCGCTTCAGGCAAGTCCGCATTGGGCATCAAACTGGCGCAGGCCTTGAACGGCGTGGTGGTCAATGCCGATTCCATGCAGGTCTACCGGGACCTTCGTGTCATCACCGCCCGCCCCATGCCCGATGAGGAAGCCCAGGCTCCCCACCGACTTTATGGCCATGTAGACGCCGCCGTGAACTTCTCCGTCGGGCGCTACATGACTGACGCCATTGGCCTGCTGAACGAGATCGAAGGAAAAAGACTGCCGATCTTCGTGGGCGGGACAGGGCTCTACTTCAAGGCGCTCACGGATGGGCTCTCCGACATGCCGGCGGTGCCGGATGAGATCCGCGAAGACATTCGCCGTGAGAGCGAGGGACTGGAAACGCCCGAACTTCACCGGCTGCTGGAGGAGCGCGACCCGGAAACCGCCCGAACCCTTCGTCCCTCCGACCGCCTGCGCATCCAACGCGCGCTGGAAATCTTCGCCGCGACGGGCCAGCCGCTCGTCTCCTTCCACGGAAGCCGCCAGCCGGGTCCCTTGAACGGGAAGCGTCTGATCAAGCTCTTCCTCTCGCCCGAGCGGGACGAGCTGCGCCGCCGCATCGACAACCGGTTCCTATCGATGATGGAGCAGGGGGCCCTCGATGAGGTGCGCGCGCTCGGCGAACGAAATCTCGACCCCATGCTGCCGGCCATGCGGGCCCATGGCGTGCCTGGCCTGCTCGGCTATCTGCGCGGTGAGATTTCCCTGGATGAAGCCGTCGTCAAAGGGCAGGGCGATACGCGCCGTTATGCCAAACGCCAGTTTACCTGGTTCCGCCACCAATTGCCGGATTGGGAATGGGTGGCGCCGGAAAAGGGTTATGAGGCAGCAATGCAGATTCTAAAGGTAAGGCCTTAGGCGAAGTATGTGTCCCACATGAGGTTTCGGAAGAGAAGCCCCGGATCGTAATGCCGCTTCCGGGCCACGAATTCCTGGGAGCGAGAATATGCTGCCTCCAACTGATCTTTCCTCGCGTGAAGGCGATAGGGCAGGTAGAAGCTGCCGCCAATGGCGATGACTCTGTCGATGAGTTCTTCCGTCATACGCATCATGTCCGCTTCCGCACCAGGCCGCAGCTCCTGCGCGAAGGACATGACCGCCGCGATCCGGGCGGTCGGCGCGAAGGCCAGTACGCTCCCGCGATCCGCATCCACATAGCGGAAGGTGATGTTGAGCAGTTCCTGCTCGGAGCGCGGAATCACATCGCGACAGGCCTCGAGGAAATCGAAAAGGCGCTCGGGCGGAATGAAATATTCGTGGAGAATATCCGTCCGCCGTTGGGAGTTGCTGGCGAGATTGGACACCGGCTCGTTGAGCAGTGCGTTGCGCGTAAACGTTCCTGACGCGATGGCCGGCGCGGCCACCGTTTCAGCGAACCAGCGCATCTTCTTGCCGGTCTCCCATCCGGTCTGCGCCCGGTAAATCTCGCGCGTCAGGAGCGCCATGCCGCCGCCGGTTTCGGCACGGGGCAGATTGGAGCCCTGCGAAGGCTGCTCACTGAAGGACACCACGAGTGCTTCCTGCAGGAAGTTGGAGCGCGCCACCGAGATGCGGCCATAGGCCATGCGGGTCTTGGGGTCTTTAACCGCCAGCAGGAACCGCTCTGCGAGGTCCCGGCTCGTGGCAGCCGCAAAGGAAGGCTTCAGGAGGGTATTGGGAACCATCTCCGCTTCCACTTCCACGATGACGCCGAATAGGCCATAGCCGCCCATGCACAGCGCGAACAATTCCTGATTTTCCTCTCTGGAACAGGTCAGCAGGGTGCCATCCGCGAGCATAAGGCGAATGGACCGGGCGGTGGAGCCGAAGGGGCCGTATGGCACGGGCCAGCCGTGGGCATTGACGGAAAAGGTGCTGGCAACGCCGAAGTCATGGTTGGATTGCATGACGGCGGGAGAGAAACCGATAGGATCGAGCGCCGCGATTACATCGCTCCAGCGTGTTCCCGCGGCCGCCCTGAAAACACGGCGCTCCGTGTCAGGCGTGCAGGCCGCTGGGGCAAGGCTGATGGCGGTGCCGTTGCGCGGGAGGCTTTGGCCACCCATCGAGTGCCGCGCTGCGCCTACGGCGAGAGGTCTGCGGGTAGCGGCGGCCTCCTTCAATTCCATGCGGAGCCGCTCGATAAAGGACGCCTCTTGCGAATGGGCTCTCCAGTGCTTGGCAACCGGGGTGGGATTGAGCTGGCTTGCATCATTGAGCACGAGGCGCGGCTCTGCCAAGGAGCGTCTGGGCGAGCCCAGGCTTAAGGCTGCGGCTCCGCCGTAGGCCAGGAACGTGCGTCTGGATATCTTCTTCATGGCGTCGGTTATACTGTTCGACACCAGGAGAGAAAAGATCCGTTAGTTGAACGCGACGGCGTCCATCAATGCCCCGGAGCGCCCGTGAACATCTGGTAGAACGTGATGAAGATCTCGAACACGATCAGCAGCACGATGATCAGTTCGAGGCGCAGCGAGCGCTCCGTATCGATGATGTCGGTAAGCGCCTGGGCCGTATCGCCCAGCACTTCCAGTTTGTTGTGAAGGGCTGTGGCGCGCTCTTTCAACTCGTACTCATCCTCGAGGCGAGCATAAAGGCGCTCGAGATCCGGGCGATCCCAGAGCACGTCGGGCTTTTCCTCCACCGCGACGCCGCCAGACATGCGCTGGCGCACGAGGAGAGCATGGCCAACCTGCTTCATGATCCGGCGCCGGTCGCGCGGACGACGGCCGTTCTGGGCAAGGTGCTGAACCGAGGGCTCTACCAGCTCGAAGGCGGCCGTCGCCTCGCGCTCGTCGCGGGCGAGCGTCGCGCTTTTCGATAGGGCATCGGCAATCACGATCAGCCGCTCGGTGGAGAGCTTCTTGACGTAGATCGGGCCGCCCGGAGGGATCTGATCGTCACGCTCGGGCGAGATTTCGATGATCGCAGTTTCTTCCTCATGCCGCGCGAACTCGCCCTTGATGCGCTGGCGCAGGCCCCTGATGACCTCGTCTTCCTCGATTGGGGTCAGGCCCACCAGCACTGCCACGCCATAGCGGAACAGGGCCACGAAGCCTTCCTGCCCGGCCCGGAAGGCGAGGGGGGTGGTGGAGAGAACGTCGCTGCGCTCCAGACCGGCTACATCAAGGCGGTCCCCCAGCAGGAGGGCGCGGGCGGTAAGGCGTTGATTTTGCATCGGAACGCCGGTCGAGGAGAGAGTATCGGACATGGTCATGCGACTAAAATAGGGTGCATACCTTATAAGCTAGGCTTCATTCTGCCAACCAGACCCCGCTTGACCGGTTGAAATGGATCATATAGCTTCTGCGCAACTTTTGAACCGAGAACCGCCAAAATGCGCAAGCTTATTCTCGTAGTACGAACGCCATCGACGGAGCGGGATTGATCCCCGCAGGTCCGGCGATGGCGCACAGGCCCCCTCAGGGGCCTTTTTTATTGCCCAAATTACCAGAACAACGCAGACACTAAGCACTTAAAGACCCGACGGAGCGAAGACCATGAGCGAGACGATGACCGGCGCCGAAATGGTGATCCAAGCCCTGCAGGACCAGGGAGTCGAGCATATCTTCGGCTATCCGGGTGGCTCGGTCCTTCCGATCTACGATGCGCTCTTCCACCAGGACAAAGTGCGCCACGTCCTCGTCCGTCACGAGCAGGGCGCGGTTCACGCGGCGGAAGGTTATGCCCGCTCATCCGGCAAGCCGGGCGTGGTGCTGGTGACCTCGGGCCCCGGCGCTACCAACGCGATCACGGGCCTGGCCGATGCCATGATGGACTCGATCCCGCTCGTCTGCATCACCGGTCAGGTGCCGACCCATCTCATCGGCACGGATGCCTTCCAGGAATGCGACACGGTCGGCATCACCCGCCACTGCACGAAGCACAACTATCTGGTCAAATCCATAGAGGACCTGCCGCGCGTTCTGCACGAGGCCTTCTATGTGGCCTCGAACGGGCGTCCCGGCCCGGTGGTCGTGGACCTGCCGAAGGACATTCAGTTCAAGACCGGGACTTATGCGCGTCCTTTAAGCAACCAGCACAAGACCTATCGCCCGACCGTTAAGGGCGACATGGAGCACATCCGCGCCGCCATCGAGTTGATGGCGAATGCCAAGCGTCCGGTGTTCTATACCGGCGGCGGCGTCGTCAATTCCGGCCCCAATGCCGCGGCGCTGCTGCGCGAGCTCGTGCAGCTCACGGGCTTTCCCATCACCTCGACCCTGATGGGCCTCGGCGCTTTTCCCGCGTCCGGCAAGGAATGGCTCGGCATGCTCGGCATGCACGGCACCTACGAGGCCAATAACGCGATGCATGAATGCGACGTGATGATCAATATCGGCGCGCGTTTTGACGATCGCATCACGGGACGTCTCGATGCGTTCTCGCCGTATTCCAAGCGCATTCACGTGGACATCGACCCGTCTTCCATCAACAAGACCGTGAAGGTGGACATCCCGATCGTCGGCGATTGCGCGCATGTGCTCGAAGACATGGTGCGCCTGTGGCGCCAAGGCGCAAAGCAAGCTGACAAGGTCGAGCTCAAGGAATGGTGGGACAAGATCGAGGGCTGGCGCTCGCGCAACTGCCTCGCATTCCGCAACTCGACGGAGACCATCAAGCCGCAGCACGCGATCCAGCGTCTCTACGAACTCACCAAGGATCGTGAGACCTATATCACCACCGAAGTCGGCCAGCACCAGATGTGGGCGGCCCAATATTACAGGTTCGATGAGCCGAACCGCTGGATGACCTCTGGCGGCCACGGCACCATGGGTTACGGCCTACCGGCAGCCGTCGGCGCGCAGCTCGCACATCCCGATGCGCTGGTGATCGACATCGCCGGCGAAGCCTCGATCCAGATGATGCTGCAGGAAATGTCGACGGCCCTGCAATACGGCCTGCCGATCAAGGTGTTCATCCTCAACAACGAGTACATGGGCATGGTGCGCCAATGGCAGGAGCTGCTGCATGGCGGGCGCTACTCGCAGAGCTATTCGGAATCGCTGCCCGATTTCGTGAAGCTCGCCGAGGCCTATGGCGGCGTCGGCATCCGCTGCGACAACCCGGGTGAACTCGATGCGAAGATCCTCGAGATGATCAACGTGAAACGCCCGGTGATCTTCGATTGCCTCGTCGACAAGACCGAGAACTGCTTCCCGATGATCCCATCGGGCAAGGCGCATAACGAGATGCTGCTCAACGACTATCTCGGCGAGACCGGCGCCGATCTCGGCTCGGTCATCGACGAGAAGGGTAAGATGTTGGTTTAAAGAGGAGAACCCCTCTCCCTTGTGGGAGAGGGGCAGGGGTGAGGGAATGCCGCTTCATGGTTAGAGAGCCGCGCCAATTCGCACGCAGCCTTCGCAAGACGCTCACGTCTGCGGAAGATGTGCTGTGGCAGGCTCTGCGTGGGAGGCGTTTCCAAGGCCTCAAGTTCAAGCGGCAGGTACCGTTCCTGAACTACACCGTCGATTTTCTCTGCGTGGAGCGGAGACTGATCGTCGAGGTCGATGGCAAACAGCATGACTGGTACGCAGAATATGATGCTCGCAGGACTGAAGAGATCGAGCGTCATGGTTTTGCGATCATTCGAGTCACCAATGATGATGTGATGAACGATTTGGATTCTGTTCTGATGAGGATCGCGCAGGCTGTGGTGCCTTCTGAAACCTCATTCCCTCACCCCTGGCCCCTCTCCCACACGGGAGAGGGGGAAAGCGTCTGACTATGTTAACCCTCGTCATCGCCAACAAGTGCTACTCATCCTGGTCGCTGCGTCCTTGGCTGCTGCTGAAGCAGCTTGGGGTCGCGTTCGACGAGATCACGATTCCGCTCGATCTTCCCGACACCAAAGAGAAGGTCCTCAAGCACTCGCCTGCCGGCAAGGTGCCGATCCTCATCGACGGCGATGTGACGGTTTGGGAGAGCATTGCGATCATGGAGTATGTGGGCGATGCGCTCGGCAAACCTGTCTGGCCGCAGGATTCCAAGGCGCGCGCCATGGCGCGCTCGGTCGCGGCTGAAATGCATTCGAGCTTTCAGGGCTTGCGCAATGCCTGCCCGATGAATCTCGGAAAGAAATATGCGCGCAAGGATCGCGGCGAGGCTGTAGCGCGGGATGTGGCACGCTTCTCCGAAATCGTGCGCCAGGCGCGTGAGGGCTTCGGGACGAATGGGCCGTTCCTGTTCGGCCAGTTCTCGGCGGCGGATGCCATGTTTGCGCCGCTCGTGACGCGGCTCGACACTTATTCCATCGAACTCGATGCAACCACGCAAACCTACGTGGACACGATCCTCTCGCTTCCGGCCTTCAAGGAATGGCGTGCTGCCGCGCTGAAGGAAAGCTGGATCGTCGATGCCGACGAGGTCGATGAGGAAGCAATCGAGAACTATCGCAAGGCACCTTGAGGCCAAGGATCATTCGGGAACAACACCATGCTGCAGATGAAAACACATTACCCCGATGCCACCCGCGTCGAGCCCGTCAACCGGCACACGCTCGCCATCATCGTCGATAACGAGCCGGGCGTTCTCGCCCGCATCGCGGGCCTGTTCTCGGGACGCGGCTACAACATCGAGAGCCTCACCGTCACCGAGACGGAGCATGAAGCGCATATTTCCCGCATCACCGTTGTGACCACGGGAACGGACAGCATCATCCAGCAGATCAAGAGTCAGCTGGAGCGCCTCGTTCCCGTACACCGCGTCGTCGATCTTACGCTGACCGGCGAAGCGGTGGAGCGCGAGCTGTGCCTCGTGAAAGTTGTCGGCAAAGGCGATCACCGCGTCGAAGCGATGCGGCTTGCTTCCGCCTTCGGCGCACGCACGCTGGACGCGACGCTCACCTCGTTCGTCTACGAACTCACCGGCACGACGGATGAGGTCGAGCGCTTCATCAAGCTTATGACGGCGGTCGGTCTCGTCGAAGTGTCGCGCACCGGCGTCGCCGCCATGGCGCGCGGCGCCGAGGGGGTGTGATCGTTATCCCCTGAAGTCGTTTTCTTGCAGAAATGCTTCCTCCTCCGGTGTCGTCTCTCTTCCAAGGATGACGTTGCGATGGGGGAAGCGGCCGAAGCGGGTGACGATGTCGCGATGGTGGCGCGCCCACTTGGCGGAATCCTCGTTGAGGGATTCGTTGAGGGTCACCGAGCGTTCCTGGGCCTGCAAGGACTCGGAATGCATGAAGGGCAGGTAGAAGAAACGGCGGAACTCCGGTTCCACCTTATGGTCGAACCCTCTCTCGATGGCGCGGTCAGCGACCATTACGGCGACGGGGTCGGTCTTGTAGGTCTCGCGCTGCGCCCGGAACATGTTTCTCGGGAACTGATCGAGAAGAAGAATAACGGCGAGCGCACCTTCCGGGGTAAGCTCCCATTCGTTGAGGTCGCCCCTCGCGGCGGCCTCGTAGGTCGGCAGGAAACGGTCCCGGCAGGTTTGGTCGAAGGCTTCATCCTTCGAGAACCACTTCTCGGGTCCGGCTTCCCGCCAAAAGGCAAGGACTTCATCGGCGGTGGCGAGGCGTTCCATACGGCTTGTCCTTCGGGAAGTGAGTGCTGGATACCAAACTAGAGCGTTGGAGGGCGGTTTGCACTCTCCACCCTCGGAGCGATTGTAGGATCAGGCAGGGCACAGAGCCATTTCGGGCGATTGCCGTTCTTTTCCTATAAAGGACGACTTGCCAGCGCAGTTTTGTTCGCTAAAAGCGGCGTTGAACAAGATGAATGTTGCGCAAAGGCCTCAGGCTCCGTGCAATGCCAACGAAGACGGGGCGGAAGCCCCCAGACACAAGGGACTAGAGCATCATGCGCGTGTATTACGATCGCGACGCCGATATCAATCTGATCAAGGGCAAGAAGGTCGCCATCGTCGGCTATGGCAGCCAGGGCCATGCCCATACGCTGAACCTCAACGATTCCGGCGTGAAGGACATGGTCGTGGCCCTGCGCAAGGGCTCGCCCTCCGCGGCCAAGGCCGAGAAGGCCGGCATCAAGGTCATGGAAGTGGCCGAGGCCGCCAAGTGGGCCGACGTGGTCATGATGCTCACCCCCGACGAGCTGCAGGCCGACATCTACCGCAACGACCTGCACGACAACATGAAGCAGGGCGCGGCGCTGCTCTTCGCGCACGGCCTCAACGTCCACTTCAACCTCATCGAGCCCCGCAAGGACCTCGACGTGCTCATGGTCGCCCCCAAGGGCCCCGGCCACACGGTGCGTTCCGAGTATCAGCGCGGCGGCGGCGTGCCGACGCTCATCGCGATCCACCAGGACGCCACGGGCAACGCCCATGACATCGCGCTGTCCTACGCTTCCGCCAATGGCGGCGGCCGCGCCGGCATCATCGAGACCACCTTCAAGGAAGAGTGCGAGACCGATCTCTTCGGCGAGCAGGTCGTGCTCTGCGGCGGTCTCGTCGAGCTCATCAAGGCCGGCTTCGAGACGCTGACCGAGGCGGGCTACGCTCCCGAGATGGCCTATTTCGAGTGCCTGCACGAAGTGAAGCTGATCGTCGACCTCATCTACGAGGGCGGTATCGCCAACATGAACTACTCGATCTCGAACACCGCCGAATACGGTGAGTACGTGACGGGTCCGCGCATCATCACGGCCCAGACGAAGGCCGAGATGAAGCGCGTTCTGGAGGACATTCAGTCCGGCAAGTTCACCCGCGACTGGATGCTCGAGAACAAGGTCAACCAGACCTCTTTCAAGGCCGTGCGCGCCCGCAATGCCGCGCACCCCATCGAGGATGTCGGCACCCGCCTTCGCGACATGATGCCGTGGATCAAGGAAAAGGCTCTGGTCGACAAGAGCCGGAACTAAGTCTGACAGCAGACAGCAAAAAGGGGCGGATCATTCCGCCCCTTATTTTTTTTGTGATTGGGTCAGTTGAAGGAAAAATCGGCAGCCTTCAGGCCGCGTAGCCCAACAGGGCCGTGACGGCAATGAGGAAGCATAGGGAATGGCCCAGTCTGGGCTTGCGGCGCTTCCAGAAATGGAAAAGGCCCATGCCGGCCGTGAGCACGAACACGAGCGCCCAGATGCCCCTGGCAACGTGATTGAGACTCGTCACGCCATCGAGCAGGGCGCCTGATGTCAGGCTTTCCAGAATCCAGAGACCCGCGAAGAGAACGGCCGTACTCGTCCAGCCGTAATTGCGCCAGGTTTCCGGCAACCCGGCCATGGTCGGGTCCTTCGGAGCCTGTTCGTCGAGGGAATCGTCCGTGTCGAAATAGGCGTAAGACCGCCAAGGCTTCTGCGGCATAATTCACTTCCGTAATGATATATATTGGCAAATATCATTACGGAAGCCTGTTGCCACCTATGGGAACAGAGAGGAAAAACGGTCGAAATGCAGGATTACTGCCGGTTGTCTTTCGTATTCTGAGCCTTGTTGTTGTCCTGCTTGCCGGGGTCGTTGCGGTTCTTCATCTTGCCTTTGCCCATGAGGGACCTCCATTGCCGATGGAGGGTGATGACCCCTCGTGGTGGCGGTTCCGATCAAATTACCAGATCAGGTAATGCGCAAGCCCCGCGCCGGGGGCGAGCAGCGCGAAGGTCCAGACAGAGGCGGATGCCATGTTGACGGCCTGGAAGAGGAAGCGCGGCATCAAGAAGATGCCGGCGATCAGCGGCAGAACGGCTCGGGTCGGGCCGAAGAAGCGGCCCAGGAATACAGCCCAAGGACCGAAGCGCTGGAAAAACCGCTCTCCGCGTTCGACGAGTTGGGGATTCTTGGAAAGCGGCCAGATGCCATAGGCCCGCTTCTTGGCCTTGCTGCCGATCTCGAAGGAGATCCAGGCGCTCAGGAAAGCCCCGACCGATCCGCCTAGCCAGACCTGCCAGAAGGGAATATCCGCTGCTGCCAGCGCGAAGCCCACCGCGATCAGAATGGTGATCATCGGCAGAACGAGGGAGATGAAGGCCAGGGACTCGCCGAAGGTCATCAGCCCGACGATCAGAGGGGCATAGTTCTGATGGGCCCGGATGAAATCCAGCACGGTGTTGGTGATGCTCTCCAGATACACGCGAATCCTCCTGTTGGCGCCTGTTCTAGCGAACGCGGGAGCCTGAGGCCACGTTTCCCTCCCCATTGATGCCAATGATCACATCACATGATTTGAAGCTTGGGCTTCGATGCGATAACCCAGGTAGGGGAGGGGCCAAGCCATGAACATTCTCTCGATCCAGTCTCACGTCGCCTACGGTCATGTGGGCAATGCGTCCGCCGTCTTTCCGATGCAGCGCCTCGGGGTCGAGGTGTGGCCCATCCATACGGTCCAGTTCTCGAACCATACCGGCTACGGCTCCTGGAAGGGTCGCGTTTTCGATGGGCCTGCAATCGAAGAGTTGGTGGACGGCATCGCCGAGCGCGGCGTGCTGGAGCGCTGCGACGGGGTGCTCTCGGGCTATATGGGCTCCGCCGATATCGGCAATGCGATCCTCGGCGCCGTCGAGCGCGTACGCGCGCTGAATCCGCAGGCGCTCTATTGCTGCGATCCGGTGATCGGCGATGTGGGGCGGGGCGTTTTCGTGCGTCCCGGCATTCCGGAATTCATGCGCGATCAGGCGTTGCCTGCCGCCGACATCATCACGCCCAACCAATTCGAGCTCGATTACCTGTCGGGCCTGACGACGGATAGCCTGAACGAGGTGAAGCGCGGGGTTTCCACCGTTCAGCAGTTCGGTCCCAAGGCCGTGCTCGTCACCTCCGTGGAGACGCGGGAAACGCCTGAGGATGCAGTGGACATGATCGCCGGCGAGGCTGGCCGTTTCTGGCGCGTGCGCACACCCAAGCTGTCGCTGAGCGTCAACGGGGCAGGCGATGCCATCGCGGCACTGTTCTTCGTGCATTACGCGCGCTCCCGCTCCGCGCCCATGGCGCTCGCAGAGGCTGCAGCTTCCGTCTACGGTCTGCTCAAGCGCACGGAAGAGGCAGGCTCTCGCGAAATCCTCACCATCGCCGCGCAGGACGAGTTCGTCTCGCCCACCCATCGATTCACCGTTGAAGAGGTTTGATCCATATGGCCCGCCGTTTCATCACCCTGGACGTGTTCACCGCGCAGCGTTTCGCAGGCAATCCTCTCGCTGTCGTGCTCGATGCGGAAGGGCTCGACGATGCCGCGATGCAGACCATCGCGAAGGAGTTCAATCTCTCGGAGACCGTCTTTGTGTTTCCGCCCGCCGATGCGCATCAGCGGGCCGATATCCGCATTTTTACGATCAAGCGCGAGTTGCCTTTCGCGGGTCATCCAACAGTAGGAACGGCGGTGCTGCTGGCTCTTCTCGACCGGAGCGGAGAGGCAGGCGCCGTTGCCTTCGGCTTGAAGGAAAAGGTCGGAATCGTTCCCTGTGCCGTCGAGGTGAAGGATGCGATGAGCGGCGAAGCACGCTTCCGCCTGCCGCGCCTGCCGTCCTCCTGGGGCGAGGGCAAGGAAAGCGCCGATTGCGCGTGGGCGCTCGGTCTCGATCCGAAGGAAATCGGGTTCGCGCGCCATGTGCCGAGCCGTCATTCGGCGGGTGTCGCTTACGATCTCGTGCCCGTCGCTTCTCTCGATGCACTCGCCCGCGCCTATCCGCAGGGCGAGGCCTTCGACAAGGCGTTCGCGGACAGCGATCATCCATCGGCTTATGTTTATGCGCGCATGGATGAAGCGGAAGGTCTGCGCTTCCGCGCACGCATGTTCGGGCCGGGCATGGGCATCATCGAGGATCCGGCGACAGGCTCCGCTGCGGCAGCCTTCGCCGGCGCTCTCATGCAGTGCGAGCCGCTGGGCGATGGCGAGCACAATATCCTCATCGAGCAGGGCATCGAGATGGGACGGCCGAGCGAGATCCGCTTGCAGATGACCATTAAGAACGGCGCGCTGGTCTCCGCCGAAATCGGCGGCAGCGCCATCATGATAAGCCGCAGCGAGCTTCTGGTATGAGTTCCGAAGTGGAGATCCGGCGCGTCTCGCGTGTCGAGGCGCGCTGCGTTCCCATGGAATGGGAATGGGCCGAGCGGAACCGCGATCTCATCGATGCGAACTGGCAACGGCGTGTTGCGGACAAGCCGAAGATGTTCAACGGGCGCGTGTTGCTGCTGCGCGATCTGGAGTTCGGGCAGGACGTCTGCCGCAACACCTATTTTGAGACGAACTACGCGAACCTCATTGCGTGGATCGACAAGGGCTATCCCGACAAGAGCATCGCGAATGGTTTCGCCATGGGCGCCCTGCGCGGCTCGGACGGTGCTTTCATCTGCGGCGTGATGGCGGCGCATACGGCGAATGCGGGGCGCGTCTATTTCGCGGCGGGCACGCCTGATTTCTCGGATCTGAGACCAGACGGCAGCGTCGATCTCGCGACGAGCCTCACCCGTGAATTGACCGAGGAAACGGGCCTTACCGAAGCCGACTTCCACGTCGATGACGAATGGATCATTGTTCAGCGCTGGCCGACCATCRCCCTGCTGCGGATGGTGACGATGCCCGTGGCGGCGGAGGAGGGCGCGGCGATCATCCGCGCCAACATTGCCAAGGAGGCAGAGCCCGAATTGCAGGATGTGCTGATCGTTCGGAGCGTCGACGATATCGACTGCGAGACGATGCCGCTTTTCCTGCAATCCTTCTTCGAGTGGATGTTCACTCACACATAGCCGTGACGCCGCTTCGTCGCGTTGATCATGCGCACCGCATCCGCATCGCGCCCGGCGCTGCAGGCGGCCTCGGCCTGGGCGATTTCCCGGTCGACACGGTTGTAGACGGACTGGCCCACATGGCCCATGGCGAGGTCGTTGTTCATGACAGCCCGGTAGCGGGCCACCTCGCCCTGGCAGCCCGTGCCCGTCGGCATGCTGAAGCTTGAGGGCGTCACGCTTGTGCTGGCCGGAGCGGGAGCCGTGGAAGCCGTCTGATTACAGGCGGCCAGCGGGAGAGCCAGGAGGCCGGCGAGGCACAGCAGGCGGATGGATGGTTTCATAGGAAGCCCCTTTGATCTGGATGGTCGAAAATGAATATAAGCCAAGCTTGACCTGATCTAGTGCGATTTCCCGTCCTTCCAGCCCTGATGGAATTCGGGAAACTTCCCATACAATAGTCGTGCCTTGGCTTTTCGTTTGTTTCAAAGGCTTGCCTTCCGGGGGCGACCCCGTTACAAACGGGCCGTTGTTCGCGGCAAGGCCGCGGCCTTTGGAGGATTGGGCAGCGATGAATATCGGCTCCCACAGCGCAGAAAAGAACGGCACCGCTCCAGCGGCCGGTCGCGCGCGTCTCCTTGGCCTCCTTCTCCTTAGCCGCCCCTGAGGGTCGTCTGGGCTTTGTCGCCTGGGCTCTCAGGGGACACGAGACAAGCAGGAACAACCCTGAGCGTGTGACCGACCCCTGGCCCGCTCCCCCGAGAAGGACAAGACCATGACCGCCAATATTTCCGGCTCCTCCAAGGACCGCGTCATCATCTTCGACACCACCCTGCGCGACGGTGAGCAATGCCCCGGCGCGACCATGACCCTGGAAGAGAAGCTCGAGGTTGCAGCCCTGCTCGATACCATGGGTGTCGATGTCATCGAGGCAGGCTTTCCCATCGCCTCCAACGGCGATTTCGAGGCGGTTTCGCTCATCGCCCAACAGGTGAAGAACGCCACCGTCGCCGGTCTCGCCCGCGCGATCTCCGCCGACATCGCCCGTGCGGGCGAAGCGGTGCGCCACGCAGCCAAGCCCCGCATCCACACGTTCGTTTCCACCTCGCCGATCCATCTGGCGCACCAGATGCGCAAGACTGAAGAAGAGGTTCTGGAGATCATCACCACCACCGTGACGCAGGCCCGTAACCTCATCGAGGATATCGAGTGGTCCGCCATGGACGCTACACGCACGCCCATCGATTACCTGTGCCGCTGCGTGGAAGCCGCCATCAAGTCCGGCGCCACCACCATCAACCTGCCTGACACGGTGGGCTATGCGACGCCGGATGAATACCGCGCCATGTTCAAGGCCGTGCGCGAGCGCGTGCCGAATGCGGACAAGGCGATCTTCTCCGCCCATTGCCACAACGACCTGGGATTGGCGGTCGCCAATTCGCTGGCTGCGTTGGAAGGCGGCGCGCGCCAGATCGAATGCACCCTCAACGGCATCGGCGAGCGCGCGGGCAACGCGGCGCTGGAAGAGATCGTGATGGCGATCAAGACCCGTGGCGACGTGCTGCCCTACGAGACCGGTATCGAGGCGACGATGCTGACCCGCGCATCGAAGCTCGCTTCCGCTGCGACGTCTTTCCCCGTGCAGTACAACAAGGCCATCGTGGGCCGGAACGCGTTCGCGCATGAGAGCGGCATCCACCAGGACGGCATGCTGAAGAATGCGCAGACCTACGAGATCATGACGCCGGAAAGTGTTGGTGTGTCCAAGACCTCGCTGGTCATGGGCAAGCATTCCGGCCGCGCGGCTTTCCGCAACAAGCTGGAAGAGCTGGGTTATCAATTGTCCGACAACCAATTCCAGGATGCCTTCGAGCGCTTCAAGGACCTCGCCGACCGCAAGAAGCACGTCTACGACGAAGACATCGAGGCGCTGGTCGATCAGAACATCGCCACCGCGCATGACCGCATCAAGCTGGTCTCGCTCTCCATCGTCGCTGGTACGCGCGGCCCGCAGCGCGCCACCATGCGCCTGACGGTCGATGGCAACACCGTCGTTGAGGAGCAGGAGGGCAACGGCCCGGTTGACGCCACCTTCAACGCCATCAAGGCGCTGGTGCCGCATGAGGCTGTGTTGGAGCTCTATCAGGTGCATGCGGTGACGGAAGGTACGGATGCGCAGGCCGAAGTGTCGGTGCGCCTCTCCGCCGACGACCGCAGCGTGACCTCCCGCGCCGCCGACCCCGACACGCTGGTCGCCTCCGCGCAGGCCTATCTCGGCGCGCTGAACAAGCTCATGAGCCGAGGCGGACGCCTGCACGCGCAGCACGCGGCGGAGTAGGGCTGACACTCTCCACGTCATGGCCGGGCTTGTCCCGGCCATCCCGATGCGAAGAGTGCAGCGCTCACCATGATCGGGATCACCGGCACAAGGCCGGTGATGACGTGAGAGTAATCTGGTTCGATCTCTCGCCCAGCCAGACCACCCCCACCCTAGCCCTCCCCGTGAGGGGGAGGGAACACGCGCGCACCGTTATGTTCACTCTTTGTTCTTGACAATGATCCTAACCTTGGCTATGGTGGGCACAGCCTGATCCACCGAGGGGCGCGCTCGCGAGGCGTCGTGATTGTGGGATCGGGCACGGTCCTGCTGTGGGTGTCGCAAGCCCGCTGACGGGAGGCCCTCCGCTGCAAGACGCGGTGTACGCCTAAAAAAGCCGTGCGCGGGGAGCCGTCAGGTTCTCAACACAAACACACACGAGCCGGACGCCTCCTCGCGCCCTCCCTCGACTGATACACCCTCGGGCGAACCACGCCGCGAGGCCGTTCCCACTTGTTCTTTGACAGACAAACCCGTGTCATCCTCAGCGAGGGAAGGGGACCCACGGTCAAGTGTAGCGCGATGGATTCCCGTCCCCTCCGCTTCGATCCGGTTGGGAATGACACTCCCATCATTGCCAGCATTTCGGAAACCGGGCAGTGCCGTCGCATATTATTAGAAGTGTCGCCGAAACTTCTCTCAATCCATCACCGGAATTGGACTCTGAGGCTTGATGGTCGATAGCACGAAGCTTGAGCGAACATCGGCGACGCCGGGCAGGGTGAGCAGGCGGTTCATGGTGAACTCGCCGAAATTCTCGATGTCCTTCGCGACCACATGGACGATGAGATCCACCTCGCCGGCGAGCGCGTGACAGGCAATGACTTCCTCGTAACCCTTCAGGCGTTCCACGAGGCGGGTGCGCCAGCCAGGCTCCGATTGCTCAAGCTTGATGAACACGAAGGCCTCCACCTCGAAGCCCAGGGCTTTGCGGTTCACGAGCGCCCGATAGCCTTCGATGATCCCATCCTCCTCCAGCGCCTTGAGCCTCCGCAGGCACGGGGAGGCGGCAAGCCCCACCTTCTCGGCTAGGGCCGCATTGGGCATCCGCCCCTCGCCTTGGAGAACGCGCAGGATGCGCCTGTCGGATGGGGAAAGAGGGCGCTTCATGGATGACCTCATTGATGGCTTCCAGGTCATCTTATGACTGTCACGGCCAAGTTCCAGATGCGTTCAGGCGGATAATGACCGGGGCAGGGTGCTATTCTACCGCAATAATAAGGACGGAGGAAACACCATGAACACGGCCACCGGCAGCGACGACCCGCGCGATTACATGCGCGACCAGGGCTTTGAGAATTACACCGAAGCCGACCATGCGACCTGGAACATCCTGGCCAAGCGTCAGCGGGAGATTCTCAAGGGCCGCATTGCCGACCAGTTTCTGGAAGGGCTGGACCGCCTCGGCATCGGCGAGGAGGGCATTCCCGACTTCCGGGTGCTGAATCAGCGCTTGAAGGCGGCGACAGGCTGGGAGGTGGTGGCCGTGCCGGGGCTCATCCCCGATCTCGCCTTCTTCCGCATGCTGGCGAACCGCCAGTTCCCTGCGGGCTTCTGGATCCGCAAACCGGAGCAGGTCGATTACATCGAGGAGCCGGATATATTCCACGACGTGTTCGGCCATGTGCCGCTGATCATGCAGCCGATCTATGCCGACTACCTTGAGGCATACGGCAAGGCGGGCCTCGTGGCCGCCGAGCATGGCGCTCTGAAGTATTTGGCGCGGCTCTATTGGTACACTGTGGAGTTCGCCTTGGCCCAGACGCCGGAAGGCATGCGTATCGTCGGCGCCGGCATCGCCTCCTCGCCGGGCGAGACGATCTTCGCGCTGGAGAGCCCCTCGCCGAACCGGGTCGCCTTCGATCTCGGCCGCGTCATGCGCACCCTCTACCGGATCGATGACTACCAGGAGACCTATTTCGTGCTCGACGGCGTCGAAGCCTGGCCGAGCCTGGATGTCGAGGCCCTGATCCCCCTGTGGAAGGAGTTGGCGACACAGGTCGAGATTCAGCCCGGAGAAATCCAGGATGAGGACCGCGTTATTACTCGCGGCGATGGCAGTTATCATCGAGGGAAATCAAAATCCGCCGCCTGACGCAAAAACCTTTGCAAATGGGCTAGACAGAGGCCGTGCGGTTTGTTACACGCACGGCCTCTTCAGCGGATAACGCGCCGCTGAAAACGTTTTGGTCACGGGTGATTAGCTCAGTTGGTAGAGCAGCTGACTCTTAATCAGCGGGTCGTAGGTTCGAGCCCTACATCACCCACCAAAACTTTCCGCTAGAATCTCAAGAATTTCATCTAAAATAGTTTCCGCTTCAATGCGGAGCGGCTCTTGCTATTTTACCCACGCTTTACAGACTTCGTTCGCTCTTCTTTCCTCTCGCATTAGCACATCGCAGCCTCCGCAAGCTTCGCATGCCCAGGGCCGAGCATTAGCTTGGCACCGATGCTTTCGTGCGTGATCTCCTGATGCGCATCATCTACGGCGCCAGCAACTTATTGTTGGGATCGTTCGTGACGGTAAGCGTCGGCCTCGTGGTCGGACCGACGCTTATCCTGATCGCCAGCACACCAAGGGGCAGGACGAATGCCATCATCATGCAAGGCATCGACGTTCTCCTGTTGATCTCTCAACTTTTCCTATCGCTCAGCATCCTCATCCTGCTCGGCTTATGAAATGTCACTGCCGCTATCGCAGTCGGCGTCACTTCCATCGCCCAGCTTGCGCGCTCTGAAATGATTAGGTTGCTCGTAAGCGATTTCGTGTAAGCGGCCTTCGGCCGACCGCCTGATGCTTTCTCTTGGTAAGCCGACGCCCCCGGCAAAGGCCGCATAACGGTGTTCATTGCGCTTCCGAACGATGGAGGCGGATGGAAATGCCCTGAAGGGATAAGAGATACCTTCAAGATACTTACCTCATCTGCCTCTCTTTGGCGTGAGCATGGATAATTTGCAGGTGGCGGCCACGATATGGTGGCTCCGGTGCCTGGCACTACAATGATCCGAAAGTGGCGGCTGCCCTCCTGTCGCTCCCTCTGGTATATGAGAAGTATTCTCCGGCCGCGCTGAGTGGCCTGACCCATGGGGACGCAATGTCACGTTCGAAGGCGAGGGTTGTCATCTGCGGTGCGGGCATTGCAGGCGTCGCGGCGGCTTATTCTCTCGCCGTCGAGCATGGCGTTGAGCATGTGGTGCTGGTCGACGAGGGCAATCCGCTCTCGCTCACATCGGACAAGTCGACCGAGGCCTACCGCAACTGGTGGCCAGGGCCTGACTGGACGATGACCGCTTTCATGAACCGCAGTATCGATCTCATCGAGAAGATCGCGCGGGCGACGGACAATCGCATTAACCTCAATCGCCGCGGATACGTGTTCGCGACTGCCGATCGGGACAAGATTCCCTTTCTAGAAACCATGGCGAAATCGGCCGAGGCGCGCGGCGGGGGCCCCGCCAGGTTTCACGATACACCGCAGAGCGCCTACACGCCGTCCTCAGAGCGCGGTTTCGAGGATTCGTTGACGGGCGCCGACGTCATCACCGATACAAGCTTGATCCGCCGGTATTTTCCTTTTCTTGCGCCTGAGACGGTTGCGCTCGCGCATGCCCGGCGCGCCGGCTGGCTCAGTGCCCAGCAACTCGGAATGGTGTTGCTGGAGGAGGCCCGCGCGCACGGCGCGCAGATCGTGAAAGGCCGCGTCACGGGCATCGACACGCAAGGCGGCCGGGTGTGCGCGGTCGAGGTCGAACAGGAGGGCGGGCGGCAGGCTATCGCGGCGACGCATGCCGTTCTGGCCGCCGGGCCGATGCAGGTCGAAATGGCGCGCATGATCGGCGTTGAGCTGCCGATCAGAGCCGAGCGCCATTTCAAGGTCAGCTTCCCCGACACATTAGGCGGCATGCCGCGCAATGCTCCGATGCTGATCTGGCTCGACGGGCAGCATCTGCCCTGGAACGACGAGGAGCGTGCCGCGGTCGCTGCCGATGAAGAGGCTCAATGGCTTCTCGGGCCATTTCCCGAAGGTGTGCATGGACGCCCCGATGGGGCATCGGCGACGCTCATCCTCTTCAACCATCACGGCGATGCGGTCGATCCGGTCTTCCCGCTGCCCGAGCCAGAATATTACGCCGAGATCGCGCTGCGGGGCATGTCGACCATGGTGCCGGGGCTCAAGGTCTATAACGGTGAGGTGCCGCGTCCCTACATCGACGGCGGCTATTACATGAGGACGCAGGAGAACCGCCCACTGATCGGACCTGTTCCGGTCGAAGGCGCTTATATCTCGTGCGCGTATTCCGGTTTCGGAGTGATGGCATCATGCGCGGGCGGAGAGCTCATCGCCCGCCACATCACGGAGTCGGAATTGCCCGATTATGCGCCGGCCTTCCTGCTCTCCCGCTATCAGGATCCCGCCTATAGCGCCTTATTAGAGCAATGGGGCGACGGCGGGCAGCTCTGAAGGATGGGCTCTCTATGCCTCGGGCGTGGACAGGGCCTGCTGGAGCTCTGCGGGATCGATGGCCACCTTCAGGACCGTTCCGCCGAAATCCATGACTAGTACAGGCTTTGCGCCGTCATGGTCGATCTGCGTGCTCAAGGGCTGCACGGGCACGCTCTTAGTATGGCTCGGCCCGGTATTTTCGGAAAATATCCTGGGTGGCTTTCCTTGATGGGTTCGCACCATTTCGTTGAGCAGATCGGTCACGATGGGCGTGGAATCTACCGTGCTGAGCAGGATCTCGTATTCCCTGCCAGTATCGGCTCGGAGGCCCAGGACCACGATTTCTCCGTCGTTAGTAACCTGAACCCGCCAGGATTTCGAACCAATTCTCTCGATCAAAACCGTTTCTCCCGGTGCATCGCTTATTCGGATCTGACGAGAAGACTCAAGTGTCCCCGAATATCCATAGAGCCATCTATATCGCAGATTTGAGCGGTAATTGAAGAGCGGTCCCTCGAGCTGCCCTTCGATGAAGTCCGTTACAGGACGAAATAGGCCTCGGTGAACTGGATCGGGTCATCGAAATGGATGGCAAAATCGGCAATGCCATCCCCGTCCACATCACCGTAGACATAGGTGTCGCTGGGCTGGCGCTCGTAGCGCAATTCCCCGGCCGAATTGCTGAAGCCCCTCGTTCCGATGAACCCGAAGGCCTGGTTGCCGCCTTTGAGGGTGTTCGCATCAATGGATGCCAGATGGATCTTGTCGTTCTGTGCAGGCGAGAAATCGAAGATCGTGTCGCGGCCGGCTGCTGCGACCGTGCTGTCGGCGATCGACCTGAACATGAAGATGTCAGCCCCGGCGTTGCCCCAAAGATCGTCGGCGCCGATCCCGCCTGTCAGCCTGTCATTGCCGGTGCCGGCCTTGATGATGTCGTTCCCAGCGGCCCCTGAAAGAGCATCGTTGCCGCCATTGCCGTTGATCCGGTCGCTGAAGCGCGTTCCGGTATAGGTGTCGTTGCCGTTCGAGCCGATGAGCTTGTGGGCCTCATCGGCGATGGCGGCATTCAAGACAGCCGGATTGGCCTTCCGGCTTGACGCAACGCTGCCCATGAGGCCGGACACCAGTGAGTGAAATTCGTTTCCTGCAATCGCCAGTCCGGAAATCTGAACCTGGGCCGAGATGTTCGTGATGCGTCCTGCAACGTCCTCGGTGAACTCGCCCGATCCCTTGTAGCTGTTGCCCAGAGTTCCTAGGCGTACCGTGGCCAAGGATCCATCCACGACATGCTTCGCAAGCTCGTAGGAAATCGAACCGCCGTCCATGGCGATCACTTTGGTTTTCGGCCCGTTCATGTTGTCGAGCAGGACGATCTGCGTTCCCTTGAACTCGCCCGGGCCGCCCAGGATGTAGGGCCACCCCTCGAAGGAGAAATCTCTGAAATAGGTTTTCATATAAGAGTTGAAGTTCACGCCCTTTTTGGCGCTGTCCGCAGTCAGTCTGATCGTGATGGCCATATCGCTCCCTCCTCTATCGCATTTCAATACAGCTTGACCGACAGCGACGCCTTGGCATTCAGGCCAGGGCTTGGATTGCCGTTCAGATAGACGGTGTATTCCTTGTCGAAAATATTCTCGACGATGAGCCCTGCCGTGACGCGCTCATTGACGTTCCAGGTCGCGAACAAATCGACCAGGCTGTAGGCATCGCCGGTAAAGCCGAAATTTTCCGCTTCGTCCTTGGTCCCGACCAGCGACACGCGCGTGCCGACTTCCAGTCGGTTATTGAAGGCGCGAATGCCGAATGTGCCCGTCAGCCTGTTTGGCGGTACCTTGACGAGGGTCTCATCGGTGCGGCTGTTCACGCCATGAAGAACATGGCCGGAAAGGCCCATGAAATAGGTTCCGGCATCATAGATCCCCTCAGCCTCAAAGCCCGTGATTATGCCCTCGGTGATGTTCTGATACTGATATCCGCCGGGGATGGGGAAGCGCGTGAAGACCTGTTCGATGTAATCCTCGATACGGTTCTGAAAGAGGCCGAACTTCATGCGCAGGCGATCTTCCTCGATAACGACATTGTCGAACCGCAGATTGATGCCGCCCTCAATGTTATAGGCGATCTCGGGCTTCAGATTGGGATTGGGGAAGAACCGACCCGCGCTCAACGGCGGCGGATGGAATCCGTCGATCAGGGTTTCGGTCAATGCAGGCGCTCGAAAACCCTCCGCATAGCTCGCGTAGAAGGTCACAGGCTGCCAGGGCGTGATTCCCACTGTGATTTTTGGTGAAAGGCGGGTGCCGTCGTTCTCGATATCATCGCCCGTCAGGCGATACGAGTCGAAGCGCAGGGCGCCGATCACCTCAAGCCAGTCCAAGAAGGTCGCGCGATCCTGCAGAAATACGCCGGAGACCAGGCGCTCCCCCGAGGGGGTGAGCTGATCGCTGATGCCAAGGGAATCCTTTGTTTCCACATTGTCACGGAACAGGTCCCCTCCGTAGGTGATCTCGTGCTGGATGTGGCCTGTCTCGAAGCGCGAGGTGTTGAAGATGTCGAGGCCGAGCGTGCCGATATCGAAGGTCTTGGTTGCTCCGAAGTTGAACCCTTCCAACGTACTCTGCTTCACATTCGTGCCGCTGTAATAGACCTTGGCGCTCAGATCCCAGATCGAGGACGCCGGTGTCCACCGATAGCCGGCGGTGAATGTATCGGCGATGGCTTCTGTCCGGTAAAGCGTCGCAAGGCCGTTCGAGAAGTCGTTTCCGATACGCAGGGCCGACAGGGTGATTTCCTGATCGGCCTCAGGACGAATGCGGGCCTTGAAGAGGCCTGAGAGGAGATCCTGCGCCGTGTCCTCGATGAGCGTGCCGTCGCCGGAATAATAGTCGCCGGCGGAGCGCCAGGTCGCGGCTCCCATGATGTCGAACTTGTCGCTCGGGCGGGCCGCCACCGCTCCATGCAGGAGAGGGGTGTTGCCGTTCGTCTCCCACGATCCCTTGATCCGGCCTCCCACAGTGACGCCATCGGGAAGAACATTGCCGGCATCGATTGTCGTGAAGCTGACCACACCGCCGATGGCGCCCGATCCATAGATCGACGAGGCGGGTCCTCGCGTCACATCGACGGATTTCATCATCTCGGGATCGAAGTAGAACGTTCCCTTCGCGGAATGTCCCTCCCGCTGGAAGTTCTGCCGCGCTCCATCGACCAGCATGTTCACGCGGCCAAAATCCTGCAATCCGCGGACATTGACGCCTACGCCGGGATCTCCGGGTGCCGACTGGGTCGTTACGCTGGGAATGAGCCGGAGAACATCCGACACGCTGCTCGGCTGGATCTGCGTCTCGATCTGATCCCGGCCTATGACGCTCGATGCCGACAGGGAATCATACACTCTCTCGCCGGCCTTGGTTGCTGTCACGGTGATCTCATCGAGATTGATGACTGCATCGCTTCCCGCGGCATTTGGTGAAACCTCCTGCGCCGTGGCTGAGGAGGGTGATGCAATGAGAATGGCCAGAGCCACCGGTATTTCGATGCGGCTGAAACGGAACGAAGACACAGGACGAGCGGCCTTGTATAGGGGACGGGTTTTGGATGAGCAGGCCGGAAGCAGATGACGCCTCCGGCCTTTCATGCATTACAGGAAGAAGTATCCCTTCGAGAGGTTGACGCGGTCATCGAGGTGGATCGTGAAGTCCGCGATCTTGTCGCCGTTCACGTCGCCATGGATGTACGTGTCGCTCTTCGCTTTCTCGTAGCGAAGCTCGCCAGCCCGGCCGCCGAATGCCTTCGTTCCGATGAAGAGGAACGCCTGATTGCCGGCCTTCGTCGTGTTGGCATCGATGCCGCTAAGGTCGATCTTGTCCTTCTGCCTCGTCGAGAAATCGAGGATCGTGTCACGGCCGGAGGTTCCCATGGTGGATTCTGCGACCGACTTGAAGATGAAGGTATCAGCTCCCGAACCTCCCGTCAGACGGTCAGCGCCAAGGCCGCCTTGCAGTTTGTCGTTGCCGCTGCCGCCGAGGAGTTGGTCATTGCCGCCATTGCCGTAAAGCTTGTCGTTGCCGGCGCCGCCGGACAGCTTGTCGCGGCCGATATTGCCTCGCAGCACATCGTTCCTGGCCGTTCCCGACTTCGCTTCCAGCTCGTCACCGACAGCGATGGTGATGAGCTGGCTGGACACATGGCCGCTCGAATCCGCTGCCTGCACGGTGAGAGTGTGGCTCTGGATCTTCTCGTAATCGAGCGCTTTCGCAAGGGTGATCTTGCCATCGGACGTCAGCCTGAAATAGCCGCCGGGATTACCGATCAGGCTATAGCTGATGGCATTGCCCTCGGGGTCGGTCGCGGATAGCATGCCGACCCGCGTGCCGACCTCGGCATTCTCAGAGACCACGGTTTTCGAGAGCGTAATGCCTCCCGGGGCCTCATTCACGTCTCCGACGGCCAGCGAGAATTCCTTGAAGACCACATGGCCGTCAGCGTCCGCGACCTTGACGCGGATCGTATGGCTCTTGGCGGTCTCGTAGTCCAGATTGCCTTTCAGGCGCAGCTTCGTTCCGGCGATCTCGAAAAGTCCACCGGCATCGTTGACGAGGCTGAATGTGAGCGCCTTCTCTTCAGGGTCAAATGCTGAAAAGTCCCCGAGGACATCGCCCACCTTCGCATTCTCGAAGACCGAAGCGACCGACAGCTTCACGTCTTTGGGAGGGGCCCCCGGAAGTTGGACATTGCGGACTGTGTCGAGGGTCACATCCGAGAATGTCGCGGCCTCGACGTTCTTCAGGGTCGTAATGCCCTTTCCATCCTTCCGGGCGATTGTGTAGCGGCCATCGTCCAGCCGTGTGATCGTGTAATCGGCACTGCTGCCGCCGAACAGGACTTGATCATAATCCGCGCCGCCGTCGATCACGTCATTGCCGTGCGTCGCATTGAAGATATCGTCGCCGCCGCCACCGCTGATCGTGTCCGTAAAGGCCGTTCCCGTATAGAAGTCGGTCTTGGCCGATCCGATAAAGTGCTGCGCGTACTGATCGAGAGCGTTGGCGAACGTATTCAGCCGAGCCGCGTCCGCCATCTTTCCGGCCATATAGGCTGCCGTGAAATTGTGAACCGGCCCATTGGCCTCGATCTCGGCTTCTTCGGTGGAATTGGTCGGAACCGCGTTGAGCAGTTCGAGGCCGGTGATCCTCAATTGAGCATTGCCTCCACCGAAATAGCCGTTGCCGTCGAAGCTTCCGCTGCCACGCGTTCCATACTCGATGGTGTTGATCGTGCCGGCAGCGGTGTGCGTTGCGAAGTTGTATCGGACGTCGCCATGAGCAAGGACGTACTTGTCGGCAGCTCCAGCGCCGTAGCCCAGAAACATTTCCTCTCCGGCCATGGTCGATGGAACGCCTGGATTCGGGGTTTGGTTGTCGAATGTGGGCATGCCGCCATCGACATTCGAGATGAAACCGCCACGGATGAAGGCTTCGAAGTCCATGCCGTCGGCAGCGCTGGCATCGATAACGATTGCGCCCTGGGATGCAACATCGCCGGAAGTGATGGTAGCGTCGGAAAACTGGAAACTTTCCACGCCAGTAACGCGATTGTTCCCTTCCGATCCTGCCGTACGCTTGTCGTTGATCGTGAAACTGCCGTCGCCATTGTCGACAACAGTGTAGTCCGTGCGCCGACCGGAGAGCACCGCGACGTCGTTGCCGGCGCCGCCATCGATGATGTCGTTACCGCCGCCGCCCGTGATGGTGTCATCGAACTGGGTGCCGGTATAGATGTCGTCGCCGTTTGATCCGATGAAGTTCTGGGCATATTGCGCCTGCAGGTCCCAGAGCACGGTGGCGCTGCCAGCCTTCAGGCCACTGTAGATATTCATGACCGTGTTGCCGGGCGTGGCGCCGGTGCGAGCCGCCACGTTGATGTCAAAGCCGGAGATCAGCACCTGGGTGTCCAATCCTTGAAGCCGCCCCGCTGCGCCTATTCCTTCGGTTGCGGTGGTTACGCCTTCGACCCAATTCCCCAGGATGATCTTTTGGAATCCGCCGGACAGGGCGTGAGGAGCGGTCGGGCCGTAATGGATCCAGTCATATGCGAGATTGCTGCCATCCAGCACGACGTGGGCGCTGGTGCCTGAAATGCTGAAGTCGAGCTGGCTGCCGTTCATATAGACCGTACTGCCGAAGACGTTGTCCGCCGTTCCGCCGTAGAATTTTTCGGTTCCTGCTCCGGACACGAAGGTCGAGAGGTAGGTGTTCCAATTGATGCCGCTCGAACCCGAAGATGCATCGATGGTGATGGAATTGGGTGTGGACACGTCAGCTCCCTTTGCTGCTTCGCATGCCCGCGCAAGACGGGACTTCGATGGATGGTAATGGGGTCGGCAGTCGCGACCCCGTTGCGGAGGGCTTTTACTTAAGCGAGCAAGCAGAGTCCATAGTTTATGTAAATATTAGAAAAGCTATAAGCTGAATGAATAAGCTTTATTTTAATTATAATTATTACAAAGTAGAAATTATTAGATCAATGTAAAGTATAGAATTATTATAAACTGCGTTTTTATCGTTGACGATTGCGCGAAGGATGGGCAACAACTTCGTGTCGAAGGAAGTGCGGTCTATGCCGCGTTACGGGTATTGAGGGTGCTTATGAGTCTGTCGAATGTTGCGCGAGTTCACGTCGCACCGGAACCGTTCTATGCGAGCGGCAAGCGTAGCCGCGATCTGGCGAAAGAACTTGGAATTTCCGAAGCTGAATTGCTGGCCGGTCACTATGGTCCTGAAGTCGTTCGGCTTGCGGGAGACATGTCCGATCTGATCCGGGCCTTGCCCGAACTCGGCGAAGTGATGTCGCTCACGCGGAACGAAGCCGCCGTTCATGAGAAGGTCGGCACATTTGGAAACATCACATTGAGCGGAAAGACTGGTCTCGTCCTTAACGATGCCATCGATCTGCGGCTGTTTCTCGACCATTGGTGTTTTGCTTTTGCCGTCGAGATTCCAGATGAGAAGGGCTCCAGGCGCAGCATTCAGATTTTCGACGCGTCGGGTGAGGCTGTCATCAAGGTTCACTTGAAGCCGGCATCCAATGTCGATGCCTTCTACGCCATTCGGGCCCGATTTGCCGCTTCGGCCTTGGAGTTTTCAACGACGCCAAAGCCGCTTCCAAGACCGGAGGTGTCCCTAAGCGATATCGATGTCGATGGCTTTCGGAGGGCGTTCCAGGCCATGCGCGATATCCATGAATTCTTCCCTCTCCTGAGGCGCTTCAATCTCAGCCGGCGGCAGAGCATCAATGTGCTCGAGAGTGACTTCGTCCGCCGCTTGGGTGAGGACGCACCCCGTCAACTTCTGGAGCGGGCGGCGGCTGATGCCCTGCCGATCATGTGCTTCGTCGGCAATCAAGGCTGCATCCAGATTCATCATGGTCCGGTCTCGAACATCAAGATCATGGGTCCATGGCTGAACATTCTCGATCCGGGTTTCAACCTTCACCTACGGCAGGATCTGGTCAGTGGGGCGTGGTTGGTTCGGAAGCCGACTCGGTACGGCATCATTACGTCTGTCGAGCTTTACGCCGAAGACAGGAGCCTTATTGCGCAATTCTTTGGCGTTCGCGAAGAACAGAGCCCGGAGGATCCGGTCTGGCGTCAATTGGCGGACGGACTGTCCACATAGCTTCGGAAAATCTCGCAGGCATTCTTCATGGGCGCAGCGCTGCGTATCAGCGGGGAAGGGGTAACTCTTTCCCGTTTTCTTGGTTCAGGCTTTGCAACTTGGCTTTGCCATAGCCCCTCTTAGGGATCTGTACTCGGCGGAAGCGCAGCCTGGTCGGACTGCTTGCTCATTCCAAGTTACGTCAGAAGCAGCTCGGCAGGCTAGGCTTCCAGTCCGTAAGGTCTTCAATAAAATCTTTCAGCTCCAGACAAGTACTTGCGCTCCTTTCGTGGCCAACGTAGGCTTGGCCTAAAGCTAAGAACCAAAACGCCAGTAAATAAGGCTTTAGGGAGAAGAGCTCATGGGAGCAGAGTTCCGTGAACCACGGCATAAGCTCTCACATGAAGTCATCGCTGGCTGTCCCAAGCGGCTGATGAAGCAGGTTATCCCCGGTTCGACCAGGGAGGTAGCCTGGTGACACTTGTTCTGGAAAATGTGGGCAAAACCGTTGGTGCGGAGACGCATATCCAAGGCGTGACGCTCACTTTGAATCCTGGTTCGCTCAATGTCTTGCTGGGGGCCACGCTGGCCGGCAAGACCTCGCTCATGCGGCTTATGGCAGGCCTGGATATCCCATCAACCGGACGGGTTTTCGTCAACGGTCAGGATGTGACCGGCTGGCCTGTTCAGCGACGCAGCGTCGCGATGGTCTATCAGCAATTCATCAATTATCCGTCCCTCAACGTTTACGAAAACATTGCCTCTCCCCTACGGGTCGCAGGCTTGAAGTCCACTGAGATTGCGGCGCGGGTAAAGGATGCAGCGAAACTCCTCAAGCTTGAGCCCTATCTGGAACGGAAGCCTCTCCATCTCTCCGGTGGTCAGCAGCAGCGCACTGCGATCGCCCGGGCTCTCGTCAAACGCGCCGACCTCGTTTTGCTCGATGAGCCCCTGGCGAACCTGGATTACAAGCTGCGTGAAGAATTGCGGGAGGAACTGCCGCGGATCTTCGCGGCTTCCGGCGCCATCTTCATCTATGCCACCACCGAGCCATCGGAAGCGCTCCTTCTCGGCGGCAACACCGCGACCCTTTTCGAGGGGTGTGTCACGCAATTCGGTCCGACCGCGCAGGTCTATCGCCAGCCGCACGACATGATCACGGCAGGAGTGTTTTCCGATCCGCCTTTGAACAAACTCGAAGCGCACAAGTCCGGGGGTGCCCTGGGTCTTATGGTCGGTCGCGAAATTCGTGCCGTCGATGGTTTCACCAATGTTCCGGACGGTGAATACACAGTGGGGTTTCGGGCGCACCATCTAGGCCTGGAACCATCAAGCGCCAACAGTTTCGCCATTCCCGCGACCGTGTCGGTTGCCGAGATCACAGGCTCGGAAAGCTTCGTCCACCTGGACGTGGGCGAGCATCGGCTCATCGCGCTTGTGCCGGGCGTTAAACGCCTCGAACCCGGCTCTTCCGTCATGACCTATCTCGATCCGCGTCACCTTTTCCTTTTCGACGGATCGGGACGCTTGGCCTCTGCCGATAAAGCCCGGCTGGTTGCTTAAGGAGCGCGAGATGGCCCGTATCACCCTCGACCATCTCGCCCATTCCTACCATCCCGATCCTCAAGGTACGCATGACTACGCCCTCAAGGAGATCAACCACGTCTGGAGCCAGGGTGGCGCCTATGCGCTGCTCGGCCCATCGGGTTGCGGGAAGACAACGCTCCTCAACATCATCTCCGGTCTGGTGCATCCGACGCGCGGGCGGATTCTCTTCAACGACAGGGACGTGACCGAACTTCCCACGGAAGCGCGCAACATCGCCCAGGTGTTTCAGTTCCCGGTGGTTTACGACACCATGACAGTGCGCGAGAATTTGGCTTTTCCGCTGAAAAACCGGGGCGTTCCGCGTGAACGCACCAAGGCGCGAGTGGAGGAGATCGCGCGCCTGCTCGATCTGAGGCGCGTTCTCGACCGAAAGGCCAGCAATCTCACGGCCGACATGAAGCAGAAAATTTCCCTAGGACGCGGTCTCGTGCGCTCCGACGTGGCGGCCATCCTGTTCGATGAGCCGTTGACCGTCATCGACCCTCACCTGAAGTGGCAGCTTCGCTCGACATTGAAGGAGATCCATCGGGCGCTCGACATCACCATGATCTACGTGACACATGACCAGACCGAGGCGCTGACCTTCGCTGACAAGGTGGTCGTCATGCATGACGGCGCCGTCGTGCAGACTGGAACACCCGAAGAGTTGTTCGAGCGACCAGCCCACACCTTCGTGGGCCATTTCATCGGTTCACCAGGCATGAATATTTTGCCCTGCCGGGTAGAGGGCGCAACGGCCTATATCGGCAACGAGACTATAGCATTGTCGCGCGCCTACCGGGCGCTTCCCCAGACCGAGCGGATCGAACTCGGAATCCGGCCCGAGTTCCTGCGGCTGCAGCAGCGAGGGACGGGGCTTCCCGTGCGGATCAAGCGTATCGACGATATCGGCCGCACGCGGTTGGCTCGTGTCGAGATGAGCGGCCGCGCGCTCACCGCAAGCGTGCCCGAGGACGTGACCGTCGAAGGCGATGAGGCCGCGCTCGTTTTCGATCCTCGCCAGGTGCACATCTACGCGGATGGGCATCTGGTGCCTGGCGAACCTGCCGGAGGCCAGGCGCGATGAACAAGACCCTCAACAACAAAGCCTGGCTCATGGTGCTCCCGGTCTTCGCCCTCGTGGCGTTCTCGGCTGTGCTGCCCCTCATGACCGTGGTGAATTATTCCGTACAGGACACCTTCGGCAACAACCAGTTCTTCTGGAACGGTATCGGCTGGTTTCAGGAACTGCTCGATCCATCGAAAGAACTCGGCGGGCGCTTCTTCGAAGCCCTCTGGCGTACGCTCCTGTTCTCGGCCATCATCCTGGCCATCGAAATTCCTCTCGGCATTCTCGTCGCGCTCTCGATGCCGCGCGAGGGGTGGACGGTCGCGCTCTGCCTCGTGCTCATGGCGCTGCCGCTGCTCATCCCGTGGAACGTTGTCGGCACCATCTGGCAGGTTTTCGCACGCGGTGACATCGGATTGCTTGGCTGGGCCGTGAACCATCTCGGCATCGACTACAACTATACGGGCGATGCGCTCGACGCCTGGGCGACCATCGTCGTCATGGATGTGTGGCATTGGACAAGCCTCGTGGCATTGCTGTGCTATGCGGGTTTGAAATCCATTCCCGATGCCTATTACCAGGCGGCGCGAATCGATGGTGCGTCCCGCTGGGCGGTGTTCCGGACGATCCAGCTGCCGAAGATGCGACGTGTCCTGCTGATCGCGGTTCTGCTGCGCTTCATGGATTCCTTCATGATCTATACCGAACCCTTCGTGCTCACCGGCGGCGGGCCGGGCAATGCCACCACGTTTCTGTCCATCGATCTGGTGAAGCTTGCGCTTGGCCAGTTCGATCTCGGCAAGGCGGCTGCGATGTCGCTCGTCTACAACCTGATCATCCTGGCCATCTGCTGGGTGTTCTACACGGTGATGACCAACGTGGATTCCGAGCGCGAAAGGGTCGAGGCATGACCGATACCGTCGCCATCGGCCCTTCCGACACCAAGGCGGCCCCGGCTGCAGTAAACCGCGCCATCGCAGGGCCGAGAGTCAACGGCAAGGCCGTGGTGATGACGCTCTACCTCCTGTTCCTGATGCTGCCGATCTACTGGCTCGTGAACATGAGCCTAAAGACCAATATGGAGATCACGTCAGGGCTCACGCTCTGGCCCCGCGAGATCACCTTCGACAACTATATCAAGATATTCACGGACGAGAGCTGGTACTCGGGCTACATCAACTCGCTCACCTACGTGGTCATCAACACGGTTCTGTCGATTTCCTTCGCGTTGCCTGCCGCTTACGCGTTCTCGCGCTATCGCTTCCTCGGCGACAAGCACCTATTCTTCTGGCTGCTGACCAATCGCATGGCGCCGCCTGCGGTGTTCGCTCTGCCGTTTTTCAATCTCTATTCGGCCATTGGCCTGTTCGATACGCCCTGGGCGGTTGCCCTGGCGCATTGCCTGTTCAATATTCCGCTGGCGGTCTGGATCCTGGAAGGCTTCATGTCCGGAGTTCCGCGCGAGATCGATGAGACCGCCGCCATCGACGGTTATTCCTTTCCTCGCTTTTTCATTAAGATCTTCATGCCGCTCATCGCCTCCGGTATCGGCGTCGCGGCGTTCTTCTGCTTCATGTTCTCTTGGGTCGAACTGCTTCTCGCCCGCACGCTCACCACCGTGAACGCCAAGCCTATCGCCGCGACGATGACGCGTACGGTCTCGGCCTCCGGCATGGATTGGGGACTCCTTGCGGCAGCGGGCGTGCTCACCATTGTTCCGGGTGCGCTCGTGATCTGGTTCGTCCGCAACTACATCGCCAAGGGCTTCGCCCTGGGAAGAGTGTGAGGGGAGCGCCGATGCCCGATTTCGCCTGGATGGCCTGGACCTGGCAGACATTGCTCTTCTTCGCCGGCATCGCCAGCCTTCTCCTGGTGATGACGATGCTGGCAATCTACTACCCCGAGACCGAGCGTGTGGGCGTGCTGCGCATTCCCACCACGCGCGGCGACCGGCTTTTCGTTTCGCTGCTTGGCGCAGCCTTCATCCATCTCGCCTGGCTCGGCCTCTTCGGCCCGGAACAGCTCTGGTGGGCCTTCGGCCTTTCCCTCGTCTACGCAGCGAGCGTGTTCCGCTTCGTTTGAGAGCAAGGCTCAAGACGACTCTGCGGCCCAATCGGGCCGACGAGACTGACCGGCGAAAGGGCCGGCCGACAATGGGAGGAAGAACCTATGTTGCCAAAGTCGCGTCTGAAGCTGCTTGTTTCCGCAAGCGCGCTTGCGCTGGCGTTCGGATCGAACGCCGCTCTTGCAGGCATGGAGGAAGCCCGCCGCTGGATCGATTCCGAGTTCCAGCCATCGACGCTCTCCAAAGATGAGCAGATGAAGGAAATGGAGTGGTTCGTCAATGCAGCGAAGCCGTTCGCCGGCATGGACATCAATGTTGTCTCCGAAACCATTACGACCCATGAATACGAGGCGAGGACTCTTGCCAAGGCCTTCTCGGAAATCACCGGTATCAAGCTCACCCACGATCTCATCCAGGAGGGCGACGTAGTGGAGAAGATCCAGACGCAGATGCAGTCTGGACGCAATATCTACGATGCCTGGGTGAATGACTCCGACCTCATCGGCACCCATTTCCGCTACAAGCAGGCGATCGCCCTCGACGACTGGATGGCAGGCGAGGGTAAGGACGTGACCTCGCCGACGCTCGACATCAACGACTTCATCGGCAAGTCCTTCACCACGGCTCCCGACGGCAAGATGTATCAACTGCCGGACCAGCAGTTCGCGAACGTGTATTGGTTCCGGTACGACTGGTTCCAGCGCCCTGACCTGAAGGAGAAGTTCAAGGCCAAGTACGGCTACGATCTCGGCGTTCCGGTGAACTGGTCGGCCTATGAGGATATCGCCGAATTTTTCACCAACGATGTGAAAGAGGTCGATGGCGTCAAAGTCTATGGCCACATGGACTACGGCAAGAAGGATCCGTCGCTCGGCTGGCGCTTCACGGATGCTTGGCTGTCCATGGCAGGCAACGGCGACAAGGGCATTCCGAACGGCAAGCCTGTCGACGAATGGGGCATCCGCATGGAAGGCTGCCGTCCGGTCGGCTCCTCGGTCGACCGCGGGGGCGACACCAACGGCGCGGCTGCCGTCTACTCGATCGCCAAGTATCTCGAGTGGATGAAGAAATACGCTCCGCCCCAGGCGAACGGCATGAACTTCTCCGAGTCGGGACCGGTGCCGGCGCAGGGCAATATCGCTCAGCAGATCTTCTGGTACACGGCGTTCACCGCCGACATGGTGAAGCCTGGCCTGCCGGTGGTGAACCAGGACGGTACGCCGAAATGGCGCATGGCTCCTTCTCCGCACGGTTCGTACTGGAAAGAAGGCATGAAGCTCGGCTACCAGGATGCCGGTTCGTGGACGCTTCTTAAATCCACTCCGGTGGACCGCCGCAAGGCGGCCTGGCTCTACGCTCAGTTCGTCACCTCGAAGACGGTGTCCCTGAAGAAGAGCCATGTGGGCCTCACCTTCATTCGCGAGAGTGACATCTGGGCTCCCTCCATGACCGAGCGCGCGCCGAAGCTCGGCGGGCTGGTGGAGTTCTACCGCTCGCCTGCGCGCGTGCAGTGGACGCCGACCGGCAACAACGTGCCGGATTATCCGAAGCTGGCACAGCTCTGGTGGCAGAACATCGGTGATGCGGCATCCGGCGCCAAGACTCCGCAGCAGGCCATGGATTCGCTGGCGGCTGCTCAGGATGAAGTGCTGGGCCGTCTGGAGCGCGCCAACGTGCAGGGCGAGTGTGGTCCGAAGTTGAACCCGAAGACCTCGGAGGCGGATTGGATCAAGAAAGCTGCAGCTGCGGGCACCATCGCGCCGCAGCCCAAGCTTGCCAATGAAAAGCCGAAAGGCGAGACGGTGGATTATGACACGCTGATCAAGAGCTGGCCTGCTTCGCCGCCCAAGCGCAGCTGATCCCCACTTGGAATGATACGAGGGAGAGGGCAAGCGTCCTCTCCCTTTTCATTTCTGCATTGTTCGGGCTTCGATGCGTTGCTATCAGACTTGCGTCAGGTCCAGGCAGCTTCGGAACCGAAACATTTCCTGCGCCTGGAAGGCGAGGGGTATTCAAGAAACCTGGAGCAGGGCGGATTGAAGGCTGTCGATACTTTCATCATGGCTCGCGAGAATGAGGCCATGAAGCGGGCCACGGGCGGCAATGCTCCTTCCGTTCAGTAGGTGATCTTGCGGCAATCTGCCGGTGCCCGCAAAGCCTGGCGTGGCAATGTGTCATGGAATATTGCTGACTGAAGATTGACGGCGACCGATTCCGATGAGGCATTTACCCGATGGTGCGAAGAGCAGGAAGCGCGGACCTGCCGCTGCACAGCGGGTATGTTCCCAAGTGACTCGCTGATCGCATGACGCGTCTGGGCGTCGTGGTGAGCTATGCTCGAAACCTACGCCTATGGTCGATGGAAGAGTATATCGACCACGAGCGAGCCAAGTCTCACTCCTATGGAGGCCGCTCGATTTTCGGGGACGAGGCCGCGCCTGATGCCCAATCTTCGGAGCCTCACAAGCGCCAGCGGTAAGGACCGCGTTTAGAAGCAGGGCCCCATCGCTCTCCTTTTAGGTATCCAGCCGCGCCTTGCTTCTGCGGATATCTTCCTGCCGATTGCCTTTTGATAAGATTCTCGGCTTATCTCTGCTGTCCCAGTCCATTTCGCTTCGCGGATTCTGCGCCATGAGAGTTCTCCCGAGCTTTACCGCTGCGCTCTTGCTGATGTCCTCGGCTGCGCTCGCGGATAGCCCAAGTCTGGCTGGCTCGCTGTGGCGATGCACGCGTGATACGGATCGTTCGCAATTCGTAATTACGTTCTATCCGGGAGGTGGGGTCGGTGGAGGTGAGTTGGAGAAGGGTGAGGTCAGCCCGTACATCTACGACGCATCCACGACCCGGGAGGGTGAATGGCCCGGCCGTTGGACCCAGTCCAAGGAGCGATTCAGCTGGAGTTTCCCGGATCAGCAGATGGAAATTTCCGGATCGGTCAGGTCCACAAGGCGGGCGCGGGCCGGGCTCGTCGGGCGCGAGGTTGTCTCCGGCATCACGTCATCCATTTCATGCGCGAGCCTGAGCAAGCTGCCGCGCCTTGGCGAGGGGCTCGTGATTCCAAGGAACAGCCGCTTCATCGACTTGGAGAAAGGCGAGGGTGAGCTGAAGGTCCCGGCGGGAATCTCGCTGCGGCCGCACCGGTAGCGGAAATTCATCCGGGCATTATCGGCCAGTCACTGAGAGATGCTGGTCATAGGCCATAAGCAGAGAGAATTGCGGCTTGACCAAGATGGCGGGATCAATCCCGCAGCGACGTCTAGAAAGCGTGCGCATCGATAGAAAAACTATCTTTTGAAAATAGCGAAGTCGAGATTTTATTTTCTTGCCATTTGATGCAATTTGCCCGCGAAACAAGGGGAGGCCGGTTGGTTTCCGCGTTGGGCAACAGGTTGCCATTCCTACCGACCGGCGTGCATCCTGCATCACCGATTCCGCCATCACCTTCGATGGCAGCTTCATTCAGAAGGCCTCCGCATGACACTCGACAAGAATGCCATCGAAACCCTGAAGCAGGTTTCGACTGCGACGATCACGACTATCCTGCTCAAAAAGGGCTTGCGCAATGTATGGATGCGCGGCGCGAAGCCCTTGAGGCCGGGCCAACCGCGGATCGTCGGCCCAGCCTTTACTCTCCGCTTCGTTCCGGCGCGGGAAGATCTCGCGACGCCGGCCAGCTGGGCCTCCCCCATCTCCACTCGTGCCGCCATCGAAGCCATGCCAGAAGGCGTGGTCGCCGTGGTTGACGCCATGGGCATGGTCGATGCCGGCATCTTCGGCGATATCCTTTGCGCACGCATGGCTAAGCGCGGCGTCGCTGCACTGGTGACGGACGGCGTTGTTCGTGACGTTGCGGGCGTGCTTGGAACCGGGCTTCCGGTTTGGTGCGACGGTGTTGCCGCGCCGCCATCCGTTGCAGGCCTCACCTTCGTCGGCTGGCAGGAGCCGATCGCCTGCGGGGGCGTGGCCGTCTATCCGGATGATGTGATCGTGGTCGATGAGGATGGCGCCGTGCTGATCCCGGCTGCTCTCCTGAGCGAGGTTCTGACCGAGGCGCCAGAGCAGGAGCGCATGGAAGCCTGGATCATGGAAGAGGTCGACCGTGATGTGCCGCTGCCGGGTCTCTACCCGATGAACGCCGAGACCAAGGCGCGCTACGAAGCCTTCAAGAAGGAGCAGGGAGCATGAAGCTCGATCACACGGCCGCTGGCGTCTATGCCATTGCGGCAACGCCTTTTCATCCCGATGGACGTCTGGATACGGAATCGGTCGATCGCCTCACCGATTTTTATGTCGGCTGTGGCGTCACTGGGTTGACGATCCTCGGCATCATGGGCGAAGCGCCCAAGCTGGAGCCGGAAGAATCCCTTGCCATTACCCGACAGGTTGTGAAGCGGGCAGGCGTTCCGATCATCGTCGGCGTGTCGGCTCCGGGCTTCGCCGCCATGCGCTCTCTCGCGCGCAATGCGATGGATATCGGCGCGGCGGGCGTGATGATTGCGCCGCCGCCGTCGCTGCGCACGGACGACCAGATCGTCGGCTATTACGCCCAGGCCGTCGAGGCCATTGGCGATGACATTCCCTTCATGATCCAGGATTATCCGTTGACGCTGAGCGTCGTGATGACGCCCGCCGTCATCCGCCGCATCGTGATGGATCATGCCTCATGCGTGATGCTCAAGCATGAGGATTGGCCGGGACTCGAAAAGATATCGCGCCTGCGTGCCTATCAGGAAGCCGGCGAGATGAAGCCGATCTCGATTCTCTGCGGCAATGGCGGCCTGTTCCTCGATTTCGAGATGGAACGCGGCGCGGACGGTGCAATGACCGGATATGCGTTCCCCGACATGCTGGGAGACGTGGTGAGGCTGCAGAAGGAGGGCCGCCGCGATGAGGCGCATGACCTCTTCGATGCGCATCTTCCTCTGATGCGTTACGAGCAGCAGCAGGGCGTCGGTCTCGCCGTTCGCAAGTACGTGCTCCAGAAGCGCGGTGCGATTGCAAGCGATGCACAGCGCAAGCCCGCTAGCGGTCTCACGCAGGCCGCCAAAGCCGAGATCGACTATCTGTTGTCCCGTGTCGCAAAGCACGACCCTCGCGCTGGTCTGTAAAACTCAAGAGCCGGCCATACCCGTGCATCGGCCGGCTCTTTCATCGACTTGCGTTGAAACACTAAGAACTTTCCGCCTGGAAGTGCATGACCTCTTCCCATGACGGTGGATTGGCGCCCCGCCTTGTGCAGACGATGGCTGCCGCCGTGGAGGCGAAATCCAAAGCCGCCGTCACATCCTCCTGAGTCAGCGCGTCAATCGCCTCAGGCGTCAATTGTGACTTGGCGTCAAACCACGCGAGTAGGGCTGCGTGGAAGGTGTCTCCAGCCCCGACCGTGTCCACGACATCGATGGAGGGAGAGGGGCGCTCGATGGTGCTGTCCTTAAATACCGCCAGCGGCCCCCTCGCGCCTCGCGTGACGATGACGAGCTCCGGGCCGCTTCTCAGCCAGTCTTTCGCTAAAATCACGATGTCCTTGGATGGATAGAGTAGCTCGATATCCTCATCGCTCGCCTTGATGATGGTCGCTTGCGTCAGGAGCCTCTCGAAGCGTTCGCGATAGGCAGCCAGATCGCCGACGACGCGGGGGCGGACATTGGGATCGAGCGAGATGACGCGCGTTCCAGCTTCGCGACGGATGAGCGTTTCAATGGCGCTCGCGATCGGCTCGACGCCGAGCGAATACGAGCCAGCGGCGATGGCGCGCACATCCGACGGCAAATGTGAGGGCAGGGCTTCAGGCGTAAGGGCGCGGTCGGCGCTCTCCTCGGCATAGAACGAATATTGTGGCTGCCCTGCGGTATTCGTCGCCACAACGCTCAGCGTCGTCCGCTTGGAGCACGCTTGAACATAGCTCGTGCTGACACCGGCTGCGACGAGTTTTGCGGTGAGGAAGGTGCCGAAGGCATCGTCGGAAAGGGTTGAAAGGAAAGCCGACGAACGCCCGAGACGTCCGATGCCGATGGCGACGTTGAAGGGCGATCCGCCGGCGACCGCGTTCGCCTGAAGCCCAGTCGGCGAGGGCGCTCCGACGAAAAGGTCAATCAGGGCCTCGCCGCAAACCAGGATCATGCTTCGCTCCGATAGAAAACAGCGCCGGCTGAAGATCCGGCGCTGCCGTGAAACATTCTATGCATCAGGAGCGTGGCGCTGACCAGCCCTGATACTGGCCGACATTCTCGCGGGTGATCAGTTTCGACGGCATCAGGGTCAGGGTGTTGGCAGGCTTCTTGCCGTTCAACGCATCATTGCCCAGCCGAACGCCGAGCTGCGCCATGGCATAGGGATCCTGGCTCGCGGAGGCCTGGATCATGGGGCTGTTTGCATCTTTCAGCGACGCCTCGATATCCGGAGCGCCATCGACCGAGGTGATGATGATATTGTTCCGGTTGAGCTGCCTGGCTGCAAGGTTCGTGCCGATGGCTTGTGGGTCGTTGATGGTGAAGACCGCATTGATGTCGGGGAAGCGGGTCAGATGGCTCTGCATGATCTGCAATCCGCCCTCGCGAGATCCCTTGGCATCCTGATCGTCGGACAGCACCTTGATGCCGCTGTTCTTGCCGAAAACCTCCTTGCAGCCCTTCACACGGTCGATGACGGCCGAAACCTGAGGGCCGTTCTGAATGATGACATTGCCTTTGCCCTGAAGCTTGTCGACAATGTACTGGCAGGCGATCTGACCGGCTTGGACATTGTCCGTGGTTACCGTCAGGTCGGCGCCTTTCGCGGCGGTATCGACTGCGACCACGAGAATGCCGGCGGCCTGTGCCTTCTTGATCGCCGGTTCGACCGCGTTCGGATCACCCGGATTAAGCAGGATCATGTCGACACCGGCGGCGATGAAGTTGTCGATCTGCGTGAACTGCTTGTTGAGATCGTAATCGAAGCCGACCGCCGTGACCTTCACATTCGGATTGATCTTCTTGGCTTCGGCTTCCGCACCACGAGCAAGTGCGACGAAGAAGGGATTGCCCATTGAGCCAAGGGAAATGCCGATGGACTTGAGCTCCTTCGCTTGGGCCGCGCCGGCGCTGAGGGCGATGGTGGCGACGGCTGTCAGAAGAATGCGCTTCATATATTCCTCCACATCGTTCCTGGTCTGGTTGATGCCGCGACGAGTCGACCAGACCTCGAGCGCAGTGATCGGTCCGCAATGCTAAGTGCGCGCGGACCCCTTCAGGCGATAGCGGTCGAGCGCCACCGCGCCGATGATGACAAAGCCTTTGATGATGAATTGCCAGATGTCCGAGACACCAACGAGGATGAGGCCGTTCGACAGAACCGCGATGATGAGGGCTCCGATCAAGGTTCCCCAGATCGAGCCGATGCCGCCCACGAAGCTGGTGCCGCCGAGGATTACGGCAGCGATGGCATCCAGCTCGTAGGACTGACCGAGCTGCAGGCCGTTCGCGGCATACAATCTTGCTGCGGACATGACGCCGCCAAGGCCCGCAGCGAGCCCCGAGACCGCATAGACGAAAAGAAGAACCGCCCAGACCTTGATGCCGGTCAGCCGCGCTGCATCCTGGTTGCCGCCGACCGCATAGATGTGAACGCCGAGAACGGTGCGACGCAGGATGAACCAGGAAATGACGACGAATAGCAAGGCGATCCAGACAAGCCATGGAACACCGAGAAGAGAGCCGTTGCCGATGAACGCGAATGAAAGATCGGGGTTGAACCGGGTCGTATCGTTACCGAGCAAGCGGGCCAGGCCCCGGACAGCGGTCAGCGAGCCGAGGGTTACGATGAAAGGAGGCAGGCGTATGAAAGCGATGAGAGCACCGTTCGCAAGCCCCAGCACAAGCCCCATGAGGAGGGCCGCCGGGATGCCCAGCATGCCCCATTCGGGAATTTGGGACCCGAGAATGGCTACCATGGCCGATGCGGCGAGAATGGAGCCGACGGATAAGTCGATGCCGCCGGTCAGGATGACGAAAGTCATGCCCGCCGCAAGAACGGTATTGATAGAAGCCTGCTGCGCCACAATCGAAAGGTTTTGCACGCTGAGAAAGCGGCCCGACATCAGCTGAAATGCGATGCCGAGGATGATGAGTACCGGCAGCATGCCGATGGCCTGTAAGGTGGAACGCCATGCAAGGCGGCGCTGGAGGCTTTGGCTGCCGGCCTCGGCATTTCCCACGCCAGTGGATTGAAGGGGAGCGCTCGTCTCATTGGGAGAGGTCATGCTGCGGCTTCCTTCACTCCGGTCGCGATGGCGACGATGTTTTCCTGCGTGATGGGAGGGTGTCCAACTCCACCGACCTCACCGGCAATCCTCCCCTCGCGCATGACGAGCACGCGGTCGCAGATGCCGACAACTTCAGGAAGCTCGCTTGAGATCACGATCACGCCCACCCCGCGCCGGGCCAAATCATCGATGAGACGATAGATCTCGGACTTCGCGCCGATATCGACACCTCGCGTCGGCTCATCCAGAATGATGACCCGGGGCTGTGTTTCGAGAAGACGTGAGAGCAGAACCTTCTGCTGATTGCCGCCCGACAGGCTTCCGACCGGCACGATATCGCCCACGACCTTGATCCCAAGCGCGCGGATCGCGGCGGCAGCCCGGTTCTTGGCTGCCCTGATGTTGAGAATGCTTCCCGTGCGGGCATCCCGCTGCAGAACGTTCAGATTGACATTCTCCCTGACGGTCATGTCGAGAAAGAGACCAAGATGCTTTCGATCCTCCGTCAAATAGACGATGCCCGCATTGATCGCATCCTCCGGGCGGTGAAGCGAAAGCTTCGTGCCGTTGAGTGTAACCTCGCCGGTCGCTTTGGGATCGGCGCCATAAATGAGACGCGCCAACTCGGTGCGTCCGGCGCCGACAAGACCCGCAAGACCGAGCACTTCGCCTTGATGGAGATCGAATGAGCAGGCATGCACTCGTCCGCCATCGCTCACGTGACTTACCGAGAACAGGACAGGCCCTCTGCTGCCCTTCGCATCATGATCTTTCTTGTAGAAGGACGACAGGTCGCGCCCCACCATCATGCGCACCAGGCGCTCCGCCGACAGCTCGTCTCGAGTAAGCGTGCCGACATAGGCTCCGTCTCGCAGTACGGAGACCCGATCCGCAAGTTCATAGACCTCCGCCATGCGATGGCTGATATAGATGATTGCAAGACCTTCGGCCCGAAGCTGCCGGATGAGAGCGAACAGGGCGTCCGTCTCCCTGGAGGAGAGCGATGTCGTCGGCTCATCCATAATCAGGATGCGGGCATTGGCGATCAGTGCGCGTGCGATCTCGACAAGTTGCCGCTCGGCCATAGAAAGCTCGCTGACCTTTGTCGATGTCTTGAAGCGTACGCCGAGCCTGTCGAGCACCCTGCGACAGGCCCGATCCATGGAGCGGCGGTCGATCATCGGACCTCTTCTGTGCTCCCGCCCCAGCAACATGTTTTCCGCGACACTCAGATTGGGTGCCAGAGAAAGCTCCTGATAGATCGTCGAGATTCCGCAATGGAGCGCGTCCAGGGGGCTGCTGATGGTGACGTGCTTACCATCGATGCGGATCTCGCTGCCGGGATCTGCGTGATAAGCGCCCGACAGAATTTTCATGAGCGTCGACTTGCCCGCGCCGTTTTCACCCATGAGAGCATGGATTTCACCCGCATAAACGGTAAGGGAGACGTCAGTAAGCGCTCTCACTCCAGGAAACGTTTTCGAAATTCCGACCATTTCGAGGATTGGAGCAGATCCGGTCATAGGTGCTCCCGCAGATCAGGGCAGTAGAGTGTATGAGGGGAACATGCAGCATCCATCCCCGCGCTCTGCGGGCAATGTCGAACAAGGATCGGTCCGTAACGATATCGCCTGGACACAAGCCGTTCCTCCCTGAAGGTCTCGTCTTCGCGTGACGATGACTTGCTTCATTCAGGATAGGAGAAATACTAGGATCGCGCGATGCGCTGTCAATTGGCGGAGCTTGCAGCCTTTTGGAATTCCGGCTTCAGGGCACGGTAGAGACCGCAGAACGATTCGATGCGAGGCGCATAAGCCTCGACCAAGCGTGGTTGCGGATAAACTGTCTGAATGATGCAAGGTGCCTTGCAAGCATTCTCGGGTGGATCACCGGTCGCTGCAAGCTTGGCCAATCGTGCTGCGCCAAAAGCGGGCCCCTTGTCGCTGCCTTCGAAGCGCTGGAGCGGGATGTTCAGAACGTTGGCGAAGATCTGTGCCCAGAATGCGCTGCGCGATCCACCGCCCACCAAGCCGGCGCTGGTGAACCTCGTGCCGGCGGTTTCGAGCGCGTGCTTGGCATCGGCAAAGCTGAACGCAACGCCCTCAAGGACTGCCTGCACCAGATCGCTCTGCACGGTTTCAGGAGACATGCCGAAAAAGACACCCCGGGCATAGGGATCGTTATGTGGAGTCCGCTCTCCTGTGAGATAGGGCAGAAAGAGTTCTCTTGAGGGTGCGCGATAGGCAGCTTCCGTGCTGCTGAGAAGCTTGGCAATATCTTGCTGCAATATGCCGGCCACCCATGCAAGGCAACTTGCACCATTCAACATCGCCGCCATCTGAAACCAACGGTCGGGCAGAGCATGACAGAAGGTGTGAAGCAATGTCTCCGGGGCGGGTCTGAATTCCCGTGCAGTCACGAAAAGCTGTCCGGACGTGCCGAGTGAGATGAAGGCCGACCCGTCCTCAATGGCGCCTAGACCGACGGCGCCGGCTGCGGCATCGCCTGCGCCGCCTGCGACGACGATCCCGCCGCCCATGCCCCATTGCCGTGCAAGCGCAGGATTCAAAACGCCGGAGGATTGCGATCCCTCGACAAGACCGGGCATATACGACCGGTCGATCCCGGTCGCGGCCAGGGCTTCGTCGGACCAGTCGCGCGCCGCTTCATCCAGCCACCATGTTCCAGCCGCATCCGACATGTCGGTCATGAGAAGGCCGGTGAGCTTGAACCGGATGTAATCCTTCGGCGAGATGATTTTTCTGACAGCACGAAAGGCTTCAGGCTCGTGTTTCGCAAGCCACAGGAGTTTTGGCGCAGTCAATCCCGGCATCGGGAGGACACCTACTCGGCGGGCAAGTTCAGGATGTTTCGATCCGAGCTCCTCCGCTTCCTTCGAAGAGCGCCCATCATTCCAAAGGATAGCGGGGCGGATGGGCCGGTTATGCGCGTCGAGCAGAACGGCCCCGTGCATCTGGCCGGAAAGCCCGATGCCTTGCACATCGCTCAGACCAGCTTCCGATTGCTTGGAGAGCCGCCCGATAACGATCTGAACCGCCTTCCACCAATCGTCGGGACTTTGTTCCGACCATCCATCGCGCGGGCGGGAAATATGCAAGGCGACATCAGCTTCGGCGAGAACCGATTGCCGTTCGTCGATGACGACAGCCTTCACAGCCGATGTTCCAACGTCAATCCCGAGGTAATGCGCCATGCTTCTACTTTCCGCCTCGTCGTCGCAAATCCAACCCCGGCTTGGTTAGCTTGGCTTTGGCGGAAAAACTATCACGGACGCAAACAGCCGGGTAGGGCAGCCTCCAGCTTACAGGTCGTCGGCGATCTGGTGCTTAGTCGGGTTATAAGTCGGCAGATCGTCACGCTTGATTCCCAGTCGCCTTAGAAAGGGCAACAATCGCGACCTAAATGGACATAGGAGCAGGGTAGGTCGCAGCTGTGCGTGTACCTATTATGATGCGCACCGTTTCCGTGGCCTCTACTGCCAAGGTTCATCCCTGGAGGAGTGGTTATGGCAAATTTTCACATCGTCGCCGGCGCAAGCGATGCTCCGGCCCATCCGGTTGTCCGCCACATTAGCCCATCGGATCTTCGGGAGGCCCTTCGTAAGGGCTTCAATGATTTCTGGGCAATGCCTTCCCATCTCGTCTTTCTCGGTCTGATCTATCCCGTGCTCGGCGTCTGCCTTGCTGCTCTGACATTCACGAATAACGCTCTGCCGTTGCTCTACCCTCTGGCATCGGGCTTTGCCCTGATCGGACCCTTCGCGGGCATCGGCCTTTATGAGATCAGTCGCCGTCGGGAGCTGGGCCTTTCAACATCGTGGAGGGATGCGTTCGACGTGCTCAAATCTCCATCGATTCCATCCATCATCGGCCTCGGCGTCGTGCTGCTGGTGATCTTCCTGGTGTGGCTGACGACGGCGCGTTTGCTTTATGAAGCGATGTTCGGCTATGCGGCGCCGTCATCTTATCCCGCCTTCATGGATCAGGTTCTGTCTACGCCGGAAGGGATGAGGATGATCGTTCTCGGGAACGCCCTTGGGTTTGTCTTCGCTCTCGCTGTCCTAAGCATCAGCGCGATTTCCTTCCCGCTCCTTCTTGATCGCGATGTGGGAGTGGCGGTCGCGGTTTATACGTCGATCAAGGCCGTTGTGATGAACCCATTCACGATGGCGCTGTGGGGATTGATCGTGGCCGCCGCCCTGCTGATCGGCTCCATTCCGCTCTTCGTCGGACTGGCCGTCGTGATGCCGGTTCTCGGGCACGCAACCTGGCACCTCTATCGGCGCGTCGTCGAGCCGCCTTCCCCTGAAGAGGCTCACCCTGCCGTTCAAGGGAAATCACCTCAATCGATGGCTGAGCGCATCAGGGACCGGATGTGAAGAAGGTGAGGCGGGTCAGCAATGTATGATCCGCCTCGAACACCATGATGACGACGAAGACGAGGATTGCGCTTACCGGCACAAGGATGACATAGACTAAGGACAGGCGCTCCCATGCCATATGCATGAAGATAGCCATGATGAGGCCTGCCTTCAGCACCATGAAGAGCAAAATAAGCGAATAGCGCAGAAAACCTTCGAGCTGGAAATAGTCGACCATGTAGGAGCATGTGCTCAAGATGAAGAGCCATGCCCAGACGACCAGATAGAGCTTGATGGGGTGCTGTTGGCCCTGTGTGTGTGCGGCTGAATGCGCCATGCTATTCCCCTCACCAAAGATAAAAGAAAGCGAAGATGAAGACCCACACGAGATCAACGAAGTGCCAGTAGAGGCCCATGATCTCGACAGCTTCATAATTGCCCTTCCTGCTCGTGAAGAAACCCTTCCGTTCGGTGTCGTAATCCCCGCGCCAGACTTTTCGCGCAATGATGAGAAGGAATATGACGCCGACGGTCACGTGCGTGCCGTGAAAACCGGTAATCATGAAGAAGGTTGAACCGAATTGAGCAGCGCCCCAGGGGTTTGACCACGGTCGGACACCCTCGTGGATAAGCTTGGTCCACTCGAAAGCTTGCATTCCGACGAACGTGGCCCCGAGGAGGGCCGTAAGGAACATGAGTCCAGCGGTCATTCTTCGGTCGCGCCGATAACCGTAATTGACGGCCATTGCCATCGTGCCGCTGCTGCTGATCAGAACGAAGGTCATGATGGCGATCAGGATGAGCGGAAGCGTCGTGCCTGCAATCGTCAGGGCGAACACCTCGCTCGGGTTGGGCCACGGAACCGTCGTGGACATCCTCGCGGTCATGTAGGAAATCAGAAAGCAGCTGAAGACGAAAGTGTCGCTGAGGAGGAAGATCCACATCATGGCCTTCCCCCAGGATACTCCTCTGAAGGCCTTCCGGTCAGAGGCATAGTCGGCCGCAATGCCCCGAAGACCAGTTGCCTCGTGGCTCGGTCGATCGATCTGATGCAGCGCCTGCTCCGTCATGGCAGCCTCCTCAGAACAATATCTGCCGGCACAAGTCGACAAGTTCGCCGGCCCAACCTGTCATGACTCCAAAAAGAACAAGCCATGCGACGAGCAGAAAATCCCAGTAGGTGGTGCAGAGCTGGATGGTCAGCTGTTGTCGCTCTTCCAACCCGCGTGCGCGCCATGATTTCTCTATTACAAAGCCCAGAACCGCCATGCCGCCAAGGAGGTGCAGGCCGTGGAGGCCCGTGAGAACATAGAAGAAGGCATTGGCCGAGTTTGAGGTCAGCCAGTATCCTTCATTCGTGAGCTGCCGCCATGCCAGAAGCTGGCCGGAAACGAAGGCCAGGGCCGTGATGCCTGCAGCCAGCAAGCCTATTCTTGCGGTATCAAAGTCGCGGTCCCTGGCCGCTCGACTGGCTCGATGCAGGGCTATGCTGCTCAGAAAAAGAATGCCTGTGTTGAGCCAGAGAAGCCTGGGTATCGGCAAGTCTCTCCAATCTGCCATCTGCATGCGCATGGCATAAGCGCTGATGAAAAGCGCAAACAGCGAGCTGGCGACAGCGATGAAGACGCCCAATCCAACTTTCTCTTTTGATAGACCCGCTGAAACATCGTCGGTCCAACTACCCGAAACGCCTTGCTCCAGCCATGGCTTCGATGTGATGCCCTGGCGGATGAGCCACCAGGTTGCGATGACGGCGAGAAGGCTGAGGAGCGCCAGGATGCTAGCCATGCGAGCCTCCCATGGCGGGCTGGGGACCAGGATCGTTCTGTGGCAGGTAATCCTGACTCGCACCAGGCACGCTGTAATCGTAGGCCCATCGATAGACGACAGGAAGGTGTTTGCCCCAATTGCCGTGCGAAGGCGGCGTTTCGGGCGTCTGCCATTCGAGCGTCGTCGCATGCCATGGATTTCCGCCCGAGGCTCTGCCGTAACGCAGGCTCCAGAAAAGATTGAAGACGAAGACAAACTGCGTCGCGCCGACGATCAGCGCCACAATGGTGATGAATGCATTGAGCGTGTGCGCTGATTGGGGAACGAACGCCATCTCGCCGATCTCATGATAACGGCGTGGGATACCCATGAGTCCGAGGTAGTGCATCGGAAAGAAAATAGCGTAGGCGCCCAAGAACGTGACCCAGAAATGCAGCTTGCCAAGAGCATCGTTCATCATGCGGCCCGTGACTTTGGGATACCAATGGTAGATGGCTCCGAAGATCACGAGGATCGGTGCCACGCCCATGACCATGTGGAAATGGGCGACCACGAACATGGTATCGGAGAGCGGAACATCGACGACGACATTACCGAGAAACAGGCCTGTGAGGCCTCCATTCACGAAGGTGACGATGAAGGCGAGGGAGAACAGCATCGGAACATTCAAATGAATATTGCCCCGCCAGAGGGTGAGGATCCAGTTATAGACCTTGATCGCGGTCGGGATGGCGATGATGAGCGTCGTGGTAGCGAAGAAGAAGCCGAAATAAGGATTCATGCCGCTGACATACATGTGGTGCGCCCACACGACGAAGCTCAGCGCGCCGATGGCGAGAAGAGCCCAGACCATCATCCGATAGCCGAAGATGTTGCGCCTCGCGTGAGTGCTGATCAAATCCGAGACGATGCCGAAGGCGGGGAGGGCGACGATGTAAACCTCGGGATGGCCGAAGAACCAGAACAGATGCTGAAACAGCAACGGGCTTCCACCGCTGCGGTCGAGGGGCTGCCCCATCTCCACGATGGCCGGAACGAAGAAGCTGGTTCCGAACACCCTGTCGAACAGCATCATCACGGCGCCGACGAAGAGGGCGGGAAAGGCGAGCAGCGCCATGAAGCTCGCGGTGAAGATGCCCCAGACCGTCAATGGCATGCGCATCAGTGTCATGCCACGCGCGCGCGCCTGCAGAACCGTCACGACGTAGTTTAAGCCGCCCATGGTGAACCCGATAATGAAGATCATCAGCGAGACGAGCATCATGATGATGCCCCAATCCTGGCCGCCAGGTGTGCCGGATAGGATGGCTTGCGGAGGATAAAGGGTCCAGCCAGCACCCGTCGGGCCGCCTGGTGCAAAGAAGCTTGCGATGAGCACGAGAACCGCAAGGAGGTAGACCCAGAAACTCAGCATGTTGATATAGGGAAAAACCATGTCCCGCGCGCCGACCATCAGGGGAATGAGGTAGTTGCCGAAGCCGCCGAGGAACAGGGCTGTCAAGACATAGACCACCATCATCATGCCGTGCATCGTGATGAACTGGTAATAGGCATTGGGATCAATGAAGGAGAACATGCCTGGAAAGCCGAGCTGCAGGCGCATGAGCCATGACAGGACGAGGGCGATCAAGCCGACGGATAGCGCGGTCAGGGAGTATTGGATCGCGATGACTTTCGCGTCCTGGCTGAAAACGTATCGCGTGATCCAACTGTGCGGATGATAGAGTTCGACATCCTCGACCTCGGCAGCGGATGCTGCTCCGGAGTGACCGATTGGGACATCAACCATCAGGACGCTCTCCCTGGCCGTTTTCTCTAAGGCCCCCGCCTTCTATGACGTCATTATTGGGCCAAGGGCGACAGGCGCGCGAAGCCCTGCGCCTTCTGGCCCTTCAGCCATGTTTGGTATTCAGTCAACTCCTGGACCACCAATGTTCCGCGCATCTGCGAATGCGCGACACCGCACAGTTCAGCGCATAGAATTTCGAATGTGCCCGTTCGTGTGGGCGTGAACCAAATGTAGGAGACCTGCCCGGGAACAAGATCCATCTTCGCTCGCATCTCCGGCACATAGAAATCGTGAATGACGTCGACCGAGCGCAGCAGGGCCTTCACCGGCTTGCCGACCGGCAAGCGCAGCTCCCCCCCTTCGATCACCACATCATCCTGAGCGGCAGCATCCTCTCGGCTGAGGCCCATCGGGTTGTCGGGGCCGACAAGCCGCATGTCCGCAAGGCCCAACTTGCCGTCGGGGCCGGGAAGCCTGAACGTCCATTGCCATTGCTGGCCCATGACTTCGATATCGGTTGCATCCTCCGGGACTGTCACGAATTGCCGCCAGACAAAAAGACCCGGCGTCAGCATGGCGGCGACGCCAATTCCCGTGATGACCGTTAGCCACCATTCCAGTCGCTTGTTCTCCGGCTCATATGTCGCTTGGCGGCCCGGGTGGTGCCGGAACCGGTAGACGCAATAGGCAATGAACAGTACCACTGCGACGAAGACAGCGCCTGTAATCCAGAACGTCATGAGAATAGTATCGTCGATGTAATGCCAATTGGACGCGATCGGCGTCCACCACCATGGGCTGACGAGGTGGAAAACAACGGAGCCGATGGCCACTATGACAAAGACAAGCGCGAGAGCCATTTCCTTTCATCCCCACACATCCGTGCTCGGCATGAAAAATCAGGCGGCAACAACGATCATCGAATAATTGTACTCGAACGCTCAGATCAAGGCTTCCGGAGATGAGAAGAAATCCGGTCAATGCAAACTGTCAGCTAAGGTTTAAACTTACACCTTTGGCTTTTCTTGGTCAACGAAGTCACATTCGCCGGGAGCGATGACTCGAAGGCCAGTCATCCTGCCTTTATCTCATTTGCTAGATGAATCTGACTTCCGACGATCTGAACAATTCCAAAGCGTCAAGAACGCATTGGGATTGAATCATTTGCCAGGTCGAATGCTCGCCTTCAGGCGCGTAGACCAGCTGCCAGCCGAAGGGGCAACCTAGGGCCGCCGCTTGGCGTTGGCCGAGCGCGAATGTGCGCTCGCCACGATGCTTGCGCTGCACACCCTGTCGTCTGGACTCAGGTTTCATGGACAATTCAGGGTCCCGTGGGTCGTCGTCCCTGGAGCCGAGATAGATCGTGACAGGCATGCCGAGATAGCCGCGCAGCTTCTCTCGTTCTTCGTCGTATTCGTAAACGCCACCCATGCCATAAGGCGCTGCCTCTCCATCAGGATAGCGGCCAAGCAGTGGCAGCACATAGCTCGAAGCGTTCGCCAATACGATGCGGCGCCCATCCGGCTGCTCGAATGCCGCCACACGCGACAAAAACTGCGCGCCGGCGGAATGGCCCCAGCACCAGTAGGGCAGCGTTTCCGCTTCCTCTTGCGCTCGCACCCATTCGGCCAGAAGCGGCACGAAGCGTGTCGTCCACTGACTGGCAGGCTTGAGGTTTCCGCCCCGATCCACTAGGCCGCCGCGATGATAATCCCTGATGCGAAAGCGGGCTTTATCGAAAAGCGGCGCCGCCACCACGAGCTTTCCACGTTCGGCGAGCTCGATGGCATAGTCGCGGTAGCTGCCCGCCGTGCGCGATGTGCCGTGGTAGATCAGCAGAATTCCTTTGACCGGCGCATCTGGCTTGTAGGTATAGACATCGAAGGTGACGCCATCGAGGGTCGCCTGCATTTGCCCGGAGCCGCGTGGAATCATGACCCTGCCTCCGCGTCCCTGCATCAGCTTTCTTTAACGAAATGGATCTGCGGTTGACATGAAGATCCCTTGTCCAGCTTAAATCTTACGGTGGCAAATCTGAACATTGAGCAAAAACGTTCTGTCGAACATCCGAGCTTGGCAGAGGGTGGCGAAAAAGGGCGGGAGATTTCCGGCGTACCTCCAAATAGCATCCTCTTCCGCAAAGCAGGCTCTGGCGGTCGAATGTTCTTCGTGGGCACAATAAGCGCAAGGCAGCGGAAAGGTTGGATCGCATAGCTTACCCATGCTGCCATCTTGAGGGGCAACAATAATCAAACCTTCCCTGGTCATGCTGGAGGCCACCGTGATCCCGCAAGCTTCTCATATAAAACACGCCTCAGCTATGGAAGCCAACAGCCAAGCTGAGTTTCCTGAGGCGGAAGGGCAAGTGCCCATTCATCTTGATGCCGTTGCTGCGTTACGAAGGGCCACCGAAAGCGTCTACCAGATTATCTTGGAGAAACAGCCGAATGGGTATCGGGCTCCCCTGAACCTCGGCTACCTTGCTCGGCAGCGCGGCGATGCTGCTGCGGCGCTGAATTATTTTGAAGTCGCGCGGGCCGCCAATCCACGCCGGACACGGCCTAGGCTTGAAATGGCACAGGAACTGAGAACGCTCTCGCGTCTGGACGAGGCAGAAGCTCTATATCTCGGCTTGCTGAAAGAACAGCCGATGCTGGTTCGGGCGCTGGCAGGGCTCGGTCATATTGCGCGCATGCGGGGTGAGCATCGGCTCTCGCTGAACTATTATCAGGCTGCCTTGGCAGCGGATCCCGCCCGAATAGATTTGAAGCTCAAAGTCGCCGGGCAATTGCGTAAGCTGCTGCGGTTTCGGGATGCGGGAGAGATATATCGCGACATCCTTGCGGAAGACCCTGACCACAGCGGAGCTCGGGAGCGTCTCGAACGGCTGCCTCAGTCGGAACCCTCGGGTCTCCCACCAATGGGGCCTACCTGGCTTCAGCGGGAGACCCTTGCCCGCGCCGCTGAATGGGGGGGGCATCTGGAGGCTTTGGGCGGAACGGCATTCGACATGAGCCTGCTGGTGCTGGCCGAGGACTTCGCTCATGGCGCGACAGAGGTCGTGAAGCGGGATTGCATCCTCATTCGCGTAGGAAAGAGGACTAAATTTCTACCGCTGATGTCCGATCGTGATGAGTACAATCATGCTCTTAGGCGTGAAATGCAGGCGCTCAATCCTGGTGACCTTATAGGGCCAGTCTTCGCCCCTTATCAGGAAGACTGGATAAGCCGCATAGCACCTCCCAAAAGCTATCATGAATTCGTGTGGAAGCGCGAAACCGTCTCCGGAATGATCGGTTCCTCCCTGCAGGGTCATCGCCGAAATATCCGCAAACTCCTGAAAGCAGGCGTGCATCTGGAGCCGATCAATTCGGGCAATCTTGATCGCGTCCTGGCTTGCAATGACCGTTGGTTCGCAGACAAGAAGGCGAAGGGCGAGACGACATATTATCGAGCCCGTACAGTCTGGAGCCTAGAGAACCTGGCGGCATTGGAGCCCCTGGGCGTCCGGCATGTAGCGGTGATGCTGGATGACGACGTTATCGGCTACACTGTAGGCAGCTATCTCGGCGCTTCATGGGCCACTTATGTTTATGGGAGGGGCGATCATCAATATGATGTTGGCCCGCTAATCGTCCACGAGCATTCGAAGCTGTATCCTGATCGGGAATGGATCAACTCCGGCGACGCAGGTCGAAGCCGCGGACTTGCGGAGTTCAAGCAGAAGTTCACCGCCGGCGCGGAGAACAAGCAGATCAGGTTGGGATGGCTTCAGGTCTGACGGAAGACTTACACCCGAAATGCCTGAAGTACTCCGCTGTCCGTAGTCCATAATGGGTATAAACCGCTCTCAATGTTCCCATTGTCATTTCGAACGTCACAGTGAAGCCTGATCTTGTTTGGAATCTTTCGAGAAAAGGCCGCCAACTCCGACTTGCGCCCATTCCGAGGTCGATGAACGATGAATATAGCGCAAAGAAATATCGGTCTGGAAAGTCTTGTCCCAATCGAGATCAGGGATGCGGATACTTTTCTTGCAGCTGCGGATGAAGCTCAGGTCAAGGCCTGGCTCTACTATTTCCCTTTACTCTACTTCTACGGCCAGTTCCGCGCACACACGTTGCGTTGGGAGCGTCATGCCGGATCCATGCTCATCTATCAGATCCGTCGCAAGGAGGGCCAGTCGCGGATGGATCTTTATCTTCCTCCATTTCCCTTCAACGTCTCTGCGTTGCGTTATGCCCAGCAGAGAATGGAGGAGTTCAATGGCAATCGTTCAGGTCGGATCATCTGGGTGCAGGAAAGCGATGCCCTTCCAGTTGCGCGCGCAGGTTATGAAGTCTTCTTCAGGGAAGAAGAATTCATCTTCGATCGTGCCGCCGTCATGGGATTGGAAGGGTCAGGCTTCAAAAAATTGCGGAACAAGATATCGGGATCTCTTCGCCAAGGGCATGTCGATACGAGGCCCTACACAGCTGCAGATTGGGCTGCCTGTACGAGCGTTCTGGAGAACTGGCGGGAACGGCTGATCGCCAATGGTATTGCGCCTAATGGTTATCGCTACACGCGTGCCTGTTTGAAAACGGCCGACCGCTTTCCGCATGAATTGCTCAACGGGCTGGTTGTGGAATGTGATGGGGAAGTGCGGGGCTTTGCCTTCACGGGTCACCTTGCTCATACCTTGGGATGTAACTTCCTCTGTATTACAGACACGAATTACCGGGGGCTCTCCTATCTCCTATGCTACCGCCATATGGTGGAGTTTCCGAAGCTGATCCATTTCAACGACTCATCGGATACCGGACGGCCTGGGCTGCGCGAGTCGAAGCAGTTGTTCAGGCCCATCGAAATGCATGGCCTTTATGGTGCCTACATGAGGCAGTGAGACGATCCTGTGGGTGGCTCCCTCAAATGCCTTTCAAGCTCCAGCGCCATCACCCGCTTATGTCGAAACGATATGTGAGGCTGCGGATGATAATTACTGTGAGGTAATTATAACGGGTCTGCAAATGCTGCGCTCTGTATGCTGATTGAGTTTGGGGCTTTTCTTGGGAGCTGCATGTATCTCAAAAGGCATAGATCGGAATAGGTATATCCAAACAAGGCATCTTTCTTAAAATGGTTGGATGGAAGCCAACTTTGCGCTTCGAGAAAGGATGTAGAGCGAGCCCTTTCGTAAAAGCTACGTTGCGAGACCACGATTCAACGATTCCTGATCAGGTGCGACTAAGGACGTGCACGGGATAGAGCTAATCGCAGGTCGATTAAAATGGGATGGAGCTCGTGGAAGCCAATGAATGAGGCCACGTAGCAGCGCCCGTCACTCCTGTTGATTTAGGAATCCTATGGCGAGGTCGAAAAACAGAGGGACGAAAGGCAGAAACCAGGTCATCCGTGTCGCTTGGCGAGCCTCTCGTCCCGGTCTCATAGCGGTCGGGATCTTCAGCGCGTTCATCAACGTGCTCAAATTCTCCGTTCCCCTCTATATGCTTCACGCTTTTGATCGCGTTCCTGCCAGCCGGAGCATCGAAACACTCGTGATGCTCACGCTGATCGTCATCGTCGCCCTCATCGCCGGACTGGCGCTGGAGGTTGTACGGCGGCGGATGCTTTCTCGTTGGGGTATTTGGATTGAGCAGCAATTCGGCGTGAGGTTGCTGCATGCCAGTCTGGCCAACAGATCCATCAGCGATACGCCCACGGCGCCGGAGGCGCTCGGGGAACTCTCTACTCTGCGCTCGTTCGTTACACGCTCAGCGGCATCGTGGCTCGATGTCGTATGGGCGCCGTTGTTCTTCTTTGGCATTTATCTCATTCATCCCCTGCTCGGAGCGCTCGGGGTCGGCACGATAGTTGTTCTGCTTCTACTGGGGCCTCTCCAGGACCTGATTACGCGCGGGACGCGGCGTGCATCACGCCAGGCCGAGAGCGCGGCCGACAGAATTGTTGCAGGAGCTGAAAGGAACATCGAAACAGTCGGCGCTCTCACCATGTCGACGAGTCTGACCGAGCGGTGGAGGCGCAGTAACATTGCTCATCTTGAGGAGCGCGATCGGTCCGAAGCGAACATCGCGCTCTTCCGAACCATGATGCGAGGACTGGGCCAGTGTTTCAGAATTGCCATGATTGGTGTCGGCATCTGGCTGTTTCTGCAAAATGAAGCCACTCTTGGTGGCATTTTCGCCGCGAGGATGATGGGTGGATTCGGATATGCATTGGCGGAGCGGGCGGTTAGAGAATGGCGGTCGTTGAAAGAGGCCGGCGCTTCCTATCAACGTGTCAAGCAAATGCTTTCGGAAGAAGGCGAGAGGGAAGCTTCCGTCGCCGATACCACCAGCGAAGCCGAGCTGATCGTCGACAGCGTCAGCTTCCGATACTATGGCCGTCGTGACTACGTGGTAAGGCGGTTGAGCGTCGAAGTCGGTCGCGGAGAGTTGCTTCTCATCATCGGTGACGCTGCGACGGGAAAGACAACGCTCTCCCGTTTGTTGATTGGTCTGCTGCAACCCCAGTATGGACAAATCCGTCTGGGCGATGTCGAGATCTGGCGGCTTCCACCTGAGATGAGAACTCAGCTGATAGGGTACTTGCCTCAACACACCGAGCTGTTTCATGGAACGGTGCGCGAGAATATCGCTCGCATGGGAGAAGGTAATTTCTCTGAGGTTCTAGCTGCCGCGAAACTGGCGAATATCCACGATACTGTCGTGCGCCTTCCTCAGGGATACGATACCGAAATTAGCGAAGATACGACGGGATTGTCGGGAAGTGAGCGCAAGCGAATTGCCTTGGCGCGGGCTATCTATGGGGCACCTAGATTACTCGTTCTCGATGAGCCGGCGGCCAATCTGGATCGTCCTTCACGTAGGGCGATGGAGGCTGCAATCGTTGAGCTGAAGCGGGCGGGCACTTCGATCATCATGACACAGACGGCGCCATCCGTTCGCTCGAGCAGGATAGCAGACAAATTCCTGACCCTTGGCGGGAGTGAGCCGGAAATATCGGTTGCCGCAGGCGCCAACGATGTGCCTGGAAGACCTGGAACTGCCGACTTGAGGGCTGTCAAATGAGCAGGCTCGATGCCGTCCCAGCGCCGCCGGATCCGCTTGCTCCATTAAGTGACCGTTTCTCATCACGCTCGCCGTTCGGAGCGGGTTTGATCTTCGCAGGCTCCAGTATCATCGTCGGCTTGATCGGGATGCTGTCGCTCTGGCTCTATCTTGCTCCTATCGAAAGTGCCGTGATTGCGACAGGCGTCGTCGCGGTCGATACGAATACGAAGACCGTGCAGCATCTCGAGGGCGGGATTGTTGAGAATATCTTTGTGCGTGAAGGTCAGCATGTTCAAGCCGGAGACATTCTGATCAAGCTGCAGAGCACGCTGCCATCATCGACCTTGAATGAGGTCAGGGCCCAGTATTACGGGGCACGGGCGGCTCAGGCCCGCTTGACGTCAGAGCGTGACGGCCTTCAAGAGATCGCTCTCCCTGACGATCTCAATTCAAGAATGACGGATCCTACAGTTCGCGATGCCATTCTTGGACAGAAAAGCATTTTCGAGAATCGTCGAACGCTCATTCAGCAGCGTCTTTCCATTTTTGAGCGCACGGTTTCTGGCTTGGTAATCGAGATCTCGGGTCTGGAGGGGCAAATCACGTCATCGAAGACAAAGCTTTCATTGATCGACGAGGAGTTGGTCGCTGCTCAAAGTCTCCTTGAGAAGGGCCTCACGAACAAGCCGCGGGTTCTCGCCTTGCAGCGTGAGAAAGCGGAGATCGAAGGAGCGATTGGAAGCTACAAGGCATCAATTGGCGTTTCACGGCAGCGCATCGAGGAGGTGCTGCTGCGAAGCGCGGAATTGAAAGCAGCCTCAGCGACTGAAATTGTTAAAGGTCTCGAAGAGACGACGTCGACAGCCTATGAGATGTCGCAAAAGCTGGCGGCCGCGGAGGATATTCTTCGACGGACGGAAATCCGCTCACCGATTGATGGGACTGTCGTCGGGATCAAGATTCACACCCTTGGCGGCGTCGTAACGGCTGGGCAACCACTCCTTGATGTCGTGCCGACCAATGAAAAGCTCGTCATTCAGGCGTCGATAGACGCCTTGGACATCGATCAGGTCCGCCCCGGTCTTCCAGCTAATATCGGCCTTTGGGCGATCAATCGGCGCAGCCGCACCGCTATCGAAGGGTATCTTCAGACAGTCTCAGCGGATCGCTTTGTCGATCCTAAAACAGGCTTCTCATACTATCAGGCCCGCGTCGAGCTGAGCTCGGACTCGCCTGGCCTCAAGACGGTGACATTGCAGCCTGGAATGAGCGCCGATGTAGCCATCCGCACAGGCTCGCGCACCCCTTGGGAGTATTTTCTAGCACCCATCTCCCGCTCTCTGAGCAGAGTTTTGGTGCAAGAGTAACTGCACCCTGGATGTTTCGGTCACACGAGAGGCCGTTTGTTTTCTGCTATTGCTTCCACGAGATGTAAATAGCGCCAGCTCCCGCTAACGCGATCCGCTTTCACGGATTCTAGGAAGCCAGTTAATATATAGGATCATAGTCTTTATAAATTGAAGATATGCAAAGTAATCTTCTCTAAATTCTTATTGCAGAAAAATAACTGAATCTTCCGAGGTATATCAAAATTCCCGTCGTCACTATTTCGCCTTATTCAGAGGTAAAAAGCAATTCGAGTGGCTGAGCGTTTAGCTTCAGCGGCTGAATAGTGCAAGGCGGTTCCACACGCCGTTGTGGGTTTAATCGAGCATTTTCGCGTAAGCTAAATCATACTGACCAAGTTAAACTTATTTATTTTCAAGCATCGCTCGAAAAACCTCGATTAAGAGGCTGAGCGTTATTTGGGGCAAAAAATCATGGCACTGAATGTAACTGCTGCTCCCGTGGGCAAGCAGACCCAAACTGTTAAATTCGGCGGCACCTCGCTGGATGTTTTCACTTATCGGCCCGCCGGTGAAATTAAAGGCGTCATGCTCAACTTTCATGGCAGCAGCCGTGGGGCCAGCAGCGCACGCGATGCAGCCATCAAGATCGCGGAAGAGAAGGGCTACTATGTCGTCGCCCCTCTGTTCGATACGTCTCGCTTCGATAGCGATGCCTATCAGCGCGGCGGCATTCTCGACAGCGGCAAGTTCGTCTCCAATCGCGATGATTGGACCGTTTCAATCGTCAACGACATTGCTGACTGGGCGAATGCCAAAGTCGGCACCGATAACAGCGACGACATGGTCTTGTTCGGCCATTCGGCTGGCGGCCAGTTCCTCAGCCGCATCGCGGCCTATGGTGACGACGCCACCTTCGACAAGATGATCATTGCCAATCCCTCGACCTATGTTTGGCCGAGCCTGACTGAAAAGGCTACTTACGGTTTCGGCGGTGGATACTTCTCGGCACAGGAATCCGAGGCGCTGCTGAAGGATTATCTGGCCGATCCGATCACGATCTATCTGGGTGCGGAAGACGACAATACGGACGATGCCGATCTTGCGACCGGCGCTGCCGCCATGCGTCAGGGTTCGAACCGTCTCGATCGTGGCTTGAACGCCTACGAGACTGCCAAGAAGCTGGCCGAATCCAAAGGCTGGGAGTTCAACTGGGAGCTCGTGAAGGCTGCTGGCGTCGGGCATACGGCCAGCGGCATGCTCCAATCTACAGCCTTGCGTGATGCCATCAAGATTACGGCGCAAGCACCTGGATCGGACCCGATGCCTGCTCCGAAGCCCACGCCGATTCCAGTCCCCACGGGCAAGACCTATGACTTCAACACCGTGTCGGAGGCCAACAAGGCCAAGACCATCACGGATTACGTGAAGGGCGACAAGTTCGATTTCTCGACGATCGACGCCGATACCATCAAGAGCGGGAACCAGACTTTCAAGTTCCTCGGTGAAGCGTCGTCGACGGCTTTCACCACGGCTGGCGCCGAGATCCGTATCCGTAAGGATGCTGCGCTCAATGAAACGCACATCTACGGCAATACGGATCACGATAAGGGCTACGAGTTCCGTCTTGAGATCAAAGGCCTTCACAACTTCACCTCCGCCGATTTTATTCTCTAAGCGGAGAGGGCGGGCTTAGCGGCGACCGTGTTCCTATTGGCCGAAAATCGTTAAGCCTATGCACTGCTAACTACAAGTGGCTCCGGTGTCGACTGGAGCCACTTTCATTTTACATGCGCGGAAAGCTGAATTGCCCGATCAAGTCACGGCTTCAACGCTGTCGGCAACCTGTTGCTCGTGCTTCTGCATTTTTACTCTGGATTGCTTTTTGAAAGATGTAGCGCGCTTGCCGAGATCAACAGGAGTGAGGTGAACGATCTCGATCCCGGACACATCCGCATTGCGCGGACCGTCCGCCGCAGCCAGTATCGTGAATTCAAGCGGGCGCAGGGGGCCAGTAAGGGTGATCTCTACATCCCCATTTGCGCGGTTCTTCGCTTGCCCGTACAGCCCCTTTTCTTCAGCAAGGCTTTCGACCCATTTTCTATAGCCGACGCCTTGGACCTTGCCTTTGACCCGAAAGACAACGGTGACGAGGTTGTCCCGTTTGACATTTGACAGATTAGTCGGGAAACCTGTTCCGGAAAGTTTGCAGTCGCGCAGGAAAAGCGCCCAAAGGCGTTCTTTGACTCCCGGATCCACCAAGGAATGCAATGCCGCTCCCCAGCGCAGATTGCCTTCCATGATGCATGGCCCGGCGTCGGTCATCGCCACATCCCAGCCGATTGTCATAGGCCCGCCCAGGGCCTGATGCGCCAATTTGCAGACCTCAAAAATATCGTTGAGGCGATTTAACCGATGGCCGGGCAGGGTCACATCGCTGACAGGATGCTTTTCGAAAATCTGGACTGCAAAGCCGTCATCATCATCCGTGAGACCGGGGCCGAGGAGGCGATGGGTTTTTAGATCAACTCCGCAGTAAATTCCATCATTGTCGACAACTGAACGGCCATTACCCATCCGTAGGCTCACAGCCGCTACCTCAGGCTCTCGGGATTGCCCAAGAAAGGTGAGGCAGCGCACTGTGTTGAGCGATGATGGCGAGAAGACAGCATACTCGTCGGATTGAACGACAATCTCCTGTATGAGGAAGCCCCTATCATCTTTAAGGTAGTGCACAAGACTGGCCTCGCTCATCGCTTCGACTGAGCCATCCGCTTTGGTGATGGTGCCATGGTTGAGCATGAGTGCGCCGCGGCCTCCGCTCCCCGATCGACGTTTGACGAACCAGGAGCCGTTGCTCAGTAAGGGAATCAGCGCGCTTGTAGGAATCCGCTGCCCTGAAGAGTTGAAGGCAATGTCGTTGGCGACGATCCAACTCGAAACAGGGGTCCTGATTCCGATGCCAGTCAGGAATGCCGAGAAGAGCAGCTTGTCATCGAAGATCCGTCGAGTGGCATTGGGCCCGATGTTGTAAAATTTGTTGTAGTCACGAAAAAAGTTGACCAGCTTGCTGGACGTCATGTGCCGGCCGACTTGCCGATACGATGGAAACCATACATCCATAAGGCGTAAGGCTTGTGCCTCTAAGCTTCGGGGATCAGAGACCTGCTCCATATGAAAACCTGTCTGCACGGTTAAGCCAAAGAGAAATCATACATCCTCGATAACGACGCTCGCTAGAGGATACGGAAACTATTTTGAGACGAGGTCCGCGCGTCGTTATCAAGCGCGGGTTATCGGCGTCTTGGAGAGCAGAGTTACCCATAGGATATGTGAGTTTAGGTGCTCGCATCGTCTGTATTGAGGCCCTGCATCGCATATGTTGGAAGTTTCAGGCATTGGCAGAGGCGTATTCTACGCTGCGCTTTCTCAAGTGCTTCTGGAGGGAATCGCCCAGCTCCCGCATCTCCGTGCCTCGGTGAGAACCTTTCAGGAAAATCAATGTCTGGTCTGTAATGTTTCGTCTAATGAGTTTCAGTGCTTCTTTCGCGTCTGTCGCCCTCAATACGTTCATGTTCAAGGATTTCAATTCATGCTCAAGCGGATCTAAGCCATCTGCGAAGAGGATGACGGTTTTCGGGTTGCACCGCTTCAGATCATGAGAGAGCGTCTCATAAACATGCTTCTCCCAGCCCTCTATGTGAACGATCTTGCCAATGACGAAAATCTGATTTCTGAAGCCTCGGGAAAGTCTGTCCAAATAGTTCAGCGCACTCGAGAATGACACAAGGGTTGCGTTGTGGCAGTCATTCAAGAGGTGAACGCTCTTGTCGCTTAACGTATAATTCTTGACCTCCATCTTGCGCTTTTGCAGCGTGATCTCTGAAACCTTTTCTACCAGCTTCCTTGGGTCCGCGCCGAGATCGGCTGCGCATTGCAACGCAAGGGCGAGATTGCTCAGCTGACCAGAGCCGATGATGTTGGTCGATACATCGGCAGTGTAATCCAGGAATGAAATACGAAGATGCGTCTTTCCGAGCTCTTCACCTACAATCTCGACGGAGATGCTGCTTTCGCCGGGTCTTCCAACAATGCGCCGTTTATGGCTCCCGGCCGACGCAATCAATGTCTCGATTTCCTGTACTGCGGAACTGAAGTACGCGCAGCCGTCGTCCGGAAGGGCTGAAAAGAGCATCGACTTGATTTCGGCCACGTACTTGGCCGTCGGGGTCTTCGATGTGAGGTTTACTCCAATGGACGTGATGATAGCATCGTGGTGGCGGACCAGTTCCAATGAGTTGCGCCTGCGCAAACCGTCAATTGCTCCCGCGCTGATTTCAATGACGGCCAGTTCGCCCTTCGGCGGAAGATTGGCAAGTGAAAGAGCGTTTCCTTCGATGGCATTCCAGTTTCCGAATGACGCAAAGGTTGGGACTTTTATGTCGAGGAGGGCAGCGAGGAAGTCACGCGTCGAGCTCTTGCCGGCTGTTCCTGTGATACCGATTATACGCCCCTCATAACGGGAACGCTGATATACCGCTAAAGCGAATAGGGCATCGTATGTCGAACGAACCAGGAGGACGGGAGTGCCGGTGGGCATCGTCGGCCTTTGGGACGTGATGACCATCGTGTTCGAATAGTTCTGAATGCGGCGTATCAGATCGTCGGAGGTCATACCCCTTTGATGGGAGCCATCGATGCACTTATCAGGCCATCCGGGCCCATGCACATGAATAACGACACAATCGGAATCGAGATACTTGGTCGGAAAAGTACATCTCCGATATTTCCTGCCCTGAGGATTAAGCTCAAGCCAAGTACCGCCGGTGACACGTTGAACTTCTTCCGCAGTCCAGAGAATAGGCTCGCTCATGCTTAGGCTCTTGCGCTCGATAATCTGGTTCACAGAATAAAGATTGCCACTCGAACCGTCTCTAAGCCAGAGCCGTAAGCCCGCGCGACAGGACTATTTGGTGTAATAGCCGTCAGCCAACCATGCTTTTGGTATCGCTGATGGACAGACGGAGGCAGTAATCGTGCCGTTCGACCTCGCATTCAAGACCAGGTGACATGGAAAGGAGGCGGTCTATCGTAGCTGTTCCAGACTCGCCGCCGATGACTTTCGGCTGATAGTTGAGCCTGGGATCTCTGTTCTGAACATAAACAGGGAATATATCCATTTCGATACTGCTTTGCTGGAAGCGTATGCTGGGCAGGATCGACTCCGCCTTACTGTTTCCAGAGCCGAATGCAAAGTTGCCGACGCTGTACAGGATCGGCCGGCCCTTATAGATTTCCAACGGCTGCAGAATATGCGGGTGATGTCCGACGACGACGTCGGCGCCAAGGTCTATGAAACGGCGTGCTTTCGCGCGGTCGTCCTCCAAGGGTGAGCGTTCATAGGGAATCCCCCAATGGACCATTACGACGATGCGATCGACCAAGGGGCGCAACAACGCCATGTCGCGCTGGACGAGATGCGATAGATCGCGTGCGGAGCCAGGAAGATCGCCGCGCGCAGCGGTTCTTCCGTTCCAGTAATAGCCGAGCAGGCCGATACGGTTTCTCGTTCCATCCCAAATCGCTGGTCTATGCGCCGTTCTTTCGTTTCGGCCCCCGCCATAGGTCTGGATATGATACTTATCCAACGCGTCGATCGTCTCAACGACGCCGCCGCGGCCGCAATCCTGAATGTGATTGTTGGCGATTGTCATAGCGTTAAAGCCGCCATGGTCCAGGACGGAAACAAGCTTCGGGTTGACTTGATACGAGAAGTTTCTGGTTGTCTCCAGCTTCTCTGATTTCTTGGAGAACGGCCCTTCGAGATTTCCTGTGACCACCGAAGAACTGTCGAGGATCGGTTTCACCCACGCAAAGGGATAACCCTCGCCGAATTTCCGAATGCGGTGCCGCATCCGCATCCCAGGCATCACGTCGCCAACAGCCGAGAGATCGTAAGGTGCATTCGACCCCGAGATATGACGCGCTAGTTTGTCGGGACCTAAGAAATCACCATCATCGGGGATGATGGCATCTTCGAATTGTGTCCTGATTCTGGTGATGTGGAACTCGACTTCCTCCGATGCGGATGAGAGAACATCATCTCCCGGAACCGAAGGTGCCGTTAGTTTCCGAAGAATTAAGGGCTCGAATTTCAAGCCCCTGTTCGATAGAACATCAAGCACGATCCGTTCACAGTGCGGGCCGAACGTTTCACGGGCAGCATGAACCATGCAGGAAGCAAAATTCTCTGCCGATGATCGTATGCGAAAGGTCTGCGAAACATCCGGATCGAAAGGATTGTCCGTCAAGCGGCCGAGTTCGTAAAGTGCTGCGATAACCAGCTTCAGGCAATCGATCCCGTCAGCGGATAGCTTCTTATGAAGATCCCATAAACAACCAGACAGAACCCGCGTCGCGAAGGCGTCTGAGCGCGTCATGAACGCACCGACGTCATTCATATGAAGATTATGAGAAAGGCTCTCAGCATCGGAATATTCAGGGCCGTAATGCCTATGCCAGCACCAGATATGGGGAGTGGATAGCATCGATGCTGACAGGTAAGAGGTCAGAGCAGCTTCTAGAGCGCTGGCTCGACTCGGTTGCGCTCGTGGCGCAGAAAGCCCGTCGGCCTGAATGTCCGCGACATGCCGTACAACATGGCGTCCGTAGCCCTGATATATGAAACCGGCGATATGGGCAGGATTGCACAAATATGTTCCGCCCGAAATGCGTGAGAGCCAGCCTTTGTCTGTCCAAGTGGAGCCTGGTCCGAACTCAAGCTGTCCATATCGGGGAATCGACATCTCGGTAGGATCATCGATGCTTTTAACCGGATAGCGGTAAGCAACACCTGAAACAGGCTTTGGGGATATTCGGTTTGGTTGAGCGTGGCGATTTTCCTTTGCCCCTCCCTGTCCAGTCTCGTGCGCGTTGACGAGAGCCTGGATTTTCGGAAGAGCCTTTTTACGAAGCTGAGTCAGGACATTATCTATGCGCTCGGCCATGAGGGTGATGTGGTAATAGGCGTTCACCTCTGCGAAACGGGACGCCGATAAGCGCTCCTCTACACCTCCAACCAGCCCGCCAGAGCATGGTTCGAACATGTAATCAATGAACTCACCTGGCTCCGCCTGTTCGGATTTTGAAGATCCTGCGGCGCCCGCTTCTGTTGACCTGCTGACATCGTTGAAATTGAAAACATCGACGTAGCGGCCCCGTAACCCTGTCTGCTTCTTTGTCGCAGGGCGCAAATGAGTTAACTCGATAGTTCCTGTTCTCAGCTTGCCGCCAGTGAATTCAGTGCCAGAAGCTTCCCAGATGTAAACGAGTCCCGTCGTCATGGTGCGTACATGCTTTCATTGTATTCGCTGCATGAATTGCCCTACTGTAGATCCCGCTCAAGCTCTGCAAGTCCTAGAGAGGCGTTCTGAAAGATAACCATAGGAAGTTCGCAAAATCTCGGACTAAATCGGGGTAAGCGTTTGCATTGTAACGACGATGAGCGCGCCTCGAAAAAGTGAATTGCAAGATATGTCAGGCGCTGCGCCTGAGTCTTCATGAGTGAGTATGAGCGATCACTCTGCAGGGATATCCTTCTTCCTATCGGAAGCGGGTCAAGGGTAGGGTCCTAGCACCTGTGCCCGTAACCTCTTTATTTGCGCTTATCCTGCGGCTACTGCGCTACCTCCGGCTCCTTGAGGTCGAAAACCTCCATGAGATTGTCGCTCCCAAGCATGCCGCGGGCGGTATGTCCGACGCCTGGAGCGGTCACTAATCGCCAACGAAAATCCCAACCTTTCGCTTTCGCAAGCGACCTCGCCGAATCGAAGGTCAGCTCACCGCGTTCCAACCGGTTCTCGCCCTGGCGCATCGCCGTGGAGGTCTGGGCGAGATCTTCGTCGCCGGTATCGTCCTCTCCCAAGTAGATGGTGAGTGGGAGTTCGAGATAGGCTTTCAGCCGCCTCTCCCCTTCGACCGGATCATACATCCCCCCCAGCCCGTAAGGTACGGGCTCTTTTGTCGAGGGAAGGACATAGGTTGAAGGGTTGGCAATCACAATTCGTGATGCATCAGGCAGAGGTTGAAAGGCTGCAACACGTGATAGAAATTGGGCGCCGGCCGAATGGCCGAACAGGTAGTATGGCGCATTGGGCATGTTTTCCGTTTGCCGCGCCCATGCGATGAGATCGACAACAAGAGACGTCGTCCACTGTTCCCGAGGGAGCAACTTTTGGTCATAGACGATTCCACCTCTCTGATATCGCCAACTCGGAAAGCGCTCCTTGTCGAAAAGCGGGGCGAAGACGACCATGCATTCCTTGTCCGCCAGTTTACGGGCGGAATTTCGGTAGGATGAGGCGTTTCGGCCAAGGCCGTGGAAGACGAAGAGCAATGCTGGGTCGGAGCACCCTGTTGGGTGGTAGGTATAGACAGTGATCGGGTATCCGCGAAGGTTGGCAACAACCTTGTCGGTATCTCGATCACGTGCGTATCCAACCGCTGCGCTCAAGCCGATAGCAAGCGCGACCAGCAGTGCGATGTAGGCGAGAACGACGGGGCCTCGGATGAACTTGATCACGTTCACGATCCTGCTTCGTGTCAGCACTGGCTCATCCTCTCGATGCCGCAAGCTGTACAGGGTACGCCTGTACAGCTTCGGATTTTCACTTGTATCTAAGGCCTTGCTTCCCTAGCCCACGCCTGAGGTGCCGCGGGCCCGTCCGATTGGCAAGGTCTCGACCCGGACGAACGGATCCATTTCGTCGTGATCGTCGCCGTAGCCTGGGATCAAGCCGTATTCTTCCTTAATGGAGCGTCTGTTGGAGATCGCCCGCAAGCCGGCCAAGAGGGGAGAATTGCCTCGAAGTGACTGCAGGCCGATCTGCTGGGCTTTTTGCTTCACCTCTATGCTCAGATTAGAAATTGTTTGCGAGGGTATCTGAGGCATTCCGAGACGCTCGAGCAACCGCTCCAGATCGAGTGGTGTCGCATCCCACTCGGCAGCCTGAGAGACGAGCTGCATCATTTCTTCGGCCGATACGCCATTGCTGCGCAGGAAGATGGGGTGATATCCACCTTTTCGCACTCTCGGTACATTGATCTCGATCCGGCCGACACCCGTTTCCCAGTGCTGCCGCCGGTATCCGTTCCGGCGATTGACCCGGCTGGGTCCACGCTCCCTCACTCCTGCTCCGCACAGCGTCGAAATTTCGATCGTCATGAACTTCTCGGCGAGAGTTTTCAGCAGTTCGCGTGCGCTGGTTTCACCATTGGTTTTGACCATAGCCGAAGTATCGCCATTGACATGAACTTTAACCTTGGCCGGGCCATTGAGCATAAGGTCATTGCCGCGCAGGATCTCGATGTGGTGATGATCGAATTCGGCCTTCGGAGAAATCCCGGCTGGGTTCATCACCATCGATGTGAGTGCGCCGTCTTGGATTTCCCATGGTGTAAAGACGGGAAGACCGGTGGAGCGTTGGGTTTCCCGCATCATCAAGGGCGATTGCGTCAGGCGGCCACTTATAGCCAGAACATTGTGGCCGGCAGCCTTCAGCATGTCGACACCGCATTTTGCGCCCATTGAGTCGTATGCGGCGAATATGACACCAACACAATCGGTCCAAAGGCCATCCGCTTGGATGACATCTGCGGTCTCGAGATGCTGCAATCCGTCGGCAACTTCGACCACAGCGACTTCGCAGCCTTGCTGGGCTGCGCTATAGATCAAACGCCGCGTCGATGCGACGATATCCTCCAGTGGGATCAGATATGTACTCGCCAACCCGCCATCAGTGAAATCGAGAACGACATCGGCTCCCGCATCGCGAACAATCCAAAGATCGTTTCCCGCTCCGGTGCCGGTGGCTTTGATGGCCGCGACCCGATAGCCAGCCCCTTTGAAGCCTCTCACCATCGATGTCGAGGTGAACGTCTTGCCAGCGTTCATCGATGTGCCGAGGGAAAGGATGACCTTGATCGGATTCGCCGGAGCCGGCGCGTTGACCGCGAAATTCTTAAGGTTGAGTCGATTGCCTTCGGCATCTGTGATAAGGCCGATCGGAGAAATCCGCGTTGATGGAATCATCTTCTCATTTCGTGTGACTTCGCATGATGCGATGCCACCCGCAGCGACAAGGTCACAACTGCTCAGGTCTTCTCCGATCAACCCTTCGAACTGATCAGGTGCATATCTGTTGCCAAAGCAAACGACGATTTCGTCACCTGGAAACAGATGCGCACGTCGTCCATCGGTCAACTCGATGCGTCGTTGTTTGCCCAATTCATCGACGCGTGCCAAAACCAAGTCGCCGGATGCTGGAACCGTCGCTGGATCGGTTATTAGATTTGACATCGCTTGGAGGGGAACACGGCGGGTAGTGTACGCGCGTTTCGCACAAGCGATCCGCCTAGAGTCCAGTCTTTCTAGGGCCATTACTAGCCTCCAAAGATGCTTTCCGCCCTGTTTTGTTTCGACACTTTCCGTGCCTCTTGTTCTGTATTCAACCTGAATATTGGGTATGTGTCTGTCAACGTAGAAACCTGCTCGCTAAAGTAGTAGCTACGAATATTCGGGTAATGGCCTACCCACTCGGTAGCAACTATATCGGCGCATGACCGATATCCCTAAATGGATTGGTTCAATGAAGGGGAGGAGCCTTGTGCCGGCCAATATGCGTGTAGCGAGTATAGGTTAAGCCGTGTTCGCGTTTGGGTGAGACACGTCGCTGTCCCTAAAAGTATTAATTCCAGAGAGCGATTTTTTGCGAGGTTATGCGTGCAATTGAGGAGCGAGATGAAAGTGGGCCTGCTTAGTCTCGATGAGCATGAGCGGGTATTTTTTGCGTCGTATTACGTTGGTTCGTCCGACACCAGCTTGATATGCCAGGAGGTTCAAGACGACAGGTTTCAGCCAAGCGTCAGGCATCGATGCATCCGCTGTAATATTAGAACACTAAATGTCGCAGGTCGGCGGCCTGATGAAATATTGTTCAGGCAGGCCAGCTCCCTCATGCTGATAAGGTCAGACGGATCAAGTCAATCATAACCGGTCTGAAGAGGGGCTCTGTGATGGACAATCAGATCAGTGTGCTTGGTCTCTTGCGAAAAGCACGGGATCTCGTCGAGGCCGGGCGGCATGCGTGTGTCATCGAGGCGATCGGTGCCTTTAAAGCCGAAGCCGCAGGGCAGAAACGCGACATGGCCTATTACGCTGTTTTGGAAACAGCCAATAATGCTAGGAGTGAAAGCGGAATGACCGTGTTGGCAGAAGCCAGCCGAGACATGACCGCCGCCTTGCTCAATGCAACGAGCGAGCGGATCACATCGAAGATGCATTGAGTACAGGGGCTCAGAGTTACCTGAGCCCCATGTGATGAATCTGGCTTCATACCAAGGCGGAGCGTAGATCCTGGATCAGATCGTCGGCATCTTCGATTCCGACGGAGAGGCGCACCAAGCCGTCATCGATGCCTAGTTCTGCGCGCACCTGGGGCGGCACCGAGGCATGAGTCATGATCGCGGGATGTTCGATCAAGCTTTCGACGCCGCCCAGGCTTTCCGCCAGGGTGAACAATTGGCAACGCTCCAGGAAACGCGTGGCGCCTTCGAGGCCACCTTTGATGCGAACCGTAATGATGCCGCCGAAGCCGCGCATTTGGCGCTTCGCCAATTCATGTTGAGGATGAGAGGCCAAGCCAGGATAAATGACGCCATCCACCTGCGGATGAGCTTCGAGAAACTCAGCGATCTTTAGTGCGGATGTGCAGTGGCGCTCCATGCGCAACGAAAGAGTTTTCAAGCCGCGTAGAGCCAGGAAGCTGTCGAAGGGGCCGGAGATCGAGCCGACGGCATTCTGAAGGAACGCGATCTTCTCGCGGACCTCTTGGTTTTGTCCTACGATGACGACACCACCGACCATGTCCGAATGGCCGTTCAGATATTTCGTCGTAGAATGCACGACGATGTCGAAGCCGAATTCGAGCGGTCGTTGCACCCAGGGGCTGGCAAAGGTGTTGTCGGCAACCAGCAAAGTTCCATGACCGCGCGTCGCCTGCGCAATCGCTTCCAGATCGGCAAGCTTCAGAAGGGGATTGGTCGGAGTTTCCACCCAGACCAATCGCGTATTCGGCCGTAGGGCGGCTTTGACCGCGTCTGCATCGCCAAGATCGACATACGTGATCTCAAGTCCTGCGGATTGCTTGCGGACTCGTTCGAAGAGGCGGCGCGTACCACCATAGAGATCGTCGGAGGCGACGATATGCGACCCGTGATCTAGCATGTCCAGGACGGTTGCACTGGCAGCGAGGCCTGACGAGAACGCGAAGGCCGCTGTGCCTCCTTCAAGATCCGCGATGCAGCGCTCGAAAGCCATGCGGGTTGGATTTTGCGAGCGGGCATATTCGAAGCCCTTATGCACGCCGGGACTTTCCTGAGCGAAAGTCGACGTTGCGTAGATCGGCATCATCACCGCGCCTGTGGTCGGATCAGGGGCTTGGCCAGCATGAATGCAGCGGGTTGAGAAGGCAAGTTGGTTGCGGGCGTTCATTGGGCCTGAATCCGGAAGAAATTGATGAGATCGATACGGGTAGCGAGGCCGACAAAGGTGTCGCCATCCATGATCACCGGCACGAGGCCGGCTGCGAAGAGAGGGAGAAGATCTGTGACGGGCGCATCGGCAGAGATCGTTTGCAGCCGTGTCACCATCACCTCACGGACCGCCTTGTTGAAGACCGATTGCGGCTCGTGCTCATTCGCGACCAAAGCGTTGAGAATGTCGCTCTCATCCACCAATCCAACGACACGGCCATTCTCGATGACCGGCAATTGGGAGATGTCGGACGAGCGCATCCTCGCGAAAGCGGATTTCAGCGTCTCGTTAGGCGAGACGAAGATCGTGGCGCCCTCGCCGAAGGGGTTGATCACGACATCGCGCGCGCGGCCAGTGGGCTTGCGGTCTAGCCAGCCTTCCTGGGCGATGAATGCATCGTTGAAGACCTTCGACAGATACTTGGCGCCCGTGTCGCAAACGAGGGTGACAACGCGCTTTGGCTCCGTCTGCTCCCGGCAATAGCGCAGGGCCGCAACCAGCAATGTGCCGGAGGAAGAGCCCGCAAGGATGCCTTCCTTGCGCAGCAGCTCGCGGGCAGTCTCGAAGCTTTCCTTGTCGCTGATGGAATAGGCCTTCTTCACGAGCGAGAGATCGCAATTCGGCGGCACGAAATCCTCACCGATGCCTTCGACGGCCCAGGAGCCTGCCTCGGTCATCTGCCCTGTCTCAACAAGCGGTGCGAGTATTGAGCCCGACGGATCGGCAAGGATCATCTCGGTTTTGGGAGACGCCTTCTTGAGGTAGCGTCCAATCCCGCTGAGAGTGCCGCCGGAGCCGACGCCGACAACGACGGCATCGACGTCGCCATCCATCTGATCAAGGATTTCCGGTCCCGTGCTCGCCTCATGGGCCGCCGGATTGGCCGGGTTCTCGAATTGGTTGACGTAGACTGCTCCGGGCGTCTTGCGCGTGATCTCCAATGCGAGATCCTGATAATAATCGGGATGCCCCTTGCCGACGTCGGATCGGGTGATCACGACTTCTGCGCCCAAGGCCTTTGCATGAAGGACTTTTTCCCGAGACATCTTGTCTGGAACCACGAGGAGGGTGCGATATCCCTTGCTGGCGCCGACGAGCGCGAGGCCGACGCCCGTATTCCCGGCAGTTGCCTCTACGATGGTCCCGCCGGGCTTCAGGCTGCCGTCTGCCTCGGCCGCTTCGATCATGGCCCGGGCAGGGCGGTCCTTGATGGAGCCGCTTGGATTGGCGCTTTCCAGCTTCAGGAAAAGGCGGCACGGACCGACATCCAGACTTGTCACCTCCACAAGAGGTGTCTTGCCGATCAAATCCAATGCTCCGCGAGCAGTCATTTCACGGTTCCTTGTGTGAAATTATTCTATTGCTGCTATATATATGTGAAAATTACTTCTGCCTATACAGGCCCTGGAAGAATCTTCATGCACATTGCTGGCCGCTACGGGTCAATGCCGGAAATGTGCATTCGATCCCCTGCCTCGCCTATCGAGGGTGTGCCTGGCGGCTTGCGACTTCCTTACGAACGACAGGCGCGACCTCCGTGCCGAACAACTCGATGCTACGCATGATCTGTGCGTGCGGCATGGTACCGACGCTGAACTGGGCGAGATATCGGTCGTGGTTGAAGATCTCATGTTGGAAAAGGATCTTGTCGATCACTTCCTGGGGGCTGCCCACCGCCAGAGCGCCACGGGGGGAACGGAGTGCATCGAAATGCTCGCGGGTCGTCGGCCCCCAGCCCCGCTCGCGACCGATCTTCGACATGACATGGGCATAAGGCGGAAAGAACTCATCCGCTGCCTGCTGTGAGTCAGGGGCCACATAAGCATGTGTGTTGATACCGACCTTGAGGCGGGAAGGGGCGTGCCCCGCACGCCGGCCTGCCTCATGATAAAGAGCCACGAGTGGAGCGAAGCGCTCGGGTTCGCCGCCGATGATTGCGAGGGCGAGAGGAAGACCGAGGGTCCCCGCTCTCACGACGGATTGAGGCGTACCGCCCACCGCAATCCACACCGGTAGCGGGTTCTGTACCGGCCGAGGATAGACGGCCTGGTTGTGAAGAGCGGGTCTAAGTCTGCCCGACCACGTGACATTCTCCTCATCCCTGATCTTCAGGAGCAGATCGAGTTTCTCGGCGAATAAGGTGTCGTAGTCATTGAGGTCGTATCCGAAGAGCGGAAAGGATTCGATGAACGATCCGCGCCCCGCCATGATTTCCGCGCGCCCGTTGGACAGGAGGTCAACCGTCGCGAAGTTTTGAAAGACGCGGATCGGGTCGTCTGAACTGAGGACGGTGACAGCGCTCGTCAGCCGGATGGTCTTGGTACGCTCGGCCGCGGCGGCAAGAACGATCGCAGGCGCGGAAACCACATAATCCTGGCGATGGTGCTCACCGAGGCCGAAGACATCGAGACCGACTTGTTCCGCAAGCTCGATCTCCTCCATCAAGTCTCGCAGGCGTTGCGCAGGGCTGACCAGATGACCAGTTGCCGGATCGGGTGTTCTCTCGGCGAAAGTGTAGATCCCAAGCTCCATGACGACCTCTCAATTCAGCCTTCTATCGGCGCAGGATGGATTGGCTCTACAGAAACTATCATGAACCTATCCGGCATTCAGTTCTCCCGTCTTTACGAAGAATGAGGGTGAAGCCAAGAACTCGAAGTGGAGAGCTCATGGATTTCTCCACTCCATACATTACTCCATCAGGTTGATAATCCGATTGAGTCAAATAAGACTTCACACTTAAGGAGTGAGGTTCATGCTCGATCGCATCACCAGCATGCAGGTCTTCGTTCGCGTTGCCGCTCTCGGCAGCCTGTCTGCCGCAGCCCGGGCCTTGGGCATGTCGCAGACCATGGCCACCAAGCATGTAGGCGCCATAGAGGAGCGTCTCGGGGTCAAGCTGCTGCACCGTACCACGAGACGCCTGACCCTGACCGAGGCCGGAAGGCGCTATCTCGAAAGCGCCGAGCGCATCCTGGCGGAGGTCGAGGAGGCAGAAGCCGCAACCTCGGCAGATCGAATGGAGGTGAGAGGGGTCTTGCGGATCAATGCTCCCGTTTCGTTCGGCTTCCGGGAGGTTGCGCCGCTTCTCGCCGAGTTCACCCAGCTGCATCGATCCATCACCGTCGATCTCGGTTTGAACGACCGCTTCGTCGATCTCATCGAGGAAGGTTGGGACGTGGCGGTCCGGATCGGGCGACTGCGCGATTCGACGATGATCGCACGCAGGCTCGCTCCATGCCGCCTCGCCGTGTGCGGATCTCCGGGCTACTTTGCCGAGCGCGGCATGCCGAAAACGGTTGCCGAACTCGCCTCGCATAATTGCCTGGGTTATACGCTCTCGAAAGCCTTGGGACCGGACGAATGGTCTTTCGAGGCTGATGGCCGTGTGAAGGTGCCGATCCAGGGTAACTTGAGGGTGAATAACGGCGATGCATTGGTAGCTGCGGCCGTTGGCGGGCAGGGGCTTATTTATGAGCCGACTTTTGTCGTCGGCGATGAACTCCGGGCGGGTCGTCTCATCGCGCTTGCCCTCGATCATCCGCCCCTGGAACTTCCCGGTGTCTTTGCTGTCTATCCTGCAAACAGGCATCCTCCGGCGAAAGTGCGGGCCTTCGTCGATTTCCTTGCGCAAAGGTTCGGGGCGAGTCCGCCTTGGGATCGAGACCTTCGGTTCACCCCCTGAAATAGAGCTGAACAAATCTTATATCAATTTGTTACAACGTTAGATTTGGAGATTTTAGGCTAACTCCCCCTTGGAACTTTCAAACCCAGCCTACGTTATGGATGGTCGGTATCCGTCTAGAGGTGGCTGAAACGCCCAGCGGATGCCCGTGCATGAAGGGGTGCCGGGTTGTTGCCCGGACGTGTAACGGGGGGCTACATGCCGCAAGTCGAAACCGCTGCTATGCAGCTTGATCCCAAGCTGCTTCTCAAAGTTCTGCGTGCTTTCCGCAAAGGCGATTTCTCCGCTCGTCTGCCATCCGACATGATCGGGATTGATGGAGAAATCGCGCAGGCCTTCAACGATATTGCCGATTTGAACCAGGGACTCGCCAGTGAGCTTGAGCGCGTGGCGAAAGTCGTGGGCAAGGAAGGCAGAATCGGCGAGCGTGGACGACTTGCCGGGGCAACCGGATGCTGGAGCGAATGCATCGACTCGGTCAATTCCATGATCGGCGATATCGTGCAGCCTACGATCGAAGTCGCCCGCGTGATCGGGGCCGTTGCAAAAGGTGATCTCAGCCAGACCATAGAGCTTGAAACCGAAGGACGCCCCTTGCGTGGCGAATTCCTGCGGATCGGCAAGATCGTGAACACGATGGTTGGCCAGCTCGGGAGCTTCGCGTCGGAAGTGACCCGTGTGGCGCGCGAGGTGGGCTCCGAAGGAAAGCTCGGTGGTCAGGCCAAGGTGAAGGGTGTTGCCGGCACCTGGAAGGACCTCACCGATAACGTGAATCTCATGGCGGCTAATCTGACGGGTCAGGTCCGTAATATCGCTGAGGTGACAACGGCAGTCGCCATGGGCGATCTTTCCAAAAAGATCACCGTCGAGGTCCGCGGCGAAATTCTCGAACTCAAAGACACCATCAATACCATGGTGGATCAGCTGAATTCCTTCGCGGGCGAGGTCACCCGCGTGGCCCGTGAAGTGGGCACCGAGGGCAAGCTCGGTGGGCAGGCCCAGGTGCGTGGCGTCGGCGGGGTCTGGAAGGACCTGACGGAAAACGTGAATATGATGGCCGCCAATCTGACCGGCCAAGTGCGTAACATTGCCGAGGTCACGACAGCCGTTGCGCGAGGCGATCTCTCCAAGAAGATCACAGTCGATGTGCGTGGCGAAATTCTAGAGCTCAAGTCGACCATCAACACGATGGTGGATCAGCTCAACTCCTTCGCGTCGGAAGTGACCCGCGTGGCGCGCGAGGTGGGCTCCGAAGGTAAGCTTGGTGGACAGGCGCGTGTGGAAGGCGTGGCCGGCACCTGGAAGGATCTCACTGATAACGTGAATCTCATGGCGGCGAACTTGACCGGCCAAGTGCGTAACATCGCGGAAGTCACGACCGCTGTGGCCAATGGCGACCTCTCGAAGAAGATCACCGTCGATGTGCGTGGCGAAATTCTAGAGCTCAAGTCGACCATCAACACGATGGTGGATCAGCTCAACTCCTTCGCGTCGGAAGTCACCCGCGTGGCGCGCGAGGTGGGCTCCGAAGGTAAGCTTGGTGGACAGGCGCGTGTGGAAGGGGTGGCCGGCACTTGGAAGGATCTCACCGATAACGTAAATCTCATGGCGGCAAACCTCACCGGCCAAGTGCGCAACATTGCAGAAGTCACGACAGCCGTCGCCATGGGTGATCTTTCGAAAAAGATCACGGTCGATGTAAAGGGCGAAATTCTTGAGCTGAAGAACACCATCAACACCATGGTGGACCAGTTGAACTCCTTCGCGGGTGAAGTGACCCGCGTGGCAAAGGAAGTGGGTTCGGAAGGTAAGCTCGGTGGTCAGGCCCAGGTGCGTGGCGTGGCCGGTACCTGGAAGGACCTCACCGACAACGTCAACATGATGGCCGCCAATCTGACGGGGCAAGTGCGCAACATCGCCGAAGTCACGACGGCAGTCGCCATGGGCGATCTCTCCAAGAAGATCACAGTGGCGGTCGAAGGCGAAATTCTCGAGTTGAAAAACACGATCAATACGATGGTGGATCAACTGAACTCCTTTGCCGGTGAGGTGACGCGTGTGGCCCGTGAAGTGGGCACCGAGGGCAAGCTCGGTGGACAGGCCGAGGTACGTGGCGTCGGCGGGGTCTGGAAAGATCTGACCGAGAATGTGAACATGATGGCTGAGAACTTGACCGGCCAAGTGCGTAATATCGCGGAAGTCACGACCGCTGTGGCCAATGGCGATCTCTCGAAGAAGATCACCGTCGATGTGCGTGGCGAAATTCTAGAACTCAAGTCGACCATCAACACGATGGTGGATCAGCTGAACTCCTTCGCGTCGGAAGTCACCCGCGTGGCGCGCGAGGTGGGCATCGAGGGCAAGCTCGGTGGACAGGCTCAGGTGCGCGGCGTGGCTGGCACCTGGAAGGACCTCACCGACAACGTCAATATGATGGCGAACAACCTCACCGGCCAGGTGCGAGGCATCGCCAGCGTCGTGACGGCGGTCGCTTTAGGCGATCTGAAGCGTAAGCTGACTGTGGATGCCAAGGGCGAAATTGCCGCCTTGGCTGAAACGATCAATGAGATGATCGATACCCTGGCGACCTTCGCCGACCAGGTGACGAACGTCGCCCGCGAGGTGGGTGTCGAAGGAAAGCTCGGCGGACAGGCGAGGGTGCCGGGCGCTGCCGGCTTGTGGCGAGATCTGACCGACAACGTGAACCAGCTGGCAGCGAACCTGACGACGCAGGTTCGCGCCATCGCCGATGTGGCCACAGCCGTGACGAAGGGAGACCTGACGCGGTCCATTTCGGTTGAGGCATCCGGCGAGCTGGCTTCCTTGAAGGACAACGTCAATGAGATGATCCGCAACTTGCGCGACACAACGCTCAAGAATGCGGAGCAGGATTGGCTCAAAACTAATCTCGCTAAATTCACCCGCATGCTGCAGGGAGAAAGGGATCTGACGACCGTCTCCAACATGATCCTGTCGGAGATTGCGCCGCTGGTGAATGCCCAGCATGGCGTTTTTTACACGGTTGATGCCGATGAGGAGGAGCCGGCTCTCGACATGGTGGCTTCTTACGCTTTCACGGAACGGAAGCGGCTTGCCAATCGCTTCCGTATGAAGGAAGGCTTGGTCGGTCAAGTTGCGCATGAGAAGAAGCGCATTCTCCTGACGGGCGCTCCAGGCGACTATATCAAGATCAGCTCGGGTCTGGGTGAGGCTCCACCCCTGAACATTATCGTTCTACCGGTTCTCTTCGAGCAGGAGGTGAAGGCGGTCATCGAGCTTGCTTCTTTCAGCCGGTTCTCCGAAGCACATCAATCGTTTCTTGACCAGCTGACCGAGTCCATCGGTATCGTTCTGAATACGATCGCTGCAAATATGCGCACCGAAGGCCTGCTCAAGCAGTCGCAGCTGCTGACGACAGAGCTGCAAAGCCAACAGGAAGAGCTGAAAAATACGAACGACCGATTGGAGCAGCAAGCCGCGACCCTGCGCCAGTCGGAAGAACTTCTGCGCCAGCAACAGGAGGCCTTGCAGAAGACCAACGAGGAGCTCGAGGACAAGGCCCAGCTTCTCGCGTTGCAGAAGCAGGAGGTCGAAGACAAAAATCGCGAGGTCTCCGTTGCCAAGACGGCTCTGGAGGAAAAGGCGGAGCAGCTCTCGCTGACGTCACGCTATAAGTCGCAGTTCCTAGCCAATATGAGCCACGAGCTGCGCACGCCGCTCAACTCCCTTTTAATTCTCTCGAAATTGCTCACGGAGAACCCGGACGGTAATCTCACCGATAAGCAGAAAGAATTTGCCAAGACGATCCACGCGGCAGGATCCGATCTGCTCTCTCTGATCAACGATATTCTCGATCTGTCGAAGATCGAATCCGGAACTGTTAGTCTCGAAGTCACCAATGTCGGCTTCGGCGATCTGGTCAATCATGTGGAGCGCACATTCCGGCAGATCGCCGAGGATCGCAAACTCGACTTCCATATCGATGTCGAGGCAAAGCTTCCGCCGGCGATACGGACGGACTCGAAGCGCCTACAACAGGTCCTTCGCAACCTTCTCTCGAATGCCTTCAAGTTCACGGAAAAAGGTGGCGTCAGCCTTCAGATCGGCTCCGCGGAAGGCTCGCCTCTGCGTGCCGGCAGCCAGTGGATCTCCATTTCCGTCACCGATACCGGTATAGGCATCCCTGAAGACAAGCTGCGCATCATTTTCGAGGCGTTCCAGCAGGCCGACGGAACGACGAGTCGGAAATATGGCGGTACCGGCCTCGGCCTCTCCATCAGCCGTGAGATCGCCCGGCTTCTCGGCGGCGAGATCGTCGTATCGAGCACGCCGGGGCAAGGATCGACCTTCACATTGTTCCTTCCCATTGAGCCACCGGCGGGTCACGCAATGCAATCGCCTACGTTCGGCACCCGCGGCAATGGCAACGGCAACGCCTATCCTTCCGGAGCGGATGATACGCCCACTTCCATCATTCGCCAGCCACCTGCCGCGATGGCGCTTTCAGCATCCCTCGACGACAGGCATGCCATCGTAACTGGGGACAAGGTCGTTCTCCTCGTCGAGGACGATGCGATGTTCGCGTCGGTTCTTCTCGAGCTTGCCCGGGAGCAGGGCTTCAAAGGCTTGATCGCGATGGACGGGGCAGCTGCGCTGGCACTCGCTCACCGCTACAAGCCGCATGCGATCACACTCGATATCGGCCTGCCTGACATGGACGGATGGGCGTTGCTCGACCTGCTGAAGCATGATCCGCGAACCCGGCACGTGCCGATCCACGTCATTTCCGTCGACGACCAGAAGAAGCGCGGTCTCAAGGCCGGTGCCTTCGGCTTCCTCGAAAAGCCAGTTGACCGGGATGCCTTGATGACCGCTCTCAACCGGACGAAGGACTTCATCGATCGTCCGGTCAAGACGCTCATTCTCGTCGAGGATGACGACAATCAGCGCATGAGCATCTCGGAGCTCATGAAGGGCGAGAAGGTGGATGTGACGGCTGTTGGGACAGCTGAGGGAGCGCTTGAGACGCTTCAAGCGCGACAATTCGATTGTGCCGTCGTCGATCTCGGCCTGCCGGATTTGCCGGGCGCCGAACTCATCGAGCGTATCCGCAAAACTAAGGGCGGGGAGGATCTGCCGATCATCATCTACACGGGGCAAGATCTCAGCAGGTCCGAAGAGCGCAAGCTCGAGCAGATTGCGGCTACGGTGATCGTTAAAGGAGAGGGCTCATCGGAGCGGCTCCTCAACGATACGGCCCTGTTCCTTCATCGGTCGATCAGTGCGATTTCCGCCGATCACCAAATCATCGTTGAATCGAGGTCGGACATTCCCCTTGAAGGGAAGAAAGTACTGATCATCGATGATGACATGCGCAACATCTTTTCGCTGACGAGCGCTCTCGAGCAATATGGACTGACGGTGATCTTCGCAGAGAACGGTTTGGAAGGCATCGATCGTCTGAAGGAAACGCCGGATGTCGATATAGCCCTGGTCGATATCATGATGCCGGAGATGGACGGGTATGAGACGATGCGGGAGATCAGAAGCGACCCCCGCTATCAAGACATTCCGCTTGTTGCCGTCACCGCGAAAGCCATGAAGGGAGATCGGGAGAAGTGTCTTGAGGCAGGCGCCACGGATTATGTCTCGAAGCCTGTAGACATTGATCAACTTCTCGCCGTCTTGCGCGTTCAATTGAGTCGAAGCACTTATGTCCCCGATGGGAAAAAGGTTCCAAACGGCGCAGCGGAGGCCACATTAGGATCATGACGGAACGTATCGGAATGCCGCAGCCTATATCCGACTTGGAAAGTCGGGCTATGACTCGTGCCATGCCCGATCAAGTTCCTGCGAAGATCCTGGTGGTCGATGACGCTCCGCGTAACCTTATCGCTGTTCAGGAAGTTCTTCGCTCGCCCGGCATCGAGATCGTTACTGCCGATTGCGGAGAGGCTGCCTTAAGACACGTCCTGAAGGATGATTTCGCCGTCATCCTCCTTGATGTCCAGATGCCGAGAATGGATGGATATGAAGTTGCGGGTCTGATCCGCAATCGGCCGCGTTCCTCCCGCGTCCCCATCCTTTTCCTGACGGCCTTCAATAAAGACGACATGCACGTCTTCAGGGGCTATTCGGCTGGCGCCGTCGATTATGTCTTCAAGCCGATCGAGCCGTTGATCCTGAAATCGAAGGTTGATGTCTTCGTCGATCTTTACCGCAAGACGGAAGAGATCAGGCGGCAGGGTGAAGAGGAACGTCGGCTCCTGATGGAAAACCTTCGGGTCCGAAGTGAGAAGCTGAAAACCGAACAGGCCCTGCGCCGCCGTGAAGAGCATCAGGCTATCGTCCTTCAGTCGCTTCCTATCGCGCTTTATACCGCCTCGGTCCAGGAGAACCATCGCCAGCTTCATTTTACGAATGAAAGCATCGAGAGGATCACAGGCTTTCCACCCGCAGCCTTTCTCGAATCCTCCGACTTCTGGTCTTCGCGCATCCACCCGGATGATCGTGACAGGGTTTTCACGCAGCTGAAGGAATTGCAGGATCAGGGGACCTTGACCCTGGAATATCGCTGGACCTGCGCCGATGGGACAGAGCGCTTTTTCCTCGATCAGACCATGCTTATGCACGACGATGACGGTCATCCTCGTGAGTTCTTCGGCATGTGGTTCGACATCTCCGAGCGCAAGCAGATGGAGCAGAACCTCCTCCATGCCAGCAAGCTCGAAGCCGTTGGCCGCCTGACTGGCGGCATAGCGCACGACTTCAATAACATGTTGAGCGTCGTGATCGGCAACCTCGACCTGCTGCACAAGACGGTCAAGGGCAATGCCAAAGCCGAACCGCGCGTCATGATGGCGATGGAGGGAGCGCAGCGTTGCGCCGACCTGACGCATAGACTGCTCGCATTTTCCCGGCGTCAGCCGTTGCAGGTATCTATCATCGATGTGGCTGCGCTCATGCCGGGGCTGTTGGAGCTCATGCGTCGAACGCTTGGCGAGCATATCAATGTCAGGCTCGATATTCAGGGCGTCAGCCATCCGATTCAGGTCGATCGGGCGCAATTGGAGGCGGCTCTCTTGAATCTCGCGGTCAATGCCCGGGATGCAATGCCTCAAGGTGGTGATCTGTCCATTTCCATCAGAGGCGAGGTTTTGGAGGAAGGGCAGGCCGAGCGTTCGGGTGAATACATCGTTATCGAAGTTCGCGACACAGGCATCGGGATGCCGCCGGAAGTGCTCGAACGTGTTTTCGAGCCGTTCTTTACGACGAAGGAGAGCGGCAAGGGAACGGGCCTTGGTTTGAGCATGGTCTATGGATTCGTCCAGCAATCTCACGGTCATGTCGAGGTCGATAGTGTGCCCGGGCAAGGGACGGCCATTCGCATCTGCCTTCCCCGAGCCAATGGGGCCGTAGAGATTGGCATTGAGCGGCAGGGCTCTGTGGCTAAGCCATTTGGTGAAGGACAGACCGTTCTGGTTGTCGAGGACAATCCGGCGGTCCGGCAGGTCGCCATCTCCACTCTCATGTCACTCGGATTCAAAGTGATCGAGGCGGAAAGTGGCGACGAGGCGGCTCGAATATTCAGATCTAACGATCAGGTACGGATCGTCTTGTCCGATGTGCGCATGCCTGGAGAACTCACAGGTATCGATTTGGCTCGCCTGATTAGGAATGAGCGGCCCGAGATTCAAGTTCTCCTGACCACAGGCTATGTGGAAAGCGAGGAGGCTCTGGATGATGTCAGCCTGCTCTACAAGCCCTACCGCACGACCGATCTGGCCGAGAAGATTCAGGCTCTCATGGAGGCCATGCCGAAGCCGCAGATCCGCAAGCCTCCGGTTTTCGAGGTGATCTCAGCTTGATGTGTGAGCGGCAGGATCATGCCTGAAGTCGTCTTTCTAGATTTCGAGGCCTCATCACTGGAGAAGAAAAGCTATCCGATCGAGGTTGCCTGGGTCACCACATGTGGACATGAGGAAAGCCATTTGATCAAACCTGCTCCTGAATGGGTGGATTGGTCGGACGAGGCGGAGGCGATCCATAAAATTCGGCGGGAGCGCTTAATTGCGGAAGGCATGCCACATGATGAGCTGGCCCGGCGCATGGTCGATGTGCTGAGCGACCGCGCACTCTATGCCAGCGCCCCTTCCTGGGATGGGCAATGGTTGAGCAAGCTGTTGCGGGCCGCCGGTCTCCCACGGCATTCTCTACGCCTTCAGGATACGGAAGTACTTCGGAAGGAATCTGCCGAGCGAATTTTGAATGCGTTGAAAATTCCCGATGGCGAACGGGCTGAGGCGGTTGAAAAGATCTTGCTGGATGCGAAGCTGCAGAATGACCGCTTGGTACCTGCTCATCGGGCTCTCGCGGATGCGCGGCGCGAACTCCAGATCTGGCAGGATGTATGCGCAAAAGCTGATGCGATAGTGCGCACCCGCAGCCAGGGTGAGGAGCGCCATACCATATGACACCGTATTAGGTATCGAGGCGCTCCAAAGCAGCCTTGTCACGGAGAATGATGGAACGCCGGTGAGCCGGCAGCTCAATGATGCTCTGGCGTTCCAGCTGGGTCAGCGAGCGCGAGACGGTCTCAATCGTGAGGCCGAGATGATCGGCGATATCGATCCGGGACATGGGGAGGTCCATGTGGCCGTTCTCGGTGAGACGCGCCGAGAGAACCAGCAGGAAGGTGGCGATTTTCTCCAGGGCATTTTTACGGCCGAGCAGAAGCATGTGAGACTGAGCCCGCCCCAGAGCCTGCATCATGGAAGCAATCACTTGATGAGCGAAGACCTGATCCTTAAGGGCAAGCGATTCCAGGCTGCGGCGGCGGAAGGCGATGATGGTTGCGTCGCCTACGGCCTCGGCGCTGAAGCGGTGTTCTTCACCGGTCTCCAGTCCGAAGATGTCGCCAGGGAGATGAAAGGCATCGATCTGGCGGCGGCCATCGCTGAGCAGCTTGAAGGTCCGCACCGCACCGGAGGCCACCTTGTAGAAATAGGCAGCCCGATCGCCTTCGGCAAAAATCTCCTCATCCTTCGCCGCCGTCCGGGCCATGCCCAGCTCGGGTGAGGTCTGAGGCGAGGGGATGCTACGCAGGAGCACCGCGTTCGGAGCGATCTGGGTGTTGAGAGAAACGTGCGCGGTTTGCATGGCGGGTCTCGGCGCTGGTTCGTGTCTGATGTGAGATCAGAGTTAACCTGCCGATGCAGCGCGCAAAATTCAGGTGCTCTCCATAAGGGATTCCCCTTAGGCTGGGCAATCGAGCCTAGATGGAAGCGGCGAGGGCGCCTCGGATGCTATCGACCAGAGTTCCGTCCTCCAGAGGCTTTTCAATGACTTGGCGGAACCCTGAACGGGCCGCCCGCCGGCGCATGTCGTCCGTCGCCCGGGCCGTGATGAGAATAGCCGGGAGCTTGACGAGGCGTCGCCTCAGCCTGTCGATCAGTTCGACGCCGTTCATTCGAGGCATGTAGTAATCGACGACCAGGCAGCCGCTCTCCGGCAACTCCGATTCAGCCAGAATCTCATCCGCACCTTCATAGAGGCGCACATCCAGCCCCTCGAGTTCGAGGGCGAATTTCAATGATTGGCGAACGGCGGCATCGTCATCCACGACGATAACCGGCCCTGGTGTCATGGACATTGTAAGGTCCTGCTGGATCCCTGGCCTTAGAATTTCTCCAGACCTATCCCATTCTTGAAGTGGAGGGGTTGATATGGCTCAATTCGTGCCAGAGACCTTATTCAGGAATTGTCCTTAAGGACGTTCGCCCGAATGACTTGGCTGCACGCCGACAAGAAGGGCCATTCGCACAAGTTCCGAGAGACTGGCTGCCTGCATCTTCGTCATGACATTCGCACGATAGATCTCGACCGTCCGAGGGCTGATGCCGAGGTCATAGGCGATCACCTTGTTGGCCTTTCCCGCAACGAGGCCTTCGAGCACCTGTTTCTCGCGCTCGGACAATCCTTGGACGCGTGAGCGGATTTCCGCAGTCTGGGCGTCCTGATGCGCATGTTTCTCCTGCCTCTTCAGAGCGGCCCGCACTGTCGAGAGGAGGATATCATCATCGAAGGGCTTCTCGATGAAATCGATGGCGCCCTCCTTCATGGCCTCAACTGCCATGGGCACATCCGCGTGACCTGTCATGATGATGACCGGCAGGGTGAAGCCGCGGCTCTTCAGGTGCCGAAGGAATTGAATGCCATCGATGCCTGGCATGCGAACATCGGTGACGATGCAGCCGTCCGAAGCGTGCTTGACGTTGTCGAGAAACGCAGAGGCCGATTCATGCAGGCGCACAGGCAACCCGTCCGATGCCAGCAGGAAGGACAGGGACTGGCGAACTGCCAGATCGTCATCGACCACATGCACAACCGCTTCACTCGGCATTCGCTAACTCCTCCTGACTGACTGCGCGGAGCGTGAACCTGAACGTTGTTCCCTCTCCAATAGCGGACTCTATCCAGATCTTGCCACCGTGAGATTCGACAATAGTCCGGCAGATCGACAAACCCACGCCCATGCCATGTTTCTTGGTGGTGATGAATGGCTGGAACAACTGCTCCAGGATGCGCGGCTCGATGCCGGTACCGGTGTCGCTGACACTGATCTCCACTAGTCCGTCCTGCGCAACGGAGTGAGTGGAAATTGCCAACTCCCGGCGTGGTTCGCCCTGCATGGCCTCGATCGCATTTCGGATCAGATTCAGCAGAACCTGCTGGATCTGAATGCGATCGGCGAGCACGAGCGCCGCGTCAGGGTCGAAGCGGTAGGAGACGCGCACACCCTTCTCGCGAGCGCCGACCAGAGCCAGCGCGCTGGCCTCCTGGACCAGCTTGGGCAGGTTCTCGATATGCCGTTCGCTCTCACCACGGGTAACGAATTCGCGTAAGTGGCGGATCACCTGTCCAGCGCGCAGGGCCTGCTCCGCTGCTTCGTTCACGGCACCTTCCAGCATCGGCACTTCGTCCCCCTTCATGCGCTGCAAGATACGGCGGCAGCCTTTCAGGTAGTTTGCGATGGCCGTGAGAGGCTGGTTGATCTCGTGGGCGAGAGTGGACGCCATTTCGCCTAGAGCGGTGAAGCGCGACATATGCACGAGCTCGGATTGAAGTTCTTGCAAACGGGCTTCCGTCTTCTGCCTCTCCGTCAGGTCTCGAATGAAGCCGGTGAAGTAGCGTTGTCCGCCTGATCGCATCTCGCCGACCGCCAACTCGATAGGAAAGGTCGCTCCATCTTTGCTCTGCCCTACGACGACGCGCCCAATTCCGATGATCCGGCGCTCTCCCGTGGAGAGATAGCGATGCATGTAATCGTCATGCTGATCGCGGTAAGGATTGGGCATCAGGATCTTGATGTTCTTTCCGATGATTTCGGATGCTTCATATCCGAACAGACGTTCCGCCGCAGCGCTGAAAAATTGGATGTGAGCCTGCTCGTCTATGACGATCATCGCATCGGGTACGGTCTCCAGGATGGACCGTAGATGTGCTTCACGGGTTTTGAGCGCTTCCTCGGCTGCGACACGCTCGGTAATATCCCGGGTGACCTGGGCGTAGCCCAAGAGATCTCCGCTGTCGTTCTTCAGTGGTGTCAGGCTCACATGGGCAATGAAGCGTGTGCCGTCCTTGCGTAGGCGCACGCCTTGTTCCTCGAACCGCCCCGTCTTTCGCGCAATTTCAAGCTCCTCCTCTGTCTTTCCGCTCGTGAGAGCCTCGGGAGGATGGAAGATGGAGAAGTGACGATTGAGGATTTCATCCCGGCGCCAGCCTCCAATCTGTTCGGCGCCGGTGTTCCAGCTGATGATCCGCCCTTCGATATCCAGCATGCAGATGGCGTAATCCGTCACTGCATCGACCAGCAATGCGAAGCTGACATCCTGATGAAGCGAAGAGTGAGGGGCAGTCAAAAGCAAACTCCAGTCCGGCCGGGCCATCCGCATCTCCGCTGAACCCGGCATGGAAAAACGGTCACCATTCCTATGCTGTTACTAGCATAGCCAAGGCGCGCTTCCTACAGGCACAAAACCTTGCCTGTTCAGAAGAAAGCGCCTGCCGCCAGAGCCCCCAGCAGGGCCGATCCCAGCAGCGTTGCGTCGTGGAGGCCAAGAAGCCAGCGGGAGTGCCCATCCGCCTCATGAACCCACAGGGTGGTGCCAAGCGTGACCATGGACCAGCCGCCCCCTAAGAGAGCAGCCGAGACAGAAAAGCCCATGAAACTTCCCGATAAGGCGAACAGCATCCCGGCGACCGCCAGAAGAGCGCACCCGGCGATGGCGATCCATTGGGGGCGGATCGATTTCGGCAAGGCTGCCAAGGCGAGTGAGGGAGCATACATGGCAACCACATGCCATGCGATAGCCCCTGTCACGGCTTCGCCGAGGCCGCATCCGACCATGGCGATGGGCGTTGCCCCCATCAGCGCCGTCATGGCAAACCACCCAAGGCCACCGATAAGGCTCGGCCAGACGATGTGTCGCCACCCCTGGAATCTGATCGCCCCGAGGGGGACGGAATGGGTCCTGCGCGGGGGCAGGCCGGCTGTCGCAAGGAGCGAGCCGACATGCGCCAGTGCCGCTGCAACTGCCAGGCCCAAGAGCGCATGAGGTGTTGCCAGGGCTTCTGCCACATTCGCAATGGTAGGAGCCGCGAGACCTGCAAGCGTGGCTGCTCCAAACACGAGCAGAACAGCTTTCGTGTCCCTCGCGCCCAGCGGCGCTGCAGCGTGCCGGTAGAAAAGGCTGAAGCCGTTGGCGATTCCGAGCCAGAATGCACCAAGCACAAGTCCGCCGAAATGCCATTGCATCAAGGACCAGGCTAGGACCAGACCACCAGCTATGCCCAGGCTTGCGCCCAGCGTGAAGGCGGCGCGGCGATCGAAGGCGTCGAGAAGCAGGGAGGCAGGAAGGCTTGCAGTCGCCGCACCGGCATAGAACGCCGCATAGGGCAGGCTCACCCAGATCGTTTCAGGCGCGAGAGAAAGGCCGGCGAGCGGAAGGATCGTCAGGGTGAGTACCTGCGATAGAACCGACAAGGCAAAGCCGGTCGCCAGAAGAGCGGTTGCGGCGGGGTTGCGTGAATGCTCGGCCGACTCAATCGGTTCACACAGGCAGTCGAGTTGTCCGGCGCGCGGCATGGCAGTCGAGATGGTCATGGCTTGATGTCGTCATCCGTCAGCACACGCAGGGCTGCGCCTTCGACATCGTCGTATTGGCCGTTCTTGAGTGACCACAGGAAGGCAGCGAGACCCGATAAGCCAAGCAGCAATGCAGTCGGTACGAGATAGATCAGAACTTGCATGATCAGGCTCCTTGCAGGGCCGGCATAATCGGCGTGGGTTGGTTGGGAGCAGGTTCCGGAAGGGCCTTCACTTTGCCAAGGCGAACCCGCAGCGCATTGAACGTCACGAGGCTCGACGATCCCGACATGGCGAGAGCCGCAACGAGCGGGGTGACATAGCCGAGGAAAGCCAACGGGACCGCAATCAGATTGTAAACCAAGGCAATCAGCAGATTTTGGCGCATGAGGCTACGAGCGCGGCGTGCAATGACCAGAGCATCAAGCACTGGAGAAAGCTTTTCTCCCAGGAAAACAGCATCGGCATGGGCCTGCGTGAGGTCGGCAGCGGTGATGGGAGAGATGGACACGTCGGCAGCGGCGAGAGCCGGTGCATCGTTAAGGCCGTCGCCGATCATGATGATTTTGCGGCCCGATGCTTTCAGCCGTTCGAGTTCCGCGATCTTATCGGCCGGCTTGGCTCCGCCACGCCAATCAGTGATGCCGAGAGAAGCGGCAATTGGCGCTATAGCCTCGGGACGGTCGCCGGACAGGATCCGGCAATCGATGCCGATATCGCGCAAGGCTTCGATGGTTATCACGGCATCGGGGCGAAGCGCCTGACGGACCATGAAAATTGCCCGTTCACACCCATATGAGAAGGCAATCATGGAGGCGTCCTTGGCTTCCACCGACGCCTCAGCTGCGAGGTCAACGGCATCGCAGAAGGCAGGACTGCCGATGCGAAGCTCGATCCCATCCATGATTACGCGAACGCCCTGACCTGCTTCTTCGGCAGCGTCCTCGAAGGGGCGGCGGTTCTTAGCCTCATGGGCGACGGCGACAGCGAGAGGGTGATGACTCGACAGGGCGAGCCGCGCTGCCGCTTCCAGAAGATCCGGGCGGATAGCTGTTGCATTTGCAACGCGCATTTCGGGGAGAGTGAGCGTGCCTGTCTTGTCAAAGACGATCGTATCGGCCTCCGCGAGACGTTCCAGGGCATCGCCGGAATTCAGAAATACGTTGGACCGGAAAAGGGCGCCCGATGCTACGACCTGCACCACGGGCACGGCCAGTGCCAGAGCGCAGGGGCAAGTGATGATGAGCACGGCGACGGCGGTGATGACGGCATCATGCAAAGATGCGCCAAAAGCCATCCAGGTGATTGCTGTCATCGCGGCCGTGAGATGCACAACGGGTGCGTAGCGACGGGCGACTTTATCGGCCAGTTGGACATATCGCGACCTGGCGGCGGATGCTGTCTCGAGCAGTCGCTCGATTTCGTTCAGAAGCGTGCCGTTTTCAGCTGCGGTTACCTGAAGGGTCAGCGTGCCATTGAAGTTCATGCTGCCCGCATAGACATTTCTTCCGGTGCTTGCCTGCCAGCGCTGTGTCTCGCCGGTCACCAAGCTTTCATCGACCTCGGAGGAGCCGGACAGGATGACGCCGTCGACGGCGATGCGCTCTCCCGCCCGAACGAGAACCTGGTCGCCCGGCTTCAAGGCGGCGGTCGGCACGAGGACGGGTTCGCCGGCCTCATCGATCCGGTGGGCGACCTCGGCTTTCAGTGCTGCGAGATTGCCCGCGACCGCGCGCGTTCTGCGGCGCATGGCCTGATCGAGATAACGGCCGCAGAGCAGGAAGAACAGCAGCATCACGACCGAGTCGAAATAGGTGTGCTCGGAGTGATTGATGGTTTCGATCACCGACATGATCAACGCAAGCAGAATGCCGATGGTGATCGGCACATCCATGTTGGTGCGCCTCGCTTTCAGCGCGCCCAGAGCGCTGCGGAAGAACGGCTGCCCGGCATAAGCTACGGCCGGCAGAGCAATGAACGCGGCGAGCCAATGGAAGAAATCCCGTGTCTCCGGCGTGATATCGGTGACGTTGCCCGACCACACGGAGACCGCTAGGAGCATGATGTTCATGGATGCGAAGCCTGCAATCGCAAGGCATTTCATCAGCCATTTAGCGCGGCGCGTCTCTTCCTCTTCCACAAGGCGCGCTTGGTAGGGGTGGGCACGGTAGCCGAGGCGCTGCAGCTCATCAAGAATGCAAGCAGGCGATGTTGCGCCCTCATGCCACTGAATGGCGAGCCGATGATTGGTGTAGTTGAGGCGGGCATCCACGATACCCGGCTGCTGGCACAATCCACCCTCGATCTCGTCGATACACGCGGCGCAATCGATTCCCTCGATCGCCAGATCGAGATGGGACGTGCCGTCATCCTGATGCCTCACGAAAACCGACAAATCGAGTTTGTCCGACATGGGATCGCTTCCTAGAGAGAGATGCGGCTTTTGGAGCGGAACAGAATTTCTTTGTCGCGTTTGAGGCTGATCACGAGGTCCCATTGGCCTTCGGGTAATACCGTGAGGCTTTCGAAATGGCCAGGAGCGGTCTCCACGAACTGAACAGGGACATCGCGCCGTTTGTCGGTGGGGTGAGCGAGGCGAATCTCGGTGGTCAGCCCGGAAAGAGGGGCCTGTTGAGCGTCACGCGCCGAGAGTGCAATTCGGCTTTCCGCGCCATGCTGAAGCCTCGCTTCAACATTCCAATGAAGGGCATCTTGTGCGTGCGCGGCGGCAATGTCGTTTTTGAACGACAAGCCTGCCTTGTAAGAGCTTTCGGTTTCGACGCCGCTGAAGGTGGATAGGGCGACACGCACCATCACGAAATTCATGGCGAAGACAACGCCGAAGAAGCTTATGAAGCAGATCAGGACCGTGCGCCCGGTGATGACGCGGGGTGTGCTCGAAGCAGATGACAAGCTGGACATGGAAATCATCCTGTTAGGGCGCCTTGAAATGATCATTCATACGGGCGACGTCGCCGCTCGTCAGGTCCGTCAACGTGAAGTGAAGATCGGTCGAGGAGGGAAGCACGATCGCCTCAGAGGTGATAAGGACACGGGCTTCAAGGGTTTGATCGGGGCCGACCAGAAGGACGGCGCGGCCCTCCTGGTCGATCTCGCCGCCGACGATATCGAGTTTGGTATGGGACAGGCCATTGATGGTGAGAGCGTAGCGGCGCTCATCCAGGTTCTTGTTGGCGACGCGGATGGTGAAGCCGTTCCGGATCGAGCCGTCCGACAGGCGGACAAAGAGGGGGTTGCGATCATGCATGACGCTCAAGTAGCTGCTCTGGCGCATGGCCAGCGATCCGATCATGATCGCGCCGACGACAGCGATGATGCCGACGTAGAAGAGGGTGCGGGGGCGAACGATGCGGCGAACTTCGGGCTGCCTGTCCATCCTAGCCTTTACGTTCATGTCCGTATCGTAGGCGATCAGATCGGAGGGGCGTCCGATCTTGGCCATCACGTTATTGCAGGCGTCGATGCACAGGCCGCACTGAATGCAGTCCAACTGCAATCCCTTGCGGATATCGACGCCCGTCGGGCATACCGCAACGCATTGATCGCAGTCGATGCAATCGCCTGCGGGAAGTCCCTGCTTGCGCAAAACCTCGTTTTTCTTCATCGAGCCGCGCGGCTCGCCGCGGTCATAGCGATAGGTGACGTTGAGAGCGTACTCATCGGTCAGCGCAGCCTGGATGCGAGGCCATGGGCACATAAAGGTGCAGACCTGCTCACGCATGAAGCCCGCGAGGGTGTAGGTCGTGAAGGTGAGGATGCCGATCCAGACATAGGCCAGGAACGAGGCCTGGAAGGTGGCGAGTTCGTAGACGAGGGTCGGCGCATCGGAGAAGTAGAGAACCCATGCGCCGCCTGTCCACCAGGCGATCATCAGCCAGATGAAGTGCTTCAGGGTTTTCTGTGCTAGCGCTTTAGCGGTGAGCTTCTCCTTATCTTTGCGCATCCGCTCTCGGCGGTCGCCTTCGATGAAGCGCTCCACCGCATAGAACAGGTCTGTCCATACCGTCTGCGGGCAAAGGTAGCCGCACCAGAGACGGCCAGCCACCGCATTCATGAGAAAGAGGGTAAGGGCGGCCAGGACCAGGAGGCCGGTGAGGTAATAGACTTCCTGCGGCCAGATTTCGATGAAGAAGAAATAGAAGCGGCCATTGGCGAGATCGATTAGGATGGCCTGGCTGGGCGCATTCGGTCCACGATCCCACCGGATGAAGGGCAGGAAATAATAGATGCCGAGTGTGATGGCGAGGACGATCCATTTGATGGTGCGGAATCGTCCCTTCACGGCCTGAGGATAGATCTGCTTGCGGGGAGCAAAGAGCGGAGCATCATCGGCGGAGGCCGGTGAAGTCGGGGAAATCGGTTGGGGGAGTGGGGCGTCAGCCATCGAATCCGTCGCAATCATCTCATCGAAGAGACTTCGGAATACGACGGGACCGGCTGCAGCGCCTTGATTTGAGTCAAGCATCGGTCGGAGATTGCCCTCCGGCCGATGCGGTTGTTGCAAAGATGTTGTTTCGCTCAGGCTCAGCGTTGGTTGCCGCCGAGTGAGTGAACATAGAGCGTCAGCGCCTTGATCGTGGTGTCGTCCAGACGCCCGTGCCAGGTCGGCATGACGCCGCCACGGCCATTCATGAGACCCTCGGTGATCGCGGCCTTGTCAGAGCCGAAGAGCCAAATTTTGTCGGCCAGGTTCGGCGCACCCATGTCCTGATTGCCGAGGCCTTGCTCGCCATGGCATGCGGCGCAGTTCTCGGCGAAGACCTTGGCGCCGAAAGCAAGATCGGCGCCTTTTTCCGTGGAGAGCCCCGACAGAGAGCGGACATAGTCGGCCACCTGCGAGATCTCCTCTCGTTTGAGTATTCCATCTCGGCCAAAGGCGGGCATGGTGCCTGCGTGGCCCTGATCATTGGTCGAGCGTGCGCCGTAGCGGATCGTATGCTCGATCTGTGTGAGCGAGCCTCCCCACAGCCAATCGTCGTCGTTCAGGTTCGGATAGCCCTTGGCGCCCGCGCCACCCGCGCCGTGGCAGGGAGCGCAATTGTCGCCGAAGGATGCTTTGCCCTGAGCGCGGGCAAAGGTGAACATCTCCGGGGCCTGCTGGATCTGTTCGAGCGAGCTTGCGGCAAGCTTTGCCGTCATGCCCGAACGGTGTTCTTTCAGCTGCGCGAGATCCACCTCGATAGCCTCGCGCGAATGCCAGGCGAGGGCGCCCTTGGTGTAGGACGACACCAGCGGCCATGCCGGATAGGCGATGCAATAGGCGATGGCCCAGACGATGGTGAGATAGAAGGTCCACAGCCACCAGCGCGGCAGCGGATTGTTGAGCTCCTGGATGTCATCCCAGCTATGCCCGGTGGTGGTCACGCCTGTGACGGTATCGACCTGCTCGTGTGTCTCATGAGCCATGGGATCAGTCCTCCTTGAGAGGCATGCGTGCGGCCTCGTCGAAGCGGGCCTTCCGCGAGGGAGCGAGGGCATAGATCAGCACCACCAGGAAGACGGCGACGAAGTACAGGAGCCCCCAGGTCTGGGCGAGTTCAGCGAAGAATTTGTATGCGGCCGGCATGATCGATCGTCCTCAGCGCACGTTGGCCTTGTTGTCGTACAGTTTGAAATCCACCTGCGTGCCCAGCATCTGCAGGTAGGCGATGAGAGCATCCGCTTCCGTCACCTTCTGCGGGTTGCCGTCGAAGTTGCGCGACTGAGCGTTGGGATAACGCTTGGCGAGTTCGGCGGTGTTGGGATCATCCGCGTTGGCTTGTGTGCGGATGTCGCTCTCGGCCCTTTTGATCATGTCCTCGTCATAAGGAACGCCAAGGGTCGCCTGAACCTTCAATTCATTCGCGACAGCGGACACATCCAGCTCGGTTTTCTCAAGCCAAGGATAGCTCGGCATGATCGAGCCCGGCACAACGGCGCGCGGATCGTTCAGGTGATCGCGGTGCCAATCGTCCGAGTACTTGTTGCCGAGGCGCGCGAGATCGGGACCTGTGCGCTTGGAGCCCCACTGGAACGGTCGGTCGTACATGCTCTCGGCAGCGAGGGAGTAATGCCCATAGCGCTCCACCTCGTCGCGCAGCGGGCGCACCATCTGGCTGTGGCAGTTGTAGCAGCCTTCGCGCACATAGATGTTGCGGCCGGCCAATTCGAGCGGGGTGTAGGGCCTGATGCCCTCCACCTTCTCGATGGTGCTTTTCAGGTAGAATAGGGGAACGATCTCCACGAGGCCGCCGATCGCGATGACGAACAGCACACCGATGATGAGGATGATCGAGTTGGTCTCGAAGATCTTGTGACGGGACCAGATTGACATGGTCGATTCCTTTACTCAGCGGCGACGAGTGCCGGTTGCGCCGGAAGGGCTTCTTCAGCGGCGGACTCGGCGGAGGTGATCGTCTTCCAGATGTTCCAGGCCATGATCAGACTGCCTGCCACGAAGAAGGCACCGCCGAGGGCGCGGATGAGGTAGTAGGGGTGCATGGCTTCCACCGTTTCGATGAACGAGTACTCAAGGAAGCCGAGGCCGGTATAGGCGCGCCACATGAGGCCCTGAAGGATGCCTGCGACCCACATCGACGAGATGTACAGAACAATGCCGAGGGTGGAGATCCAGAAGTGCCAGGAGACGGCCTTCATAGAATACAGCTCCCTCTTGTTCCACAGCCACGGAACGAGGCAGTAGATCGCGCCGAATGAGATATAGGCGACCCAACCGAGAGCGCCGGCATGAACGTGGCCGATGGTCCAGTCGGTGTAGTGAGACAGGGAGTTTACGGCCTTCACGGACATGAGCGGGCCTTCGAAGGTAGCCATGCCATAGAAGGCAACCGACACCACCATCAGGCGCAGCACCGGGTCCGTACGAAGCTTGTCCCAGGCGCCGGAGAGGGTCATGAGGCCGTTGATCATGCCGCCCCAGGAGGGCATCCACAGCATGATGGAGAAGACCATGCCCAGCGTCTGCGCCCAATCGGGCAATGCGGTGTAATGCAGGTGGTGCGGGCCCGCCCAGATATACATGAAGATCAGGGCCCAGAAGTGGATGATCGACAGACGGTAGGAATAGACCGGTCGCTCGGCCCGCTTCGGAATGAAGTAGTACATGATGGCGAGGAAACCGGCGGTGAGGAAGAAGCCCACTGCGTTGTGGCCGTACCACCACTGCACCATGGCATCCTGCACGCCCGACCATACGATGTAGCTCTTCGGCGAGAAGATCGAGACGGGGATCGTCGCGTTGTTGCCGAGGTGCAGGACCGCGATGGTCAGAATGAAGGCGAGGTAGAACCAGTTCGCCACATAGATATGGGGTTCCTTCCGGCGCATGACGGTACCGAGGAACACGAGGAAATACGTAACCCACACGACGGTCAGGAAGAGATCGGCATACCATTCCGGCTCGGCATATTCCTTGCCCTGCGTGATGCCGAGCAGGTATCCCGTGCCGGCGATCACGATGAAAAAGTTGTAGCCGAGCACCACGAACCACGGTGCAATGTCGCCGACCATGCGAGCACGGCAGGTGCGCTGCACCACGTAGAAGGACGACGCGATCAGCACGTTGCCGCCGAAGGCGAAGATCACCGCCGATGTGTGCAGGGGCCGCATGCGTCCGAAGGACAGCCATGCCGTGTCGAAGTTCAGAGACGGGAGAGCGAGCTGAAGCGCGATGAGAAGGCCGATGGTGAAACCGGCGACGCCCCAGATCACGGAGGCGATGGTCGCGAACTTCACAGGGCCCATGTTGTAGTTGGGTTTACCGTTGATCGTCAGCGGCGGCAAGTCGGCAGGACGCTCGTAATAGCGATTGATGATGAAAAATGTCGCCGCGATGCTTGCCGCGGCAAACAGATAAGCATGGAAGGCGTATTCAGGCGTATAGGCCTTCGCCGCGATGATAATGCTCAGGAAAGCCAGAGATGCGAAGGTAAGGGCTGATCCTGCTTCGCCAAAGGTCATTCCCTTGGAGGGTGCTGCCGTGTGAGCCATAGGTCTCGACCGTTCTTGAATGAGGCGAGGCCCTGAGCTTCGCCTTCAGGTTCCCTGTCTAGGAGGGGGGAGGGGAAGGGGCATTGATGCAAATCAATCTGAGCCATAGGCTCGGCTTTTGCCCCTTGTTGGATCAGACCGCGCGCGAATGCCGGGCGGCTCCGGCCTCCAGATGCCGGTCGAAAACGGCGCAGACATTGCGCACCAGCAGGCGGCTTTCCTCGGGGATTTGGAGGACCAGACCGTCGCGCTTCACCAAGCCGTCACGGGCAAGTTCATCGATTTCCGCCAGTTCTCGAGTGAAGTCGGCGGCAGCGCCGATCTCATCGAGGTCGATGGTAAAATCGCACATCAGGCGCTCGATGATGCTGCGGCGGAGCCGATCATCCTCGGTCAGGGCGACACCGCGAGCGGTGGCGAGGCGCCCTTCACTGATAGCCTCCCGATATCCGGCCGTCGTCGCAGAATTCTGGACATAGCCCTGCGGCAAGGAGCCGATGGCGCATGTCCCGAAACCTATCAGGGCCGTTGCCTCATCGGTCGTGTAGCCTTGGAAGTTGCGATGAAGGCGCCCCTCGCGCTGGCGCAGAGCGAGTGCATCCGTGGGCTTTGCAAAGTGGTCTATGCCGATCTGGACATAGCCTGCACCCAGAAGGGCAATTGCAGCCGCCGTGCTTTGCTCGACCCGCTGAATGGCATCGGGCAACGCCGCTTCGGGCAAAAGCGTCTGATGGCGCTTCATCCATGGAACATGCGCATAGCCGAACAGCGCAATGCGATCAGGATCGAGCAGTAGTGCACGCTCGACGGAGCGAGTGACGCTCTCTCTCGTCTGATAGGGAAGGCCATACATCAGATCGAGGTTGAGGCCGGTCACGCCTGCATGTCGTAGCCAAGCGGCAACCTTCGACGTCTGCTCGAAGGATTGAACACGCTTGATCGTCTCCTGCACTTTCGGATCGAAATCCTGCACGCCGAGGCTCGCACGGTTGAGGCCCGAGGCGGCCAGGACCTCGACATGCTCCAGAGTGAGAGTCCTCGGGTCGATCTCGACTGCGATTTCCGCATCTTTTCGGATCTGGAAAGCGCGCTCGAGCCTGTCCATGATGCGCTTCAGGTCGCTTGCGGACAGAATGGTCGGTGTGCCGCCGCCCCAATGGATATGGCTGACATTCATGCGGCGCGGGAGATGCTGCGCCACACGTTCGATCTCACGCTCCAGAAGCTCCACGTAGGACGCGACGGCTTTGTAGCTCCGTGCAACAGTCGTGTTGCAGCCGCAATAAAGGCACAGCTCCGCGCAGAAGGGCACATGCAGATAGAGGGACAGGGCCGTGTCGGAAGAGAGCTCCGACAGCCAGACCGCATAGGTTTCAGCCGACACGTCAGGCTTGAAATGCGGTGCGGTCGGGTAGCTTGTATAGCGTGGAACACGCTGATCGTAGCGGGCAATGAGCTCTGGCGTCATAACGTTGTGTTTGCCGCGCCTCGGCATTTCTAGCCTTGATCTGGATCAACCCCGGCTCCCGAGCATTCGGGGGTAGGATCCGGCAACGGCTTGAAGGCGCCGCATTCTCCGCCATCTTCAGTATCTGGCCTTGTTCGGGCCGGACGGTATGAGGAGTTCTCGATGCAATCACCGGACGAATGGGAAATCCCGCCCGAGTTCCAGCCAGATCCGGATGCATTGGCCTATGATCTCCAGAATGCGCTCGATTCAGTTGTATCGTTGCGGGCGAGGGTGCCGCATAAAGCTTTCACGGCTGAAATGCTTGGGACGGAGCGGGCCGGCCAGGGCGTCGTCATCCGGGCTGACGGCCTTGTGGTGACGATAGGCTACCTGATCGCCGAGGCTGATGAGGTCTGGCTGACGACCACCAAGGGCCGCACCGTCGAGGCCCACGTGATTGCCTATGACTATGAAAGCGGCTTTGGCCTCGTGCAGGCTTTGGGGGCCTTGGATGCGCCTGCCTTGTCTTTGGGAGACTCGCATCGCCTGTCGCCCGGCGATGAGGTTGTCGTCGGCGGAAGCGGCGGCCGTTCACATTCCATTTCGGCGCAGGTCGTGGCCTGCCAGGAATTCGCGGGCTATTGGGAATACCTGATCGACAATGCCATCTTCACGGTTCCGTCCCACCCCAACTGGGGCGGAACGGCCCTGATCGGCCCGCGCGGCGATCTGGTCGGCATCGGGTCGCTGCAGCTTCAGCACCAGGCGGCAGGGGGAACAGTCGTTCCCTTGAACATGAGCGTACCCATCGATCTTCTGAAGCCTATCCTCAACGACCTGCTCACGCTCGGCAGGGTCGGAAAGCCGCCAAGACCGTGGCTTGGCTTCTATGCTTCTGAAGCGGACGAAGACCAGATATCGATCATCGGCCTCGCCGGCGACGCGCCTGCCCAGCGGGCGGGCTTGCGCGCCGGAGACATTATTCATGCAGTGGCCGGCCAAGTCGTTACGTCTCTGGCTGAATTCTATCGTGCGGTCTGGGCTCTGGGACCTGCCGGCGTCGATGTGCCGCTCACTCTCGAACGAGAAGGAGACAGGTTCGACGTGATCATCACGTCCGCCGATCGCAACCGGTTCATGAAGCCGCCGCGCCTTCAGTAAGGTCTGAAAAGATCCACCTCATATATCCAGGAATGATCATGAAACATGACGTCACGCTGCCGAAGGGCGAGACCGTTCCTGCATTGGGGCAGGGAACATGGCAAATTGCCGAAAACTCATCGAAGCGGTCTAACGAGATCGAGGCGCTTCGTCTCGGTGTCGAACTGGGAATGACCCTCATCGATACCGCGGAGATGTATGGAGAAGGCGCTTCCGAGAAGCTGATCGGCGAGGCTCTCTCGGGCGACCGGGACAAGCTGTTTCTGGTCAGCAAGGTCTATCCGCACAATGCGAGCCGCAAGGGTGTGATTCAGGCCTGTGAGCGCAGTCTCAGATGCCTGAACACGGATCACCTCGATATGTACCTGCTGCATTGGCGCGGGGGCGTGCCTCTCGAGGAAACTGTGGCAGGATTCGAGGAACTGCGTCAAACCGGCAAGATCCGCCACTGGGGCGTGAGCAATTTCGACACGGACGATATGGAGGAGCTCTTCGGCATTTCTAACGGGAAGAACTGCGCGACGAACCAGATTCTCTACAATGTGACACGCCGCGGGCCGGAATTCGATCTGCTCCCATGGATGAGTAAGCACGGCTTGCCGTTAATGGCTTACAGCCCCATCGAGCAAGGCAGGCTCCCTGCATCGGGTGCCCTGCAAAGAATTGCTCAACGGCATGAGGCAAGCGTTTTTCAGATTGCGCTTGCGTGGCTGCTTCAAAAGCCGAATGTGATCGCGATTCCCAAGGCATCCAGCCCTGATCACGTACGTGACAATCATGGGGCTTTGGAGATCACTCTCAGCGCTGATGACCTTCAGGAAATCGATGCCGAGTTTCCTCCTCCGAAAGGCAAGCAGACGCTTGAGATGATCTGATAACATGGTTTAGATAGCAGGGTCACCTTGAAGCAAAACCTACGCGGATCGAATGAGCTTTTCCGGAAACGACGCCCTCAAACTCGCTGAAATTCTCAGGCGTGCCGCGCAATTGGAGATCCTGCCGCGATTTCGGAACCTGACGGCAGGATCAATCCGAACGAAGACATCGAACCTCGATCTCGTCACCGATGCTGATGAGGCTGCGGAGCGCTTTATTGAGGCGGAGATCCTTCGCGCATTTCCGAAGGCAGCGGTGATCGGCGAAGAGGGTGTCAGCAAGAATGCCGGCCTCCTTGACGGATTGGGCGATGCCGACCTCGCCTTCATTCTCGATCCGGTCGACGGAACCCTGAATTTTGCATCAGGCCTTCCTCTCTTTGGCGTCATGGCGGCTGTGACCGTCAAAGGCGAGATCGTCTGCGGCATCATTCTTGATCCGGTTTCCGATGATGCCGCGATTGCCATACGGGGTGAGGGTGCATGGTCCCAGCGGCCCGATGGAAGCACTACACCGCTTCGTGTCGCTTCGCCCGCTCCACTCACAGAGATGACAGGCAATGTCTCATGGCGCTACCTGCCGCAAGAGCTTCAACCCGTTGTGACGGGGAATTTTGCACGCGTGGCAATGGTCACGAATTTCCGGTGTTCGGCTCATGCCTATCGTTTGATAGCCAGCGGCAATCAGCACTTCTCGTTCTCATCCAGCGTGATGCCATGGGATCACGCGGCCGGCTGGTTGATCCATCGCGAAGCGGGCGGATACACGGATCACTTTGACGGCTCGCCGTACCGGCCGGTCAATCGCGATGGCGGTCTCATCAGCGCACCGAACAAGGACAGTTGGCAGGCTGTCCGCGATGCTTTGCTGGGATCGAAATCGTAAAAGCAGTCAGCGATGCTCAGTCGCCATCCATACTGTCTACGCCGATGAGAGCGTCGATCTCGGCAATTCTTGCATGCCGCTTCTTGCACCGGCGATCCAAAAAGCAGGAGCGTCCAATTCCCAGGGCCAGGATCGGCAGGGACCAGACGAAGTCGATAGCGTTGAGAAGAACGAGGCCGAGAGCTGCGATGGAGACAAGCCAGATCTCAACACGTCCGAAGCCTTCGGTGACCTCGTTTTTCAGAGTAAGCTGCTGCCTCTCGAGCAGGAATTGCATGTGCAGAGGATTATTGCCCTGAAAGGCGATCCTCATGCTCGTGTTGCGAAGTCTCTCCAGCGATTGCTGCAGACCTTCCAGGGCCTCGGTTCGTTCATGTGAGATAGGCTCTTCGCGAACAGGCCCGAAAATTTCGATGATGTTATTGCGCAATTCCGTGAGTGCGGGAGGACGGTTGTCCTGCTCGCTGCCCGGTTTGGTGCGCTCGAACCGATCGGTGATACGGTTGCGGATTTGCGATGCGGTTGTTTCGATTTCAAGCGCGGCGTTCCGTTGGAAGGAAACGGCAACGTGATCCGCAATCATGGCCTCGACTGCGACATATGCTCTGTCGATTGACATAAACTGCTTCCTTCTCCCCCGAAGGTGCCGTCAACGGTCGCAATCCTGGCGGAACGTCGAAACACATCAGCCATGCCGCACAAGGTCCGCCGACTCTCCGGCAGCCATCCGGGAAGATGGGACGGTATGGTTAATGGGTGGTTAACGGACCGGCGGCGTCCTCTCCTTTTAGGAAAGGAGCCTCATTTATTACGTCTCGCCGTCCGAGTGGCCAGGAACCATCCTGGCAAGATCCTGAAGGAATTTCACGGATTCCTTGGGCCGGCCTTCCTGCTGGGCGATCTTGCTGATGTTCTGCAGTAGGGACGCGATTTCGCTCGCTTTCGCCACGCGGCCCACCGCCAGGACATGGAAGAAGGCTGAAAATCCAACCATGATCGCCTGATTATGCTCCTCGAGCTTTCGGCACTGTTCCTTGAGGCTCTTGATATCCTTTTCCTGCGCGGAAACGATTTCCACGAGGGTCAGCATCTGGTCGGCCAAAGTGTCGACGGAGGCATTCATGTCTGCGGATATTCCTAGATCTTCAAGGTTCCGAGGGGAGGAAGGGCTGACAGGGACTGTTCCGTTGGAGCCACTGAGACGATCCGCTTTCCACGATGATGAGGATTGGCCCAAGACAACCTCCGTCTCCTCTTTGGTGACCGCAGGCATTCGTCTGGCCTCGACCAATTTCGAGGCTGTCTGTTGAAACAGGCTTCGAATCCGATCATGAACCCGTGCGATCACGTTTCCTCTCTTGGCCAGTCAAGTCTTGCTAGCCCGTCAAGTTTTGACCCGTCAGGCGCAAATTTAGGCTTAACGGAGCCATTTCGGCAAGGATAGCACGTCTTTCAGCCAATGCTGATGAGGGGTCGGGATAGGATGTTACGAGGATAATCTCACCCGCGCGCATAAAGCAGACGGGCGCGGATTGTGCCTTCGAGAGCGCGGATTTCCCGCAAGGTCTCCTGGCTTTGCTCCGGCTGTCCCTCCACCTCGATCACCACATAGCCGATCTCCCCATCAGTTTGGAGATGCTGACCGGTAATGTTGAGACCGCGTTGAGAGAAGGCCTGGTTGAGACGCCCGAGAATGCCCGGCACGTTGCGATGGACATGAATGTAGCGGGTGCCCGTTGCGCGGGATGGCAGCTGCACCTGAGGGAAGTTTACGGCGCCGACAGTCGTGCCGGCATCGGAATATTCCACGAGCTTCTTGGCGACCTCGGCTCCAATGCGCTCCTGGGCCTCCTCCGTCGACCCGCCGATATGCGGTGTCAGGATCACGTTCTCAAGGCCCTGGAGCGGGCTGATGAACCGATCCTTGTTGGAGGCGGGCTCGACAGGGAACACGTCCACGGCGGCGCCGCGCAGATGACCACTCTTCAAGGCCGCGGCCAGCGCATCGAGATCCACGACCGTGCCGCGGCTGTTGTTGATCAGGTAAGCGCCCTGCTTCATGGCACCGATTTCGGCAGCGCCGATCATGCCATGAGTGGCGGGCGTTTCGGGGACGTGAAGGCTGACCACGTCGCTCTGTCTCAGAAGGTCATGCAGGCTCTCGGCGGGTTCCGTATTGCCGTGGCGCAGCTTGTCGGTCTGATCGAAGAAGATCACCCGCATACCCATGGACTCAGCAAGGTATGAGAGCTGTGAGCCGATATTGCCGTATCCGACGATGCCGAGGGTCTTGCCGCGCACCTCGTGGCTGTCGATGGCGGACTTGTCCCAACCGCCCGCATGGGCAGCCGTGGATTTGGGAAGCACCCGGCGCAGCAGCATGACGATCTCGCCGATCACCAGTTCGGCGACGCTGCGCGTGTTGGAGAAGGGGGCGTTAAAGACCGGAACACCCGCATGTCGTGCAGCGTCCAGATCGACCTGGTTCGTGCCGACGCTGAAGCAGCCTACGGCGATGAGGCGGTTTGCTGCCGCAAAGACTTCAGGGGTCAGCTGAGTGCGGGAGCGGATGCCCAGCAGATGAACGCCCTGGATGGCCTCGATCAGGGCTTCCTGGTCGAGTGCGGTCTTGAGAAAGGTGAGATTGGTGTAGCCGGCCGCCCTGATCAGTTCGACAGCACTCTCGTTCACGCCCTCCAGCAGAAGAACGCGGATCTTGTCTTTCTGGAGAGAGTACTGCTCTGACATTTCGGCTCCGTTCTGCGGGCAGGTTGCCTGCACGGCTATGCCCATAACCTGCCGGGAGAGCCAGGAAAATCCCTCCCGGTGCAATGGGCGCCCTCGGAATGCTCAACCCTCTTCAGGTTATAAAGCCTATCTGGTGGGTTGGCTCCTCAAACGAGGCACCCTCGTACCTCCTATGCGCAGGCCTAAATCGGGGTTTAGGGTCTATCGTTTGTCAATCCGGTTGCTGCGGCGGCTGGTCGAGAAGGCGGGAGCTGGTGCCGGATGTACGCACGGCTCCCGCTTTTTGCGCTCAGATGCCTCCCCTTAGCCTGCGATAGAAGGTGCTTCGGCTCACCCCGAGATTGCGGGCGGCCAGGGATACGTTTCCTCCGGAGGCCTGAAGAGAATTCCGCATGATGTTTACTGTCACGGCATCGAGGGTAGAGGAGGGCTGAGGCATATCCGGTCCTGCCGTGATCGTCGCTCCGGATTTGACATCCAGCGGCAAGGCATCGACGCCAAGCCGATCTCCCGGCTCACAGAGCGCCAGCATGGCACGCAGGCAGCCGACCAATTGGCGGAAGTTGCCAGGCCAGTCGTAAAGCGCCAGGTTATGCTGGCATTCATCCTCCATCGTGACCCTTCGCTGAGAGGCGCCCAGCGATGTCCATACAGCATCGATGAGCTGTTCCCGGTCCGCTCGCGTGCGGAGGGGTTTGAGCTCAATGGTGTACTGCGCAATGCGGAAATAGAGATCCGAGCGGAAGCTGCCCGCCTTGACGAGATCCGCCAAGTTTCGGTTCGTGGCGCAGATAAGGGTGAAGTCGACCGGAATGGAACGGCTGCCGCCAAGGGGAGCGACCTCGCGCTCCTGGAGGACGCGCAGAAGCCTGGTCTGAAGGGCAAGCGGCATGTCTCCGATCTCGTCGAGGAACAGGATGCCGCCGTCAGCCTCCCGCAAATACCCTTTCGATCCGCCTTGGCGTGCTCCTGTGAAGGCGCCGGTCCGGTAGCCGAACAGCTCCGCCTCCATCAGCGTTTCCGGCAGGGCGGCACAGTTGACCGCGATAAAAGGCTTGCCGGATCGGGCACCTCTCTGGTGAGCCGCTCGCGCGAATATCTCCTTGCCGGTTCCTGTTTCGCCCCAGACGAGCACGGGAACATCGGCATCGAGCAGGCGAATAGTTCGGCTCAGCGACTTCTCCGTTTCTTCATCGAAGATCGGTTTGATTTGAGTGGGGGGCACCGGCCGGGCCGTGTGTGTGAGCGACGGGTGAGGCTTTGTCTTTCCGTCGATCCGGCCGAGAAGGGGGGCGCCATCGGCTCGCCTCAGGCGACCGGAATCCGACAGGGCTGCGACGCCATTCTGGAACAGGTCTGCCCATGCCGCCTTGCCGAGGGCATTGAAGTCGCGTCCGATCAGCATGAGGCCATGCCGGTTCGCGGCCTTGAGGCGACCGTTTTCAAAAACCAGGATGCCTTCGCGAGCTGTTCCCAGCATGGCGGGGTCCGTGTGTATCCTGACCAGATCCGCTTGCTCGAAATCCTTTTCGAAGAGTCTGTGCTCGATCTGCTCGGCTGCGAGCCGCACCAGTCCGAGGGCATGCGCATGATGCACATCGGCGGGGCCGGACAGGTCCAGCACTCCTAACACTTCACCATGCGGTCCGAAGATGGGAGAGGCCGAGCAGCTCAGGATGCGATTGCATTCGAGATAATGTTCCGCGCCTCTGACCTCGATGGGGCCTCTCTCCGCAAGCGCCGTGCCGATGGCATTCGTCCCGACGATCCGCTCGCTCCAGGGCACACCGGGGCGGAGCGCCACCTGCGCGGCGCGCTGAGCAAAATCGACGCTGCCGATCGTATCGAGGACGAGGCCCTGGGGGTCGGTGAGGATGACGATGCTGTCAGTCGCCTCTGCATCCGCATAGAGAGCCTCGACCTCGGGCCGACACAGGCGGCGGAAGGCTTCCGCCTTTTCTGCGCTCGCGGCGAATTCGTAGGCCGTGAGCGGCTCTGGAAGGGAATTGGTACGTCCTTCCAAGCCAAGGGCCGCACAGCGTTTCCAGGATCGCAGGATGGATTGCGGAACAAGGCCGCCGGGAACCTGTCCGTTCGAAAAGAAGGATTGGCGCGCATAAAGGATCTTATCGGACGACAAGGCTTCCTCCTGTCCCGGTGTCGCAAATTGCGACAGGTGTCGCAGATGCGTTCCTTTTTGTGACGCGCCGATGATAGCTGAACTTCAGATAAAGCGAAGTCTCCAAAAATACAGGAACACGTGAGCAGACAATCTTCTTAATCGCGATAATGACTTGCTGCGTTGCGGTGATGAATGCTGCTCTGCGATAGCGCGATTTGGCACGTAAATTGCTGTCTTGGTTTCGTTCATCCAGGGAGGAAGCCAATGAACAAGCCGGAATTTCTGTCGCTGTCGAAGGCGCCGTATAAGGACCGCTACGGCAATTATATCGGTGGCCAATGGGTCGAGCCGGTTTCAGGGAAATATTTCGAAAACACTTCGCCTATCACTGGCAAGGTGATCTGTGAGATCGCCCGATCCGACAAGGACGATATCGAACGGGCGCTCGATGCCGCTCATGCGGCCAAGGATGCGTGGGGCAAGACTGCGCCGGCCGAGCGAGCCCAGATCCTGAACGCAATCGCCGACCGGATGGAAGCGAACCTCGATACGCTCGCTCTCGCCGAAACGTGGGACAACGGCAAGCCGATACGCGAGACGACGGCTGCCGATATTCCGCTTGCCATCGATCACTTCCGCTATTTCGCAAGCTGCATCCGCGCGCAGGAAGGTTCGGCTGCCGAGATTGATCACGACACGGTTGCCTATCATTTCCATGAGCCGCTGGGTGTCGTCGGTCAGATCATTCCCTGGAATTTCCCCATTCTGATGGCGACGTGGAAACTGGCCCCCGCACTCGCAGCGGGCAACTGCGTGGTGCTGAAGCCGGCGGAGCAGACGCCCGCATCCATTCTGGTCTGGGCCGAGATGGTCGGAGATTTGCTGCCGCCCGGCGTGCTGAACATCGTCAACGGCTTCGGTCTTGAGGCCGGCAAGCCTCTGGCATCGAGCTCGCGCATTGCGAAGATTGCCTTTACCGGCGAGACGACGACAGGCCGGCTGATCATGCAATATGCCAGCCAGAATCTCATTCCTGTGACTCTCGAACTGGGTGGAAAATCGCCGAACATCTTCTTCTCGGATGTGGTGGCCGAGGATGACGATTTCTTCGACAAGGCTATCGAAGGTTTCGTCATGTTCGCGCTCAACCAGGGCGAGGTCTGCACCTGTCCGAGCCGTGCGCTGATCCAGGAATCGATTTATGATCGCTTCATGGAGAAGGCGCTCAAGCGCGTCGAGGCCATCAAGCAGGGAAGCCCGCTCGATCCCGCCACCATGATCGGCGCGCAGGCCTCCAGCGAGCAGCTGGAGAAGATCCTGAGTTATTTCGACATCGGTCGTCAGGAAGGCGCTGAAGTGTTGACGGGCGGTGAGCGCAACATGATGGATGGTGATCTTTCCGGCGGCTACTACGTGAAGCCGACCGTGTTCCGCGGCCACAACCGCATGCGCGTTTTCCAGGAGGAGATCTTCGGCCCCGTCGTGTCGGTTACGACCTTCAAGGATGAGGACGAAGCGCTCTCTATCGCCAACGACACGCTCTACGGTCTGGGCGCAGGCGTGTGGACCCGCAACGGCAACCGGGCCTACAGGTTCGGTCGTGCCATCCATGCGGGCCGCGTCTGGACGAACTGCTACCATGCCTATCCTGCTCACGCCGCGTTCGGTGGCTACAAGCAATCCGGCATTGGGCGTGAGAACCACAAGATGATGCTGGACCATTATCAGCAGACCAAGAACCTGCTGGTGAGCTACAGCAATAAGGCCCTTGGTTTCTTCTAAGGCTTCGACACTTGGTCTGGGCGCGAATTTGCGCCCAGACCGATCATGAATCTTGGAGGAATGCCATGGATGACGCGCCGGTCCTGCGCGTGACGGCGACGCCCGCCGCGCTCGATCTGATCAAGACCTTGGAACAGGAACACGGGCCCCTGCTGTTCCACCAATCGGGCGGCTGCTGCGATGGGTCATCGCCCATGTGCTATCCGCAGGATGACTATATTATCGGCGATGCCGATGTGATGCTCGGCCATATCGGCGGCGCGCCGTTCTACATGAGCCCATCGCAATACGAGTATTGGAAGCATACCCAGCTTATCATCGATGTCGTTCCCGGACGGGGAGGGATGTTCTCGCTCGAGAACGGACGCGACATCCGTTTCCTCACCCGTTCCCGCCTCTTCTCGGACGAGGAAGCTGCCGTTCTGGGGCTGACGGCATAGGGAACCTTTCTCTCAGGAATATTGTCGTGTGGAAACCTGAGCCGGCAGGGAAACTCTGAAGCTTTGCGGGGTTATCGATCTTGAGATCGTAGAATGACGGCCTCAAGAGCGCCCACACGAGGATGAAAGGGAAAGAGGCGAGGTGCCCCGGATATTGACCTACAATGTGCGCCGTTGTCTGGGCACGGATAAACGGCTGTCACCAGGGCGGATCGCGGATGTCATCGCGGCTTATGAGCCCGATGTGGTGGCACTCCAGGAGCTCGATGTGGGGCGTGCGCGCACCGGCGGCGTCGATCAGGCCCACCTGATCGCTCAGGCTCTCGGCATGCAGATGCATTTCCACGCCAGCCTGCGAGTCTTGGAAGAGGAGTACGGCAATGCCATCCTCACACACCGCCCTTCCCAGCTCATCAAGTCGGGGCCGTTGCCGGGACCGACCGGACGTTTCGCGCCGGAACCGCGGGGAGCGCTTTGGGCCTCGATCAATTTCGGCGGTACGAATGTGCAGGTCATCACCACCCATCTTGGCCTTCGTCAGGGGGAAAGGCTCACTCAGGCCGATTGCCTCCTTGGCCCGCAATGGCTGGGACACCAAGCCTGTCGAGATCCGGTGATCCTGCTTGGAGATTTCAATGCTTCGCCGCGCTCGCGCGCCTATCAGCGCCTGACGGCGCTCCTGCGGGATGCGCAAAAATCGGCGCCCCATCAAAAGGCCAAGCCGACTTTCCCTTCTCGGCTCCCGGTTCTGCGTATCGACCATGTCTTCGTCAGCAGCTCGGTCCATGTGACGCGGGTGGAATCCGTGCGCACGCCAATGGCACGCGTCGCATCGGATCATCTACCGCTCATGGTCGAGTTCCAGGTCCAGCCGGTGCGGGTCCAAAAGCTCGGGGTGGAGCAGGCGAGCGAATAGGACGAATGTCAGAAGTATCGTTACGGATCACTTGCCCGTCTTCCGCGTTGACCACCCCGAAGAGCCAAGCCTGGCTTTAAGCGGACAGGCCGTGCGGGAGAGTCTATGCGTAAGATCTGGAAACCTCTGATTGCCGTTGCCGCGATCGGCCTTGCCGCCTTCCTGCTGTACCGGACGCTCAGCCGCTACAGCATGGATGAGTTGCTTGCAGCCGTTGCCGCCATTCCCGTGGCGCGGCTTGCGGCGGCAGGCGCCTTTGCGGCAGCCAGCTATCTTTGCCTGAGCGGCTTCGATTATCTGGCGCTGCGTTATGTCGGCAAGCCTCTGCCTTACTACAAGGCCGCATGGGCTTCCTTCACGAGCCTGTCTCTCGGGCACAATATCGGCTTGGCCTTTCTCAGCAGCGGCGCGGTTCGGTACCGTTTCTACACGCGCTGGGGGCTGAACGCGGCTGATGTGGCGAAGGTCATCCTTTTCTGCGGAATAACGGTCGGCTTGGGTCTCATGGTCCTGGGCGGCGCGGCGCTTATATTGCGCTCGGATCTAGCGATTGAAATTACAGGATTATCGAAGGGGCTGGTCATCGGATTGGGCGCGGTCATCCTCCTTCTGCCGGCGGCCTATCTGGCCCTGGCGGCGTTTGTGAAGAAGCCTTTGAAGATACGAAATTGGAGCCTGGAAATGCCGCCGCTTCGGCTTGCCGTCGGGCAGGTCGTTGTCGGATCGGTCAATTTCGCCTTCGTGGCGGCATGTCTCCATCAGGCGCTCGCCGCCGTGACGGATGTCGCCTATATCGGCGTGGCGTCCGTCTATGTGATTGCGAACACGACCGCACTCATCAGCCACGTTCCGGGCGGCCTCGGGGTAATAGAGAGCGTCGTGATGTATCTTCTGCCGGGCAAGGATCTGATCGGCCCGCTCCTGGTTTTCCGCTTCGTCTATTTCCTCATTCCGCTCTGCATCGGCTTGGTGGTCTTCCTCGTGACAGAGCTGTTCTACAAGCGAAAAGGGGATGTCTCCACCGGCATCTCCCAAGCTCAGGCGAGAGCATAAAAGCCGAAAGCGGACTTGCGCTCACCAGATCGGGCAATGCGGATTTATGAAGAATGAAGCGCTCGTACGATGGGCCGGAGCGAGATTGTCACTCGCTCATCCGCTTGAGAAACCACAGCGGCTCGAAAGGCTCCAGCGGGTCTAAGAGGCCGGTTCCGAGAGCAGGCTCCATGGGGCCCTCATCGAACATGGCGTCGAAGGTACGCAAGCGGCGGTCGCAGGTGTTGAGCCGCTCGATGGCGGCGATCAGCGAACCGCCTCCCTCCGACACGGCAGAATTGAAAGAATCCACGCTCGTAGCGAGGTGTTCGGCCAGCAGATCGTTACGCAAGTGCGCGATCGTTTTCCGGATCTCGTCATTGCATGCTTCAATCGCGAGATCGCATTCTGTATCGAGGCCGATAGACCTGTTGTTCATGTTCGAGGAACCGACACGTAGGAAGTCATCGTCCACAATAATGAGCTTGGAATGGATCAGCACCTGGCACTCGCCGTCTTTAGTCGGAACGACCGGGTAATAGGCCCGCAGGCGATCATAACGGTCGGCCTTGCGGAGGCGTCTGATCAGGCGGTCGCGGTTGGTGCCCATGACACGCTGCTCCGCCCATCCGTGCGATTCATGCGTCTGGATGATGATGATCTCGGGACCATCCGGATTGGCGAGGTGCTGCTCTAAAACGTCCCCGATGCAGGGCGCGGTCATGTACTGCGCTTCGATATATATGCTCTTCTTGGCCGCCGCCAAAGCATCGATGTTCAGAGCCATCGCTTCCTGAGCGGCCTTGTGCTCTCCCCAGGCCGGATAAGTGCGCGCGATTGCGACAGGAGCATTCGTGAATTGAGGAGTGAGTTCCGACGGCCATAGATCGGATTTTGCAGGCTGGCTGAGGCTCAGTTCCTCTCCGGTCGCAATCTTCCAGCGCTCGTAAGCCAGCTCGGAGACGGACCGGGCGGCTGGCCCTGAAACGGCCATCTGCACATCATGCACCGGATCGTAGGCCGTGCCGTCCTGCCTTACGCGGTGAGGGTCGTCGCAGGCATGGTCTCTGGTGTCCCAGCGCTCGACAGTCAGATCCATGCCGCCCACGAAGGCCAGATTGTCGTCGATCGTGACGATCTTCTGATGATGAGCGGCATAGAGCGGATGATGCTTGTCGAGACGCAAATGGAGGCGCGGGTGTTCCTGCCATTCCGCTCCGAAGATCAATGGACCCGGGGCGCCGGGTGCATGCACCACTGCGATGCTCCAGACCAGAATGCGGACTTCCAGTTCCGGCCGCTCTTCCACGAGGGAACACAACAGAGGGCCGAGCGGCGGTGAATCTTCCGGGTCGGCATCAGGGCGGAGGCGGATGCTCCCGTCGAAGTCCCAACCGATGATCAGAATCGACCGTTCCGCCCTGCGCAAGGCAGCCTCGAGATGGGTGAAGTAGGAAGCGCCATCGACAAGCACCGATGCCTTGTCGGCAGGGATGACGCGCCAGCAATTCCGGTCGGGCTGCAGAATTGGGCCAGCCTGCGCGCGCGCAGGCTGGGAAACTGCGCCGTTTCCGGTCTGTCCGATTGTGTTCTCGAAAAAATGCACGTTCATCATCGTCATGAGGGCCCTCACAAGAACTCGGAAGTGAAGCCAAGGTTCCCATTGTGGGACATTATATCGAAGTCTTTTGGACTGGCTTGGGAAACAGCTCAAAAAATAATCCGAAAATGCGCTCCAAAACCTCAGCATCGCGGAGAGGGGACGTTGCCAATCGAAAACCGCGCCTAATAATTTAAACTGTTCGAATTCGTTGAGCACACAGCCACGCGGCTGGCGAACGCCAGTCTGCTCCTCATCTTATTGAGTAAGACCATTCGTGACGGCAAAAGGGTGATTATGGACAAGCAGATTGAACAGAGAATCCGAGAGCGGGCATACGAAATCTGGATGCAGCACGGGAGTCTTCCCGGCCGCGCCGAGGAATATTGGTGTCAGGCCGAGCAGGAAATCTTGAAAGAGGAGCCTCCATCGATCGGCCCGCTCTCCATGGTGGGAAGCGAAGAGGAGGCTTCTGTCGAGGTGAGCGCCGCTCCTCTCGGGATGACGAGCGAGACGACCGATGAAGTGCTGACGAATCCCGCACCGAAGACGCGCAAGCGCCGCAGCTCCGTGCCGGTCATTGCCGCCGAGCCGGGCGAAGTTGTGGCCACGGAGCCTAAGCGCAAGCGCACCCCTCGGTCGACCTGACGAAGAACTGCGTTACCCTTCGGCCCAAGACCGGAGGATCACGGGGCAGGAATTCCGCCGCAGCCCGGCGCAGGCACAAAAAATGCCTGCCGGGCTCGGCCCTCAAAAGAAGGGCGGAGATCGCCCGTCTGTCAGGAGTAGAACTTGCCCAAACCGACCGCCTATGCACCTCTTGCCCGTCATGCCATGGCTTACATTCTTGCGGGAGGCCGTGGCAGCCGGCTCATGGAATTGACTGATGTGCGCGCCAAGCCTGCGGTCTATTTCGGCGGCAATACCCGGATCATCGACTTCGCGCTCTCGAATGCCTTGAACTCGGGAATTCGCCGCATCGGTGTGGCGACCCAGTACAAGGCGCACAGCCTCATCCGGCATCTGCAACGGAGTTGGAATTTCTTTCGTTCGGAGCGCAACGAGAGCTTCGACATTCTTCCGGCAAGCCAGCGCGTCTCCGAAACCATGTGGTATGAGGGCACGGCGGATGCCGTATATCAGAATCTCGACATCATCGCGAGCATCGATCCCGAATACATCATCATCCTGGCCGGCGACCACATCTACAAGATGGACTACGAGATCATGTTGCGCGAGCACGTGGCCTCGGGAGCTGACGTGACCGTCGGATGCCTTGAAGTGCCTCGGATGGAAGCCACGGGCTTCGGTGTCATGGGCGTCGATGAAACCGACCGGATCATCTCCTTCCTCGAAAAGCCGAAAGATCCGCCGGGAATTCCAGGGAACCCTTCGAAGGCCCTGGCCAGCATGGGCATCTACGTCTTCAATACCAAGTTCCTCTTCGATCAGTTGCATCGCGATGCGGCGACACCCGCATCGAGCCGCGACTTCGGCAAGGATATTATCCCCTATCTCGTGCAGCACGGGAAAGCGGTCGCGCACCGCTTCACCAATTCCTGTGTTCGCTCCGGCTCCGAAGCAGGGGGGATCAACGCGGAGGCCTATTGGCGGGACGTTGGAACTGTCGATGCTTATTGGGAAGCCAATATCGACCTGACCGCTATCGTGCCATCGCTCGACTTGTATGATCGCGACTGGCCGATTTCGTCCTATTCCGAAATCCTGCCGCCGGCGAAGTTCGTTCATGACGAGGACCGCCGCCGCGGCAGCGCCATCAATTCTCTTGTCTCCAACGGCTGCATCGTATCCGGCGCATCCCTGCGCCAGTCCCTGGTCTTCACGGGCGTGCATCTTCATTCCCACGCCCAGGTCGAGGGCGCCGTCATTCTTCCCAATGTCGACATCGGGCGTGGCGCGCGTTTGAAGAATGTCGTCATCGACCGTGGCGTGAAAATTCCGAATGGGATGGTGGTCGGCGAAGATCCTGAAGATGACGACAGGCGTTTCCGCCGGACTGAGCGCGGCATCTGTCTCATCAACCAGCCGATGATCAACAGGTTGGCTGGATGACGCCTCTGTCCGTTCTGTCGGTCACATCCGAACTCTTTCCCGTCATCAAAACCGGCGGCCTTGCCGATGTTGCGGGCGCCTTGCCGGCGGCGCTGGAGAGGGAAGGGGTCCATGTGGTCTCGCTCCTTCCCGGATATCCGGCAGTCATGAAGTCTCTGGAGTGTTTGGAGGTCGTACGCGACTATCCAAGCCTCTTCGGCGGGCCTGCGCGATTGCTGTCCGGGCGTGCGGCGAACATGGACCTGCTCGTGATCGCCGCGCCGCACCTCTACGAGCGCCCTGGCTCACCTTACCTCACGCCGGAAGGGCGGGACTGGCCCGACAACGCCCGCCGCTTTGCGGCGCTTGGCCGGGTCGCCGCCGATATCGGCCATGGCTTCGTGCCCGGCTTCGTGCCCGATATCGTTCACGCCCATGACTGGCAGGCAGGCCTTGCTCCGGCCTATCTGCATTTCGACGATGCCCCGCGCCCGTGCACGGTCATGACGATCCACAACATCGCGTTTCAAGGCATCTTTCCTGCGGACCTGCTCTATGAGCTCGGTCTTCCGCCGAGCGCCTTTACCGTGGACGGAGTGGAATATTACGGCCAGATCGGCTTTCTGAAGTCCGGCTTGCGCTTGGCGGATCGCATCACAACCGTTTCTCCGAGCTATGCCAAGGAAATCCAGACTCCTGAAGGCGGCATGGGCCTCGATGGTCTGCTGCGCACTCGGTCGAAGGATGTACACGGTATCCTCAACGGCATCGACGAGCGGGTATGGAATCCGGCGGAAGATCGAAGTCTGCTAAGGCAATATGACAGGCAGTCTCTGGAAGCCCGCATTGAAAACAAGCGGGCACTTCAGGATAGGCTGGACCTCGATGTCGATTCCGATGTCATGCTCTTCGGTGTAGTCAGCCGCCTTTCGGAGCAGAAGGGCCTCGACCTGGTTCTCGCGGCGCTGCCCGTGCTGCTCGCCGATGGCGCGCAGCTCGCATTGCTCGGCTCCGGCGACAGAGGCATCGAGGACAGCTTTCGAGCAGCGTCCATCGTCTATCCGGGACAGGTCGGCTGCTTCTTCGGCTACGATGAAATGCTCGCGCATCAGATCCAGGGCGGAAGCGACGCATTGCTGGTGCCGTCTCGTTTCGAGCCCTGCGGCCTGACGCAATTATGCGCTATGCGATACGGGAATGTCCCCATCGTTTCCAGGGTCGGTGGATTGGCCGACACTGTTATCGATGCCAATGAAATAGCAATCGCATCGAGCGTCGCGACAGGCTTCCAGTTCTCGCCCGTCAATCTGACCGGCGCTATTGACGCTTTCGCGCGGGCGAAAGATCTCTGGAGGGATAAAGAGGCTTGGCGGCTCCTGCAGGCGAATGGCATGGAGGCGCAAGTCGGTTGGAGCAGACCCGCGCGGCAATACGCGCAGCTCTATCGAGAGTGTCTGCTGGAAACTGCATAGGAGCGCATACAGTATCAATCCAAAAAGCGGATCTGCACTTTTTGGATTGATCCGATGCTCTAGTCAGGCGCTCCTCTTCTTTGCGAATTTCGGCTGATCTTCCGGCTGAACCTGGAACAGCAGCAGCGAGCGCCCGGTCACCGTATAATCCTTACCGAAGCTAAACGGCGTCGGAAAGGCAAGCTCAGGCTTGTTGGTATCTACCAGGCACATCCAGGCCTTGCCGCCTGTGACCTCAGGAAGCTTGCACTTCACCACGTCATGATGGGCGTTGAGGATCAGCAGGAGCGTGACGTCCGTACCTCGCCTGCGAATGCCGGTCGGCTGCGCGCGGCCGTCGAGCAGGATGCTGATGCAACGGGCATGCGCATCCTCCCAGTGTTCAGGCATCATCTCATCGCCGGCGGGAGTAAGCCAAGTGACATCCTTGACGTCGAGTTCCTCGTTGTAGACGCCGCTCAGAAAACGTCCACGACGCAGGAGCGGCAAGCTTTGACGCAGCTGGATCAGCCTGCGCGTGAATTCGAAGAGTTCGGCTCCGTCCTCGTCCACACCTTCCCAGTCGATCCAGGAAATCTCGTTGTCCTGGGCATAGGCATTGTTGTTGCCATGCTGCGTGCGGCCGAACTCGTCGCCTGCCAGCAGCATGGGCGTGCCTTGCGAGAAGAGCAGGGTGGCAAGGATGTTGCGCATCTGCCTGAAACGCAGGGTGCGAATCTCCGGATCGTTGGTCGGGCCCTCGACGCCGTGGTTCCAGGACAGGTTGTGATCGTGCCCATCCTTGTTGTCCTCGCCGTTCGCCTCGTTATGCTTGTCGTTGTAGGACACCAGGTCATTGAGCGTAAAGCCATCGTGAGCCGTCACGAAATTCACGGATGCCCAGGGTTTGCGCCCGCGCTTGTTGAAGAGATCGGCGGATGCGGTGAGGCGGGAGGCGAGTTCCGGCAGCTTGCCGTCCTCGCCCTTCCAGAAGGCGCGCACCGTGTCGCGATAGCGGTCGTTCCACTCCGCCCAGCCGGGGGAGAAGCGTCCCACCTGATACCCGCCGGGACCGCAATCCCAGGGCTCGGCGATCAGCTTGACCTTGCTGAGAATGGGATCCTGCCTGACGGCATCGAGAAAACGTCCATCTTCTTCGAAGCCATGCGGCTCGCGGCCGAGGATCGTCGCGAGATCGAAGCGGAAGCCGTCCACGTGCAGTTCCTGCGCCCAGTAGCGCAGGCTGTCATTGACCATCTGCAGGACGCGGGAATGGCTGAGGTTCACCGTATTTCCGGTTCCTGTGTCGTTGATGTAATAGCGCTTGTCCGGCGCGAGCCTGTAATAGGACTCGTTGTCGATGCCCTTGAACGAGAGGGTCGGACCCAGTTCGTTGCCCTCTGCCGTATGGTTGTAAACCACATCGAGCATGACCTCGATTCCGGCGTCGTGGAAATGGCTCACCATTTCCTTGACCTCGTTTACGAAGGGCGTGGCGAGGTAGCGAGGCTGGGGGGCGAAGAAGCTGATTGTGTTGTAGCCCCAGTAGTTCCGTAAGTCCTTCTCCATGAGATAGCTGTCATCCACAAAGGCGTGGATCGGTAGAAGCTCTACGGCTGTGACGCCGAGGCTTTTGATGTAGTTGATCGACTCGTGATGCATGAGCCCGGAGAACGTGCCACGAATATCCTTCGGAATCGCAGGGTGCTGCATCGTGAAGCCGCGCAGATGGGCTTCATAGATGATGGTGCGTTCCCAGGGCGTCTGGGGACGGCGTTCATGCCCCCAGGTGAAAGCCTGCTCGATCACGCGGCATTTGGGCATGAAGGCCGCACTGTCGCGCTTGTCGAATGACAAGTCGGCATCGGGCGATCCGATCTCGTAACCGAAGAGAGCGGGATTCCAGGTCAGGTTGCCGATGATCTGCTTGGCATAAGGATCGAGCAGCAGCTTGTTGGGATTGAAACGATGACCGGCATCGGGCTCGTAGGGCCCATGGACGCGAAAGCCATAGATCGTGCCGGGGCGTGCGTCGGGCAGATAGCCGTGCCAGACTTCGTCCGTATATTCGGGCAGTTCGATCCGCTCCAGCTCGCGCTTTCCTCCCGCATCGAACAGGCAAAGCTCGACCTTGGTGGCGTTGGCGGAGAAGAGGGCGAAATTGACGCCGAGGCCGTCCCATGTCGCTCCTAATGGGTAGGGCAACCCCTCGCGGATCCTCGATGTCCGCCTGACGGAAGGCGTCACGATCTCGGCTGGTGCAGGTTCGCGGGTCTCGACTTTATCGTTCATAAACAGGTCTCGGGAAGCGGAGCAGATTTATCTGCTCGATCAACGCGCAACTCGGTCGGAAGTCCCTTGCAAGCTGAACTATATCTTCGCCTCAGGACCCCTGCGCTCGAGCACGAGAATGATGGTGCCCAGAGGCGGCAGTGTAAGGGTCAGAGAACAGGGGCGGCCATGGCTCTGCGTGTCCTCGGCCATGACACCACCGAGGTTGCCCACATTGCCCCCGCCATATTCAGCCGCATCGGTGTTCACGACCTCGCGGTAGAAACCGGGAAGCGGCACGCCGATGCGATATCCCTCGCGCACTACTGGCGTGAAGTTCGACACCACGATGGCGATGGAATCCTCGGCATCGCCCCGACGCGCCCATGCGATCACGCTGTTGTCACGGTCATCGGACACGACCCATTCGAATCCCTTCGACTCGCAATCCCGCTCATGAAGAGCCGGGATCGAGCGATAGGCCTCGTTGAGATCGCGGATGAGTGATTGCACTCCCCGATGGAAAGGGTCTTCCAGTAGGTGCCAGTCGAGGCTGTAATCATGATTCCATTCCTGCTCCTGCGCGAACTCGCCGCCCATGAACAGAAGCTTCTTGCCGGGATGCCCCCACATGAAACCGTAATAGGCGCGCAGGTTCGCGAAACGCTGCCATTGATCGCCCGGCATCTTGCGGATGAGCGAGCCCTTGCCGTGGACGACCTCGTCATGGCTGAGCGGCAGGATGAAGTTTTCGGAGAAAGCGTAGAGCAGGCCGAACGTCAGGTCGTGGTGGTGGTGGCGGCGGAAAACCGGGTCCCTGCTGATGTAGCGAAGGGTGTCGTGCATCCACCCCATGTTCCACTTGAAGCCGAAGCCAAGGCCGCCGGTATAGGTCGGGTGCGACACGCCGGGCCATGCGGTGGATTCCTCCGCAATGGTCACCGCGCCAGGCGCTGTGGCATAGGCCACTTCGTTCATGTGGCGCAGGAAGTCGATGGCGCCCAGGTTCTCGTTGCCGCCGTAGCGGTTGGGAATCCACTCGTCCGGTTTTCGCGAATAATCGAGATAGAGCATCGAGGCCACTGCATCGACGCGCAGGCCGTCGAGATGGTAGCGCTCCAGCCAGAACCGCGCATTGGCGACCAGGAAGGTGGCGACCTCCTGCCTCTCGTAATTGTAGATATATGTGCCCCAATCCTGGTGAAAGCCGAGGCGCGGATCGGCATGCTCATAGAGATGCGTGCCATCGAGATAGCTCAGGCCGTGAGGATCATTGGGGAAATGCGCTGGCACCCAATCGAGAATGATGCCGATGCCGGCCGCATGGGCCGCCTCGACGAAGGCCGCGAAATCTTCCGGCCCGCCGAAGCGGCTCGTCGGTGCATAGAGCGAGATCGGCTGATAACCCCATGACCCGTCGAACGGATATTCCGTGATCGGCAACAGCTCGATATGGGTGAAACCTAAATTCTTCACATAGGGAATGAGCCTGACAGCCAGCTCGCGATAGGAGAGATAGCGGTTGCCGTCCTCCGGCACGCGCGCCCAGGAGGCGAGGTGGCACTCGTAGATCGACATCGGGGCCTTGCGATGGTTTTGCGCGGCCCGCGCCTTCATCCATTCTTCGTCGCGCCACTCGAAATCGGGCGCGCCCTTGACGATCGAGGCCGTTGCGGGCGGATGCTCAGCCGTGAAGGCGATTGGATCGGCCTTGAGGGCGAGGAGATTGCCGTTAAGTCCGACGATCTCGAATTTGTAGCGCTGCCCGGCTGTCACATCGGGAATGAAGAGCTCCCAAACGCCCGCATCGTGCCGCCGCCGCATGGGGTGGTACCGCCCGTCCCATCCGTTGAAGTCGCCGACGATGCTGATGCGTCGGGCATTGGGCGCCCAGATGGCGAACAGGTATCCCTGGATGCCGCCAAGATCGAGATGATGAGCGCCGAGCTTCGTGTAAACCGCATCGGAAGCGGGGTCCTGCAGGCGCATGAGATCGTCATGGGAGAGAAAGGTCCCGAAGCTGTAAGGGTCGTGGCGGATTTCAACGCCGCTCGGCAACTCGACCCGCAATCTGTAATCGGGCCGCTCCGCACCATGGAATGTGCCGACGAAATACCCTTCGGGATGCCGTTTCCCCATGGCAGTGAGAACTGTCTCGCCATCGCGGCCGACGACGGCCGCACTCTCCGCCCCTGGAAGGATGGCGCGAATTTCCCAGTGTCCGGGCGACACTTCATGAGGACCGAGGACCGAGAAGGGGTCGCCGGAGGCGATTATGTCCGAAACTGAATGCGGCTCCGCTGAGCGCGCCTTTGCGCTCTGCGATGCACCCCTGCGCTGAGCCATTCAGGCATCCCCTTGCGATCTGTTTGCAGTCATGGGCCGCAGGCCCGGCTACGTTCTTGCTCCATGAGAGGAATTTATTATGGGGCGGGCGCGATCCGTGACCAGAAGGACCCACCTGCCCGAGGGCGAGATTTAGTGGCTTTTCTCCAGGCTGCCGTTCGATGATCGCAGGACCGCAAAGGGGAAGCCTGCCAAAATGTCGGCAACCTGGGCTTCGCTTGTGATATTCACAGCGCTGCCTGTTATCACATTCATCCAGCGTCCATGAGGCAGAACGATGCTCGTGCCGCTCCAGACCTTCGAGTCTACGTCCATGCTGGTGCCAGCCACAAGCGAGGCCCAGAGACGTGGGACGATGACGGCAATCCGCTCATGTCCTTCGTGCCTCACATAGGCAAGAAGGTGATCGGACAGGCTGCCCTGAACTTCGAGCGGTCGGTAATTTCCATCACTGTAGAGCTTGGGGGCCTGCTCGCGATCCTGGAGCAGTTTCGCGAGCATGTACTGCTTGATCCGGCCATCCTGCCAATGGGCAAGAAGCTGATCGTGCGATCCTGAGGTGGTGATAGCGTGGGCGCGGGCGCCATAATCGACGGGCCTGCGATTGTCAGGGTCCACCAGCGAGAAGTCCCAGAACTCGGTTCCTTGATAGATGTCGGGGACACCTGGCAGGGTCATTTTCAGCACAGTCCGGCTGAGGCCATTGAGCATGCCGAGAACGGACAGTCGCTGCGCCAAGGGCCTCAGGCGATCAAGAATGCCGCTTTTCGGCTCGAGCACGGCGCGGAGCATGGCCAAGGTCGCATATTCATATTCCTCACGCGGATCGACCCAACTCGTATGCCGCTTGGCCTCCCGCAACGCCTTGATGACATAGCCCTCCATGCGCTCCTTGAACGAGGCGAGCTGCTTCGCATCGTCCTTCTCCAGAAGATCGAGAGGCCATGCGCCGAGGAGAGCCTGAAGCAGAATGACCTGATCGTTCGCGTCCGGACTTGGCAGGCCGTCGATCTCGGAGAGATGGGGTGAAATCAGCTTGCGCCATTGTTCGAGCGCCGTTTCCCACTCGTCAGGGATTTCGGAAAGCGCAAGAAGTCTCGCGCGCGCGTCCTCGCCGCGCTTCGTGTCGTGGGTTGCAGTGGTGATCATGGCATGCGGCCAGCTTGCCTTCCGCACGATGTTGGCCTTGTGGAAATCCTCCGGAGATATTCCGAAATGCCCAGGGTCGCCACCGACCTCGTTCAGAGCGATCAGGCGCCCATAGCGATAGAAGAGAGTATCTTCCAGGCTCTTGGCCATGACAGGTCCGGTGAGTTGCTGGAATCGGCGCCGGAAACGGGAGAGGTCTTCGGCGCTCGTCTCTTTCAAGTGGCCCAGAAGTGCATCTGCGATGAACTTGTGAAACACTTGATCGGGAAGAATGCTTCCATGCTTGGCGGCACTGATAGTCTCTTCCAGTAACTTCACGTCTTCAGGCGAAGGTTCATCGTTGCCGAGATATGTGCGGTAAACCGGGAATGAGGCGATAATCTCGACGAGTGCCTGTCGAAGCGCGAAGGCTGTATGATCTCGCGTTGAGCGGTTGGCATCGGCAATGGCCTTGATATCGGAGACAAGAACCTCAAGCTCGCTTGCGAAACTGCCCTGCGTGATTTGAAGCTTCGCTTCCCTTAACATCCCCTCATAGGAACCTTCAATGCCAGCTGTTTCCCGATAGATCCTGTCCATGGCAGCGCTTGTATCGGCATGGACCAGAACACCATCGATCAGGTTGAGGGCATCATATCCGCTCGTTCCGGCAACCGGCCATGGACGCAGAGCCTCGCCCGGCTCCAGAATCTTCTCCACCACGACATAAAAACCGGGACCAACTTCGGCTTGCAATGCCCGTGAATAGCCTTCGGGATCTGCGAGACCGTCGATGTGATCGATACGAAGGCCGTGGATCCTGTCCTCTTTGACGAGACGCAAGATGAGTTCATGGGTGCGCTCGAAAACTTCTGGGCTCTCGACACGTATGCCGGCGAGATTGTTGATGTCGAAGAAGCGGCGATAATTGATGTCGCTTGAGGCGACTCTCCAATAGGCGAGACGGTAGGCCTGGACTTCGAGAAGACGATGCAGCTTGTCAAAGCTTTCAAGAATTTCAACAGTGCCATTGATCGCCCCCATGGAGCTGACGATGGCGTTCTGGATGTCGGGTCGAGCATAGGCTTCGGCAAGAGACTTTTTCAACTGATCTGCCGTTTGCACAATGCCTGTGCCGCTCTCTCTATCTAAACTGCGAAACTGCTCGGTGATGGTCCTCAGCTCGCTTGTCGCGGATGGATCAAGGATAGACCCCAGGCCTTGATCGAGAATGAGCGGGTAGGTGAGAGGGCAAACCGGGAAGCGATGCTCCCAATGCCACACGCTGAAACTTCCTTCATTCTCATCAAACCTCAATTGCAATTCGCCCTTCTCCAACGCCTCTCCATAGCGAGATCCCAGGAACGGGACGATGATCTTGCCGCTGACGCCGGGCCGTCTCCAATCGATGTCGAAGGCGTCGGCATGGGGCGAACGACGCCCCCATTCCAGCACGGACAGCCACCAGGAATTGGTTTGCCCACCAATGCCCATATGGTTGGGGACGATGTCGAGAAGAAGCTTCAATCCATGCGCTTTCAGCACATCCGAGAAATGTCTGAAGCCTTCCTCGCCGCCAAGTTCCGGATTGATGGCTGAGTGATCGACAATGTCATAGCCATGCGTTGAGCCCGGGCTTGCCGCTTGTATGGGCGATGCATAGACATGACTGATGCCCAGCTGCGCCAGATACGGCACGATGGTCGCCGCATCGTGGAAGGTGAAGTCCTTATGGAATTGAAGACGATAGGTTGCGCGCGGAGGCGGGGCGGCGAGGATGTTTCGACGCTTCAGGGCATTGCGCCCTTCCTCGGCCAGGGCCACGGACAAGCGGGGCAAGAGAGCATTGGGAGCCATGATGGATTCAAGCGTGTTCGAAAGACGTCTGCGCCAGTTGGGAAGGCTCGCATCCATGCCCGGCATGTTTGGTTGGTTCAATTCGCCGGATGCGTCCTCGATCTGCAGAGCGGTCAAGGCGCAGGACGTGCGGGCGAGATAACGCACAGCAGCCTCCAAAGGAGGTTCGTGCGGCACATCCGGTGAGGTGAGCAAGTCTTGCTTTGCCAGGGCTTTTGCGAATTCCCTTTTGTCGCTCTCCCGAGATGACCGCTCGCGTCCGGCATTTGCAGGGTCGAACACGGCAAGCGTCTGCCGCAGATCGATATCGAGACCGCGCCACCATCCGATGAAGGTGGGAAGGTCATGCGTCGTGATCACGGCCATCGCGGAGCGGGGATACTCGTCGGGCCTATTGAAGGCCGCCTCCTCACGCTCGAACGGAAGAACCCGGTAGCTCAGCATGCCTGACTTCATGATGGCATCGGAAAAGCCCGTGGGAGCCGTGCCGAGATCTTCGGCGATCACTAGGCAGCGGGCGCGATGGCTCTCCACGCGCAGCACCGCCAGCATCGCTTCGAATGGGTAATCCACATAGGCGCCCTGAGAGGCGGGCGCGCCCGAGGGAATGAGGAACAGGCGCTGAAGCTGGAAAGCGTGGTCGATGCGGATCGCGCCGGCATGGCGCATATTGGATGCCACCAGATCGCGGAAGGCCGCGAGACCTTGCTCCTCGAGGGTCAATGGATTGAACGGCGGCAATCCCCAATTCTGTCCCTGCGGACCCAACGGATCCGGCGGTGCGCCGACGGCAAGGCCAGGTGAAAATCTCTCAGGTGTTGCCCAGATTTCCGATCCACCGCCGTCCGCGCCAACAGCGAGATCGCGGTAAAGGCCGATGCTCAAGCCTGCATCACGTCCCCGCTCAGCTGCTTGAGCGAGCTGCCTGTCCGCTTGCCATTGGAGCCATGCATGAAATGAAATGCGATCTGCATGGGAAATGCGAAACTGTCGAACCTCATCGGAATGCACCGAACGATAAGGTTCAGGCCATTGGCCAATCCAATGAATACCTTGCTCGCGGAAATGTTCGGACAAGGTCTCAAACGTGGCGTGAGCCTCCAGAGCGCTGCCGCCACCTTTCCTGAATGCATCGAAGGCTTCGTGATTGCTGGAGCGCTGGAAATGATGCCACAACGCATCGAGCAGAGGACGCTTGATGGCCCAGACTTCGGCATAATCAATGAGGGATGCATTTTGCAGAGCGGACACGCGCTCCTGCATGTCCTCGCTGTCGAGGATTTCCTGCGCACCGCTTTCAGCGAAACCTTCCACATTTCGCGGATCGATATAGATCGACTCGAGAAACAGGCGTGAGGACGGCGAATAGGGAGAGATCTTGGAACGGTCGGCGGCAAAGAGCGCGTGAACAGGGCTCAAACCTAGAAAGGAGCCGCCGAGTTCGCCAACCCCCTCCGCTGCCATGGCGACATCGGTATAGTCGCCGATGCCGAGATCATTGTCGGAGCGAAGGGAATAGACCTGCGCGGCCGCACCCCATAGACGAGCGTTTCCCTCAAGTGCGTCCGGTTGCCAACACTGGTCGGGTGCGGCAATCACGCTCGCGTTGAATTCACCCAGCTGAAGGTGATGATAGCCCACAGGCAGGGTTGGAAGGTCAATAGTCCGCGCACCCTTCGCAACCGAGCCTTTATGAACGGTTCCGTTCTCTTCTGTAAGAGCCCAATCGTTCTGTGAAGATGGATTGCGAAGTGTGATCTGCCCGGGGCCAGCAGCGCTTACAACGACTACCGCCGGCAGCAAGCCGGAGCGCAGCCGCTTCAACCGGTCCACGCTCGCCTGAATTTCAGCGTCAGAACCGATATTCAGTCCAAGCGCCTCCATGATGGCGTCACGGGTATCCGGTGTCGTCTCGACTTCCCGCTCGAAGGCGTCCCTATATTTGGAAGAGATGCCGATAAGTTCAGCCAGGCGCTCCAGAAGAGCATCGCGGTTCGTCATCAAAGAGTTTCTTTCAACAGAATGCCGGTCCACGGTTGCAGTTGAATGTTTCCATCGGCGGATGAAACCGTTCTGCTTGACCACAAGAGGCGTGATTCAGGTTTTAGGGTTTCATTGATGGGATCGCTGCCGAAACTGGCAGTAAGCCTGAGAGACCCATTGCTGAAGCGCCAGGTAACATCGAGAAGGCTGTTCGATGTCACGCAATAGGATGAACCATTGTAGCTGCCCTTCAAGAGAGGGACGATTTCCTTTTGGCGTATCTCGAGCAGCAACCGGGTGCGCTCAAGAATGTCCCGATGCGGTGGGCGCTCGGCTTCGGTCCAGTCGATCTTCGATCTCTCGAAGGTCGTTCGAAGAGTCGGGTCTGGGATGCGTTGCGCCATTTCCGGATCCGAGAAGGCTTTGAAGTGCTTGAATTCTCCCCGCCGCCCATCGCGTACGGCCTTCGCAAGATCCGGCTCGCTTTCGAAATCTACGAAAAACTGAAACGGTGACGATGCCGCCCATTCCTCTCCCATGAACAGCATGGGGATCTGAGGGGAGAGGAGAAAGATGGCCTGAGCCAGTTCAAGGCGCTCCGCAGGAATGAGATGAGAAAGTCTCTCACCAAAAGCGCGGTTGCCGACCTGATCGTGGTTCTGGAGGAACGACACGAATGCGCTGGGCGGGAGATGCGCGGAAGGCTCCCCGCGCATCTTCCCTTGTTGGTGAGGCGATGGATCACCTTGATACGCAAACCCTTCCGCCAGAGCACGGCCGAGGTGGCGCAGCGGAGAATCCGCGTAATCGTGGTAATATCCTTCGCTCTCGCCGGTCAGCAGGGCGTGCCAGGCATTATGAATATCGTCGGCCCATTGTGCCGTGTGCAAATGTGGGCTCCCGTTGCCCTGCCGCTCCAGCCAGCGGGCCTGATTGGCTTCATTTTCCAGAACGAGATGGACGTGCCGCTCCGGGAACGCCTTGCGGATGCGCGTTGCCAGCTCTTCGAGAAAATGTGGCTTGCTGTCGTCGACTATGGCATGGACCGCGTCGAAGCGAAGTCCGTCTAACTGATATTCCTCCAACCAGTATAGGGCATTATGGATGAAGAAGTCCCGGACGTTCCGGCTGTCTTCACCATCGACATTGATGCCGGCACCCCAAGGGGTGGGATGCCTGTCCGTGAAGAATTCCTTGGCATAGGCGTGAAGGTAGTTTCCCGACGGGCCAAAGTGATTGTAGACCACGTCGAGAAACACCATCAGCCCCAACTGATGAGCGCGGTCGATAAGTCGCTTCAGGTCGTCAGGGTTGCCATAGGCGGCATCCGGCGCATAGGGAAGCACGCCATCGTAACCCCAGTTGCGCTCTCCCGGAAATTCCGCAATCGGCATGAGCTCGATAGCCGTAACCCCGAGATCCCTCAAACCCTCAAGCTTGCTCATCAGGGCAGCATAGGTTCCCTCCTGGGTCGCCGTGCCCACATGCAGTTCATAGAGAACGGTCTCTTCCCAAGGCCGTCCTGTCCAGCTGGCTTGCGACCACGTATAGGATTGCGGATCAACGACTTGGCTTCGTCCATGCACGTCATTCGGCTGGAACCGCGAAGCCGGATCGGGAACTACAAGTTTTCCGTCTATCTTGAAGCCGTAACGCATCCCGGCATGTGCATCCTTCGACAACAAGTGGTGCCAGCCGCTCCCCTCGGCTGTCATTGGTAACTCCGTATCGTCAACGACGAGATGAACCTGCTCGGCGCTCGGTGCCCATAAAGCGAAGCGAATGCCGTCAGATGTCATTTCCGCTCCAAAAGGCATGGGATGAAATCGCCGCATGAAAACTCCGGAATTGAGGGAGGGCAGATGCGAACGAGCTTTGCCGTACAAGGTTCCGCTATCTGTGAAAAAATAAAGCCGAGCTTGATGGAAGCGCCTTCCCGTGTGGTGCGATGGAAAACGCAAAGCGGATTTTCACAAGCATCTTCAATGCGCTTGACCGTTTGAACATGCCCACGTGCGGGGTACCCGGAAATAATTCAAAATTGGTTCGGAACATTCCTTGCTGCACTGCGTTATGACCGCGACCTGCTTTGGGCGCGGGCGGTCAATGGGGAACGCGCCCTCGTGATGACATGCTGGATACCTACTCACCGAAAGCGGGCGCGGCTTTCGAGACGTCGACGTGTGCCGATCTGCAAAACAATTTTCAGACTTCCATTTCAATTAGTCGCCGGCAATCCATTCTTTTTGTGACGTCGGAGATCGCCGACTACATCAAGGCTGGCGGTCTTGGCGAGGTCTCTGCCGCATTGCCCCGGGCGCTGCGGTCGCATTACGACGTGCGCATCCTTATTCCCGGCTACCCGCAGGTTCTATCGCAGATAGGCGAGATTGAGCAGATTGCGCATCTGCCTGCGGCCTTCGGAATTCCCGCCTGTGGTCTTGGCCGCGGCAAGACGAAAGATGGCCTCACGGTTTATGTGCTTCTCTGCCCCGAGCTCTATGAAAGGGATGGATCGCCATACGTTGACACCTTCGGAGCCGACTGGAGCGATAACGACATCCGTTTCGCACGGCTTGGGCTCGCGGCGGCAGATATCGCCTGCGGTCACGGCGATCCGCTTTGGCGCGCGGACCTTCTCCATCTCAATGACTGGCCTTCGGGACTCGCCGCTGCTTATCTCGAATGGCGCGGGCAGCACATCCCGACGATCCTGACGATTCACAATCTGGCCTATCAAGGGCTTTTCGAGAGGAGCCGCTTGTCGCACCTCGGAATCCCCGATGCCGCGTTTCACATCAACGGTGTTGAATTCTATGGCAAGTTGTCGTTCCTGAAGGCAGGAATCTTCTATGCCTCTCACATTACAACCGTCAGCTCCACCTACGCTGATGAAATCACGCGTCCCGAGTTCGGCTGCGGTCTCGATGGCTTGCTGAGAGCGCAAGCCGAGCAGGGCCGGCTCGACGGCATCATCAACGGTATCGATGCAAGCTGGGATCCTAGCCGTGACCCCTATCTCGTCAGCCGCTTCTGCGCCGAGAATTTCCGAGGCAAGCGTGCAAATGCGAATGATGTACGCAAGAAATTCGGCTTGGCCTTGTCGAGTGGGCCGCTTTTTGCGGTCGTCTCGCGGCTCGTGCATCAAAAGGGTGTCGATCTCGCTATTTCAGCAGCGGAAACCATCGTCTCGCAGGGCGGGCAGATTGCCGTGATCGGCCAAGGCGAGCCCCGGTTCGAGCATGCCTTGCAGAGCCTCGCTCATCGTCACCCGGGTTCAGTCGGCGTGAAAATAGGATATGATGAGGGTTCTGCCCGCCGCATGTATGCAGGCAGCGATTTCCTTCTCATGCCATCACGCTTCGAGCCATGCGGGCTGAGTCAGATGTATGCACAGCGCTTCGGCTCATTGCCGATTGCCCACAAGACGGGCGGACTTGCGGACACGATCGAGGATGGGGTCGATGGTTTCCTGTTCGGGGAGCCCTGCGTTCATCGGTTCATGGATGCGATCAAACGCGGCCTGGATACCTTCCGCTCCCGCCCCCGCCTGACGGCCATGCGACGCGCAGCGATGAAGCGCCCCCACGGATGGGAACGCTCCGCCTCCAAATATAAAGAGGTTTACGAGCGCGCCTGCGAGACGGCTGCTTACGCTTAAGCATCGACTGATGAATACTTATTCCGGTTGAAGTGGCAGAAACCTTTTCTGCTGCCTCATTCCTGTGCCCGTGCTTCATTTTCGCCCAAGGTGCCCAAGCAAGCACCGTCAAGGTAGGGTTTCGAGGAAGTGCAAAGCGGGAAGCGTATCTGACATCATCATTGGCATGGTTCTTGCCTAGAAGCCGATGCTGCGCCTGGAACCGGGGCAGTTGAGGGAGAAGGACCATACGATGTTGAATTTCACGCGGAGAGGCCTGATTGCACTCGCTTCGGCGGCGCTGGTTTCGGGCACGATGGCTGCGACTGCCCAGGCTCAGGAGACGATCAAGGTTGGCGTTCTGCATTCCTTGTCGGGCACCATGGCGATCAGCGAGACCACGCTGAAGGACGTTATGCTGATGCTCATTGAGGAGCAGAACAAAAAGGGTGGTCTTCTGGGCAAGAAGCTCGAAGCCGTTGTCGTCGATCCTGCTTCCGATTGGCCTCTTTTCGCCGAGAAGGCGCGCCAGCTGATCAGTCAGGACAAGGTGGCTGCCGTTTTCGGTTGCTGGACCTCCGTGTCGCGCAAGTCGGTCCTGCCGGTCTTCAAGGAACTGAACAGCATCCTCTTCTACCCGGTTCAATACGAGGGCGAGGAGAGCGAGCGAAACGTATTTTACACCGGCGCAGCCCCGAACCAGCAAGCAATTCCCGCTGTTGATTATCTTGCCAAGGAAGAGAAAGTCGAACGCTGGGTTCTCGCCGGAACCGATTATGTCTATCCCCGCACGACCAACAAGATCCTCGAAGCTTATCTCAAGTCCAAGGGTGTGAAGTCCGAGGACATCATGATCAGCTACACGCCGTTCGGTCATTCCGATTGGCAGACGATCGTCGCCGATATCAAGAAGTTCGGCTCGTCCGGCAAGAAGACGGCCGTGGTATCCACCATCAACGGCGACGCGAACGTGCCGTTCTACAAGGAACTCGCCAATCAAGGCGTCAAGGCCACCGATATCCCGGTCGTGGCATTCTCCGTGGGTGAAGAGGAACTCGCCGGCGTCGACACGAAGCCGCTCGTCGGCCATCTCGCCGCGTGGAATTACTTCCAGTCGATCGACAACCCCGAGAACAAGGCCTTCATCGAAAAATGGAAGGCCTTCACGAAGAACGACAAGCGCGTCACCAACGATCCGATGGAAGCTTACGTGATCGGCTTCAACATGTGGGTCAAGGCCGTCGAGAAAGCCGGCACCACCGACCCTGACAAGGTCATCGATGCGATCGTCGGCGTGCAGGTCCCGAACCTGACGGGTGGTGTCTCGGAGATGCTTCCGAACCACCATATCACGAAGCCGGTTCTGATCGGTGAGATCAAAGAGGATGGTCAGTTCGAGACTGTCTCGCAAACCGACGCTCTCGTTCCTGGCGATGCATGGTCGAAGTACCTGGACGGTTCGAAGGATATGATCGCCGATTGGAAGACGCTGAAATGCGGTAACTACAATACCGTCACCAAGAAGTGCGGCGCCTGATCGTTCACCACGACAGGAGCGGCCACCCGGCCGCTCCCATCGTCTCTCCGTCAGAAGTGTCTCTCATGAGCAGCTTGCGCAATATCCTGCGGGCCTTTCTTCTGCTGATTGTCATGGTATCGGGCGCAGTCGCCGGTCCCTATGAAGTTGCGTTGCCTAAGTTCGCCACAGACAATTACTCCGATACCGATGAAGGGCTCGCCGCCATTGCTGTCAGCGGGCATGCGCTGGCCTTGCCTCTTGTCGAGGCATTGCGCGATGGCAGGCTCATGGTCGGCACCGGCAAAGTCTATATCAAGGATGCTTCAGGTAATCTCATTGATGCCGCGACCGGGCAAACCGCCTCTGCCGACAATCTGAAGGCCGTCCGTATCAACAACCGCGTTCGCCGAGCCATCGAAGCCGCACTCGGCAGCCTGACCTTGCTGAGTGCCGATGCCGGAACCCGGCTTAGCGCCGCTCGAGCCGTCTTCCGCTCGCGGGACGCTGCGGCGCTGCCCGCGCTTGAGTCGGCCATTATCCAAGAACGTGATGCGAAGATTCGTGCTGCGCTTGAAAGTGCTCGTGCGGCCATCGTTCTCAATAGATCCGACGCCTCTGAAGCAGAGAAAGTTTCCGCTGTTGCAACGTTGCGCGCGCAAGGCAACCAGGATGCGCTCGCCGTTCTTTCCAATCTCCCTATGGGTACGCCAGCTATGGTGGCGAAAGCGGCAGGTAATGCTGCGGAAGACATTCGAACGCAGCTTGCCTTTTGGGGCGGGCTTCAAAATGTCTGGTACGGCGTTTCCCTGGGCTCCGTTCTCCTGCTCGCCGCTATCGGCTTGGCGATCACCTTCGGAACCATGGGCGTCATCAACATGGCCCATGGTGAAATGGTCATGATTGGAGCCTACACCACCTTCGTGGTGCAGGAGATCATTCGCGTCAACGCACCAAATCTGTTCGGAGTATCGCTGTTCATCGCGGTGCCGCTTGCGTTTCTGATCGCAGGATCGGTCGGCATCCTCATCGAGCGCACCGTCATCCGGTTCCTCTACGGCCGCCCCCTCGAAACGCTCTTGGCGACATGGGGGTTGTCGCTCATGCTCCAGCAGGGAGTGCGCACCATTTTCGGCCCCACCAATCGCGAGGTCGGCACGCCAGCCTGGATGAGCGGGGCGCTTGAGCTGGGCGGTTTGAGCCTGACATACAATCGCATCGCGATCGTCGTCTTCGCCTTCGTGGTCTTCGCGATCCTGTTGCTTGTCATGCGATATACGTCGCTGGGGCTTTATGTCCGTGCCGTCACGCAGAACAGGCGCATGGCGGGTTCCATCGGCATCCGCACCAACCGCATCGATGCACTGGCATTCGGTCTAGGATCGGGCGTGGCCGGCATTGCCGGTGTCGCGCTTTCGCAGATCGACAATGTGAGTCCCAATCTCGGTCAGGGTTATATCATCGACAGCTTCATGGTCGTCGTGTTCGGTGGCGTGGGCAATCTCTGGGGGACCCTCGTCGGGGCAATGATGCTCGGCATCGCGAACAAGCTTCTTGAGCCATTTGCCGGAGCCGTGCTGGGTAAGATTACCCTGCTCGTGGCCATCATCCTTTTCATCCAACGACGTCCACGCGGTCTGTTCGCGTTGAGGGGAAGGGCGGTTGAAGCATGAACACGAAGTCCGTGCTTGATCGGCAGAGCATCGTTGTCCTCACCCTCCTTGGGGCGGCAGCCATTCTCGTTCCTATTCTCAACGGCATCGTGCCTCCAAGTTCGCCGTTCCATGTGCCTGACTACATGGTGCCGCTACTGGGCAAGTATATTTGCTTTGCGCTGTTGGCCCTCTCCGTCGATCTGATCTGGGGTTTCTGCGGCATTCTCTCTTTGGGTCACGGGGCATTCTTTGCTCTCGGCGGATATGCCATGGGCATGTACCTCATGCGCCAGATCGGCCCGAGAGGCGTCTACTCACATCCTGAGCTGCCGGATTTCATGGTCTTCCTGAATTGGAAGGAACTCCCCTGGTTCTGGCATGGCTTCGACTGGTTTCCCTTCGCGGCACTGATGGTCCTGGCCGTTCCCGGGTTGCTGGCATTCGTGTTCGGGTGGTTCGCCTTCCGCTCTCGTGTCACAGGGGTCTATTTATCCATCATCACCCAGGCCATGACTTTCGCGCTCATGCTGGCCTTCTTCCGGAATGACATGGGCTTCGGCGGAAACAATGGCTTGACGGATTTCAAGGACATTCTCGGCTTTCCGCTTCAAGCAGCCTCGACCCGCATCGTACTCTTCATCCTCTCGGTCATTGCCTTGATTCTCGGTTACCTCTTGTGCCGCTGGGCGGTCAGCTCGAAATTCGGCAAAGTGCTCGTTGCCGTACGCGATGCGGAAAGTCGGACACGATTTCTTGGTTATCGCGTGGAGCACTATAAACTGGCGGTGTTCACTCTGTCTGCCATGTTGGCAGGTATCGCCGGTGCCCTTTACGTCCCGCAGGTCGGAATCATCAATCCAAGCGAGTTCGCTCCAGCCAATTCCATCGAATTGGTAATCTGGGTTGCCGTCGGTGGCCGTGGAACGCTCGCAGGCGCCATTCTTGGCGCTATCGTCGTCAATGCGGGCAAGACCTGGTTTACGGGTGCACTGCCGGAATTCTGGCTTTTCGCGCTCGGCGGTCTGTTCGTTTTTGTCACACTATTCATGCCGCGTGGTCTGCTTGGAGCAGGGCAGGGCCTCTGGGAAAAGCTAAGGCTAAAACCCAGACCGGTGCAGCCAACTGAGACGATCACGCAGGCGGCGGAGTAGAATATGAGCGCACCCGTCACGCCGGCTCTTCTCTATCTCGACAATGTCACCGTCTCCTTCGATGGTTTTCGCGCTCTGAACGCCTTGTCTCTCGCCATCGATCACGCCGAGATGCGCGCCATCATCGGGCCCAATGGTGCCGGTAAGACGACGATGATGGATGTGATTACCGGAAAGACGCGGCCCAATGAGGGCGTGGCCTTGTTCGAAGGGTCTCACGATCTGACGTGTCTCGATGAAGCGGAGATTGCCGAGCTTGGGATCGGTCGTAAGTTTCAGACACCGACGGTGTTCGAGATGCATAGTGTCGAGGACAATCTGCTGCTTGCCATCAAGGATAACCGAAAACCCTTCGGGACTTTGTTCTCCAGACGAACGGGCAAAGAACGGGAGCGGATCGATGCCTTGCTTGAGCGCGTCCGCCTGACGGCGCACCGCTACCGGAAGGCAGGAGAATTGTCTCATGGACAAAAGCAATGGCTCGAAATCGGCATGCTTCTGGCGCAGGAGCCGAAGCTTCTTCTCATCGATGAGCCAGCAGCCGGAATGACCGATCAGGAAACGGCGGATACCGCTGAATTGCTGCGCGACATCGCGAGGACGAAAGCTGTCGTCGTGGTCGAGCACGACATGACATTCGTGCGCGATCTCGCTGTGAAGGTGACATGCCTCCATGAAGGCTCGGTTCTTGCCGAGGGCTCGCTCGATGCGGTCAGCGCGAATGAGCGCGTAGTCGAAGTTTATCTGGGCCGATGACGATGCTGAATGTCGATAATCTTTCATTGCATTATGGCGCTGCGCAAGCACTGCGCGCGGTCTCCATGGAAGCACCTGTCGGCGAGGTGACATGTGTGCTGGGGCGCAATGGTGTGGGCAAGACTTCGCTCTTACGTGCGATAGCCGGTCATAGGCCCATATCCGCTGGAGCAATCCGCTTTGACGGTCGGGATATCGTCAGAATGAAGCCCTTCGAGCGTGCGGCGCTCGGTATTGCCTATGTGCCGCAGGGCCGGGAGATCTTTCCGCTGCTCACTGTCAAGGAGAACCTCGAGACCGGCTTCGCGCCACTCAAGCGGGGGGAGAAGAACATCCCCGGTGAGGTATTCGAGCTCTTCCCGGTGCTGAAATCCATGCTCGGGCGGAGAGGAGGAGATCTCTCTGGGGGGCAGCAGCAGCAACTGGCAATCGGCCGTGCGCTCGTCACAAGGCCACGCCTTCTTGTCCTGGATGAGCCGACTGAGGGAATTCAACCGTCGATCATCAAGGATATCGGTCGGGCGATTGCATATCTGCGCGATCGCAAGGACATGGCCATTCTTCTGGTCGAGCAATATTTCGATTTTGCTCGCGAACTGACTGATCGGTTCGTGGTGATGGAGAGAGGCGAGATCGTCCAGCATGGCGATCGTGCGGCGCTTGAGGGAGACAATGTACGTCAACGCCTTGCCATCTGACGGAGCACTTTCTTCTGCCGGTCCACAGCGCCAGCGCGCTATCGGCCGTGTCGCATTTACTGCGATGGGGCTGGAGGGGCGTACGCGGCCCATGCGGATCGAAGAGAGCGGGTCCATGCGGATACGCCTGCCGAACCGGGAAGGGGCGGATCTCGATGCAGTACTCGTCAATACGGCGGGAGGGATTGCTTGCGGCGATCACTTCATTGTCGAGATCGATGCGCGCTCCGAAGCGTCGGTCACCGTTGCGACACCGGCGGCGGAAAAGGTCTACAGGTCTGACGGTCTCGTCGCAGAACTTGCGGTCAAGCTAAATGTCCAGGCAGGAGCCCGGATCGATTGGCTGCCGCAGGAAACGCTTTTGTTCAACGAGGCGCGCCTCATTCGGCGGCTCGATGCCGAGATGGCCGATGATGCCAAGCTCACTCTTTTCGAAGCGGTCGTCTTCGGACGAGAGGCCCGCAATGAGCAGATCGTTAGCGGATTTTTCGAGGACCGTTGGCGGATCCGGAGAGGCGGGCGTCTCATCTATGCCGATACGCTGCGTCTTTCAGGGCCTATTGCCGATCTTCTGCAGAAGCCCAGCGTCGGCAATGGTGCGCGCGCTATCGCAACTCTGATCCATGTAGCACCGGATGCCGAGGCACGCCTCGAAACCGTGCGGGGGATGTTGGCAACCACTGATCGATGCGACGCTGCAGCGAGCGCGTGGAATGGCATGCTTGCCGTGCGCTTTTGCGCTGAGACCATCGAGGCCTTGCGGCGGTCTGCCTGTTCCTTTCTTCTCGCATTTCGTGGCGAGCCATTGCCTCGCGTCTGGCTCAGCTAGGATCATACCATGCAGCTTACCCCCCGTGAAAAAGACAAGCTTCTCATCGCCATGGCCGCCATGGTTGCGCGCCGGCGCCTCGAACGCGGCGTGAAGCTCAATCATCCCGAAGCCATCGCGCTCATCACCGATACAGTTGTGGAGGGTGCGCGCGACGGCCGTTCCGTCGCAGAGCTTATGGAAGCCGGTGCGCATGTGGTAAGCGCCGATCAAGTGATGGAAGGCGTCGCGGAAATGATCCATGACGTCCAGGTGGAAGCAACCTTTCCGGATGGTACAAAGCTTGTCACGGTGCATCACCCCATCCGCGGCGCGGCTTCGAAGGATATTCCTGGCCAGGTGACGGCGCTCGATGGCGAGATTGTTTTCAATGAGGGTGCGGAGCGCACTGTTCTAACCGTCGCCAATAAAGGGGATCGCCCCATACAGGTGGGCAGCCATTACCATTTCCACGAAACGAATTCTGCCCTGTCGTTCGACCGTGAGAAAGCGCGCGGGATGCGTCTCGACATCGCGCCCGGTACGGCGGTGCGTTTCGAGCCCGGCTCGACGCGGGAGGTCGTGCTGATCCCGCTATTGGGCAAGCGCGAAGTTTACGGATTCCGCCAAAGTGTGATGGGAGCACTCTGATGTCGAATATACGAAAGCCCGCTTCCCTCCCGCGCGCCGCTTATGCGGACATGTTCGGCCCCACGAAAGGGGACCGGATCCGCCTTGCGGATACGTCGCTTCAGATCGAGGTGGAGAAGGACTTCACCACCTATGGCGAGGAAGTGAAATTCGGTGGCGGAAAGGTCATCCGCGATGGCATGGGGCAGGCTCAGACCACGCGCGCTGCCGGATCCGTGGATACGGTGATCACTAATGCCGTGATCCTCGATCACTGGGGAGTCGTGAAAGCCGATATCGGTATCAAGGATGGTAGAATTGCTAGTCTCGGCAAAGCGGGAAATCCGGATGTGCAGCCCAATGTCGATATCATCATCGGGCCGGGAACGGAGATCATTGCCGGTGAGGGCAAGATCATCACGGCTGGCGGGTTCGATTCCCATATCCATTTTATTTGCCCGCAACAGATCGAAGAAGCGCTCATGTCCGGCATCACGACGATGCTCGGCGGCGGAACGGGACCTGCGACGGGAACATTCGCCACAACCTGTACGCCAGGCCCCTGGCATATCGCACGCATGATCGAGGCTACCGATGCCTTCCCGATGAACCTCGCATTCACAGGCAAGGGGAATGCATCGCAGCCGGGTGCGCTCGAGGAAATGATCCAGGCCGGTGCCTGTGCTCTGAAGCTGCATGAGGATTGGGGAACGACCCCTGCCGCCATCGATTGTTGTCTGTCGGTTGCCGATGCTTACGACGTTCAGGTGATGATCCACACCGATACGCTCAATGAATCGGGCTTTGTGGAAGATACGATTGCGGCCTTCAAGGGGCGGACCATACATGCTTTCCATACGGAGGGCGCTGGCGGTGGACACGCGCCGGATATCATCAAGGTGGCCGGACTGCCCAACGTGTTGCCGTCATCCACCAATCCGACCCGCCCCTACACGGTTAACACCATCGATGAGCATCTCGACATGCTCATGGTCTGCCATCACCTTTCGCCATCGATTCCGGAGGATCTGGCATTCGCCGAGAGCCGTATCCGCAAGGAAACCATCGCTGCGGAAGATATCCTCCACGACATCGGCGCTCTCTCGATGATGTCATCCGACAGTCAGGCCATGGGGCGCGTGGGCGAAGTCATCATTCGAACCTGGCAGACGGCTCACAAAATGAAGATTCAGCGTGGGGCGCTGCCAGGGGAAACGGGAGACAACGATAATCTTCGCGCTCGCCGCTATATTGCGAAGTACACGATCAACCCGGCCATCGCGCATGGCGTATCCAGGCATGTCGGCTCAGTCGAGGTCGGAAAGCTGGCGGATCTCGTCGTCTGGACGCCGGCTTTCTTCGGGGTAAAGCCCGATCTCGTCATCAAGGGCGGCAGCATCGCCGCAGCGCTCATGGGTGATCCGAACGCATCGATCCCGACGCCGCAGCCCGTCCATTATCGTCCGATGTTCGGTGCCTATGGCCGAGCCCTGTCGGCAACCTCGCTCACCTTCGTGTCTAAGGCCGCCGTGGAGAATGGACTGGCCGCAAGGCTCGGTGTTCAGAAGCAGCTTGTCGCAGTCGAGAATGTGCGTGGCGGGATCGGCAAGAAGGATATGATCTTGAACGACGCGACCCCCGATATCGAAGTCGATCCCGAGACCTATGACGTTCGAGCCGACGGTGAGCTGCTGGTTTGCGAGCCGGCGAAGGTTCTTCCCATGGCTCAACGCTACTTTCTGTTCTGACATGATCCGCGCAACATCCATCATCCGCCGAGCTTCCGTCGATCATGATCGCATCGTCGATGTGATCACTCTTGACCATGGAGACCGGCACCGCCGCCGCATCGTTCTCAGCGCCGATGGCGGCACGACCTTCCTGCTGGACCTCGACAAGGCTGACATTCTGGAGGATGGCGACGCGATCCGGCTGGATTCCGGCTGGCTCGTGGAGGTGAGGGCGGCCTCTGAAAGGCTCGTCGAGATCAAGGCGGGCGATCCTCTCGAGCTTCTGACCCTGGCATGGCACATCGGCAATCGTCACGTGCCCGCGGAGATCTTAAAGGACACGATCTATATTGGTTACGACCACGTACTGGTCGACATGTTGCGTGGCTTGGGCGCTCAAGTCGAACTCGTCGAGCGTCCCTTTCGACCTGTTCGCGGGGCTTATCACCAGGAGCACGGTTCGCATGGTGCTCACCACCATCACGGGCACGGGCATGGATGATCTTGCTCGTAGCCATTCTAGGGGCGGAACGGCGACGGCGACGGCGATCTTGCCGCTCTTCGCGTGGCTGTCTCCTTCCTATCCCGTTGGCTGCTATGCCTATTCCCATACGCTCGAATGGGCCGTGGAAGCAGGCGATGTCACCAATGAGGACACGCTGGTTGCATGGCTGGAAGACCTTCTGACACTTGGTCTCGGGCGAAACGATGCAATCCTGCTCAGCCATGCCTATCGCGCCGTTGAGACGGGTCATGCGGCGGAGCTCGAAGAGATCAACGAGCTTGCTCTGGCTCTTTCGCCATCTGCGGAGCTTTATCTCGAAACCAGCCAGCAGGGACGCAGTTTCCTCGATGCAACACTCGCCGCATGGCCGTCACCCCGGCTTATGCCGCTGGAGGGTGATGTGGCTTTCCCGGTCGCAATCGGCATGGCCGCTGCGGCTCATAACGTCCCGCTCGCAACGACCGTGCCCGCGTATCTGTTCGGATTGGTGCAGACACTCGTCTCGGCTGCCATCCGGCTGGCGCCTATCGGGCAAACATCAGGCATTCGTGTGTGTGCTGCCTTATCGGGCACCGTTCATAGCGTCGCGCAGGCTGCATTGAATCAATCCCTGGATCAGATCGGCGGATCGACCTTTCGCGCCGATCTTGGATCCTTTCATCATGAGAACCAATATACGAGGCTGTTTCGATCATGATTTCTCACACGGGACCCCTTCGCGTCGGCATCGGCGGGCCGGTCGGCTCAGGGAAGACCGCTCTGATGGAGGCCCTCTGCAAGACCTTCCGGGAGCGTTACGATATCTGTGCCATCACGAACGACATTTATACCAAGGAAGATGCGCGTCTTCTTTCCGTCGCGGGTGCGCTGCCTGAAGAGCGCATCATGGGCGTGGAGACAGGTGGCTGCCCGCACACGGCGATCCGTGAGGATGCCTCCATCAACCTGGCCGCGATTGCAACCATGCGCAAGCGCTTCCCCGCTCTCGATATCGTGCTCGTGGAATCCGGCGGAGACAATCTCGCCGCGACCTTTTCACCCGAACTCGCCGATCTGACGATTTACGTGATCGATGTGGCGGGTGGTGAAAAAATTCCGCGAAAGGGCGGTCCGGGCATCACACGCTCGGATCTCCTCGTCGTCAACAAGATCGATCTCGCTCCTTATGTGGGCGCCGATCTTGCGATCATGGAAGAGGACACGAAGCGCATGCGTGGGCAGCGTCCTTACGTGTTCAGCAACATTCGTAGCGGCGTTGGCGTCGGTACCATCGCAAAGTTCATCGAGGAAGCCGGCGGCTTATCCGCGGCTGCGTAAATCAAGGGGGCAGTCCATGACGACGACACGATTGATTTTGGCGATGCTGTCGATCGCATCCGCGACACCGGCTCTGGCGCATACAGGTTTGCACGAGGTGGGCGGCATTGCCTCAGGCTTCACCCATCCATTCGGCGGTCTTGATCACGTGCTGGCGATGGTAAGCGTCGGCCTGTTCGCCGCCATGCTCGGGGGGAGGGCTGTTTGGGCCGTGCCTGCAAGCTTCATTCTCATGATGCTCATGGGCGGCGTCCTTGGAATGACAGGCATTGTCATCCCGAACTTCGAGACCGGGGTTGCGGCTTCCGTCATCGTCCTTGGGGCAGTCATCGCGTGGGGTCGGTCCTGGCCTTTGATCGCCGCCATGATGTTGGTGGGGGTATTTGCCGTGTTTCATGGCTATGCCCACGGCTCAGAGATGCCTGCTGGAAGTGAGGCGTTCAGCTACTGCGTCGGCTTTGCACTTGGCAGCCTGATCCTCCACATTTCAGGCTTGGCGGCTGGATTCAGTCTGCTCCTTCAGGTCCGCCTAGCGCGCTTGTCCGGCGCAGCCATTACCGGTCTTGGTCTGTGGGTTGCTCTGAGTTGAGATAATCCCTCAGGCCGAACGCTCACCTGAGCCGGCATCTTGTTTTTTGCGCAAACGCAGATATCAGCGATGTCTGCGCTTGTGTCTATTGATGTTTGATTTGCAAAAATGCAAGATTATGATTGATCCTAACTATGCAACATTGCTTCTGAAATAAGGCTACGTTTAATAAAATTCGATGCGGCTGAGTCCGTAATAATCCTGTATTTTTGAACGGATGCAAAAGACGTAAGGGAATCTTTGTCATTGTCGTTGTTTGAAGGGGCGGGGCTGCGTTTCTGGAGAGAATGTTGCCAGGAAAGCTTAACCAAATGCATGGATGTTTACTTGAATTTACAGTGAATGATATTTCATTTTATTATTGTTGCGCAGGTGCGGCAAGTTGATACGTGTAATTATTAAGAATTGACTTTTTATCCTAATATCGCTGATCAGCGATGTATCTCATGAAAAGGAGAGCTCAAATGGGGGGCGCTGCACGCGTCGGCTTGATTGCTGACGATGATGCATATTTTCGGATGGCCGTTGGCGCGATTTTGGATCGTCAGTTTGGCTTCTCCCAAATCATTGAAGCAGCATCGCTTGATGAAGCCCTGGAGCGTCTAAGCGACAATGCTGCCATTGGCGTTGCCCTGTTTGACCTGTCCATGCCCGGCATGCGCACTCCCACCAACCTGAGAGCGGTCAGAGAATGTTTTCCTGAGACCCGCGTTGCCGTAATTTCGGCTTCCAGCTCCCGGCAGAACATCCTGTTGGCATTGGAGGCCGGCGTTCATGGATACATGCTCAAAAGCTTGAGCATCACCGAGCTCGGAGCAGCGCTTCAAACGATCTTCGATGGGGGGATCTATGTGCCGCCCTGCTTGGCCGATATTTCGTCCATCTCGGCGGAGAACTCCGCCTTGGTGCCCTCGGCATCCGTGGTTGGGAAGCCGGAGCCTGTGGCCGATCATCATGAGGCGATCAACCCGCTCACTCCACGCCAGCAGGATGTGTTGGACCTCCTCGTGCAAGGTAAAACCAACAAAGAGATCGCCATTGCACTCAAGCTGGGCGAGGGAACGGTCAAGATCCATATGGCTGCGATTTTCCGATATTTCGGCGTCAATAATCGTGCGGCGGCCGCGGTTGCCGGCGCACGTCCCTACCCAAACCGCAGACGCAATCTTCTGAACGGCGTTTAGGCGGACTCTAGGGGGCTAAGGTGCGGGGGCAGGGCGCAAAGATCGTGCGGGCGGGGGCAAGGCTTGGCCGTTTGCACCGCAACAGTTTGCTTTGGCGGTTTTTCTTAATCGGCATTGCTACCTTGGCGCCATTGAGTGCTGCCCTGGTGCAGTTTGCTGAGAATGAGCGCAAGCTGGCCGCAACGGCAACGCGCGAACGGGCTGAGATGCTCATCGCCTTTGCCGTTGAGGGACAGGAACGCATTATTGAGGAAGCCAAGGCGACGCTGAGCTTTCTCGCAGCCGCGCCTGAGCTGCACGCAGACAAAAGTGTCTGTGGTGAATACCTGCAGCGGCACCTCGCCATGCATCATTGGATGAGCGCTCTCCGTGTCTCGGATATGGCCGGTCGTGAATTATGCAGCTCGCAGGTCGGGGATGAGCCACGGTCTCAGGGTAGCCATGAAATCTTCGACCGTTTGCTCCACAGCGAAGGATTTGCTCTGAGCGACGTCCGAGTAGATGCGCTCACCGGTAAACTTGGCATGACAGCGGCCGTTTCCGTTCAGCAGAGTGGGAGGCCCTTGGGTGTCGTCTCTCTTGACATGACCCCTGCGCTTCTGGAACGGCACTCGCTGCTCGAGCTGGATCCGGTACTCGACACCAAGATGCTCGTGGTTGATCGCAATGGCACCCTCGTGGCCCATTATCCTGACAGAACGGGATTCGTAGGGGCGAGCTTGCAGAGAGAGCCTGTCATTCGCAGGGCTCTTGAGGCTCCTTATGGCAATGCGGAACTCGCTGATCTGACCGGAGAGCCAAGGCTCTTTGTTTTCCGGCCTTTACCAGGAACTGACGCGGTTCTGGCCATTGGCCTCAACCAGGCATCCGTGATCGGGGCGATTGATCAGACGCTGCGCTACCGACTGTTCCTGGTCATCGTCATCGTCAGCGGATCGCTGTTGCTCGCGATGCTTGGCGTGGAGGGGCTTATTCTGCGCCCGCTCCGTAGCCTCGTTAAGACGGCGGAGGCCCTGGAGCGTGGAGATTTCAGCATACGCTCGCCCTACAAAGGCTCAGGTGAGGTGCGTATTCTCGAGCGTGCGTTCAACCGAATGGCACAGGCTGTCGCGGATCGCGAGCACCAGCTGATCGGCGCGAAGGAAGTCGCGGAGAGGGCGTTGAGCGGCGCCAATATCGCAAGTACTGCGAAGACAAACTTCCTCGCTTCGATGAGTCATGAGATCCGCACTCCTCTCAACGGGATCATCGGATACACGGAACAACTTCTCGACGAAAAGCTGAATGCGAAGCAGCGCCGATCCGTTAACCTGATCCAGGTGTCGGCCTCGGCATTGCTGACGGTCGCGAACGACATTCTGGATTTTTCGAGCATCGAGGCCGATCAGATCAATCTACAGCCGGAGCCGTTCTCGCTCGTCGCACTCGTCGACAATACGGTATCCATCGTCAGCAGCGGGGCAGACAACAAGGATGTCCCGATCCGGATCGAGTGGGACCCGCGCATTCCGCGCCTGCTTATGGGCGACGAGGCCCGTATTCGTCAGGTTCTCCTGAACCTGCTGAATAATGCGGTTAAGTTCACCCGTGAAGGGAACATCACGACGCTCGTGCACTATGTCGGATCTTCAGAGGCCGGTGAAACCATTCGTATCTCGGTTGTCGATACCGGCATCGGCATCACGCCCGAGCAGCATAAGCGGCTTTTCAAGAGGTTCTCGCAAGGCGATCCTTCCATCCGCAGGGAATTCGGTGGAACAGGTCTGGGCCTTGCCATTTCGAAGCGCCTCATTGAGTTAATGGGCGGCCAGATCGGTGTGGAGAGCGAGCAGGGAAGAGGCTCGACTTTCTGGATCGAGCTGACATTGCCGGAGGCGCAGGCACTATCCGAATTGGAAGGAGGCGTAGCGCTTCCTGTCGCGCGTCCTTCCCGCATTCTCGTAGTCGAGGATGTGGAGATCAATCGTGAGCTCGTGCAAGTTCTTCTTGAAGCGGTGGGCCACACGGTCGACGCGGTTTCAAACGGCGACGAGGCGGTCACCGCCGTTCAAGCGGTAGACTATGACTTGGTATTGATGGACATTCAGATGCCAGGCATGGACGGCCTTACCGCAGTCAAAGAAATTCGTGCCCTGAAGCATCCGACAAGCCAGGTCTTCATTGCCGCAATGACGGCCAATGTCCTGCCCCAGCAGGTCCGGTCTTTCATGAGGAGGGGCTTCAACGACCATATCGGCAAGCCTGTTCGGCGCGATGATTTGTTTCGGAAGCTCGGCGAGTGGTTGCCCGAAGATGAAGCTGAGGTTGAAGAGCCTCGTCTTTCTCCCAGAATATCATTTAAGGAAAGTCACTTCGAGGATTTTACGAAGACGATCGGTCCGGAGCGTGTTCGGCAATGGCTGATGCGATTGGATGAAGAACTGCGAGAAACCTTCGCCAAAGGATGCTTTGTAGAAATGGATCGCGCGCGGATCGGGAAGTCAGCTCATGCCATCACGTCACAGGCTGCCTTGCTCGGCTTCTCCGAATTGGCCGAACTTTGCACGATACTGGAACGGGAATGTGTCACCGGGGAGGATGTGGCAATCTCGCTGGACAGAGTCTGCGAAGCGTCACGCAAGGTGCGGAATATTATTGCCCAGATGGAAATTCTCTCAGCTGCATGACAGGGTAGGGCAAGAGAAACCGCTTTGATGGAAACATCGCCTATGGTTCCTGGTTTCACTAGAGGTTCGAGATCTGGATGATTGCCGGTGTAATGATGATTGCGAAGAGAACCGGCAGGAAGAAAAGGATCATCGGGACAGTCAGCTTCGGCGGAAGCGCGGCCGCTTTCTTCTCGGCTTCCGACATTCGCATATCGCGGTTCTCCTGCGCGAGAACTCGAAGGGACTGGCCCAACGGCGTGCCGTATTTTTCCGACTGGATCAGGCTTGTGACGACGGCTTTCACTCCGTCGAGACCGGTTCGGTCGGCGAGATTTTCGTAGGCTTTGCGGCGGTCCTGCAGATAGGAGAGCTCAGCCGTGGTGAGGCTTAGTTCCTCTGCCAGCTCCACGCATTGTGAGCCGATCTCTTCAGAAACCTTGCGCAATGCGCTCTCGATGCCCATGCCGCATTCAACGCAGATCAGAAGCAGGTCGAGGGCATCTGGCCAGGATCGGCGGATCGCATTCTGACGTTTCGTGACCTTGTTTTTCACATAAATCAAAGGGCCGAAATAGCCGATCCAAGCAGCCGCAACGACGATCGCAAGCTTGATGAAGAGAGGATATTGGAGGCGCAGGATGACGAAAACATAGAGGGTCGACAGAAGTACCATGGCGAGGGGGGCAATTGCCCGCATGGCCAGGAAGGTTATGACCGGTCCCTGACCACGGTATCCGGCCATTCGCAGCCGTTGCGCCAGTTCGCCATCCTCAAGCTGCTTTGCCAGATCGAACCTGTCGACGATGGCCTTGTAGAGTTTCTTCGGCTCGCTGCGGAGCGAAAGCGGCTTTGCCTTGGCATTTAGGCGTGTGCGCTCCCGTATCCTGATCCGCTCACGTTCATTGGCCATCTGCGCCATGCGAGTGCCGAGGTGGTCACGAGCGAAGTAAGGCCAGGATACGACCAGAATAGCGCCGGCTACGGAAATGGCCGCGGATAAGGCGATCAATAGTTCGGTATTTGCGAGAAGCAACATCGGGTTCGTGCGTCCTCAGAAATCGAAATTGATCATCTTGCGCATCACCAATACGCCGATGCCCATCCACAGTCCGGAGGCGGCAAGGGTCATATGCCCTGTGCTCGTGCTGAAGAGGAGGCTGATATAGTCAGGTGAAGTGAAGTAGATCAGGGTAGCGACAATGATGGGAAGGCTTCCAATGATACCGGCGGAAGCCTTCGCCTCCGAGCTGACAGCCTTGATCTTGGCCTTCATCTTTTTCCGCTCACGGAGGACCTTGGACAGGTTCGAGAGCGCTTCGGCGAGGCTACCGCCCGTCTTAGTCTGCATGGCGATCACGATCGCAAAGAAGCTTGCCTCTGGAAGAGGGATGCGTTCGGGCAATTTCTGTACGGCCTGATCCATCGGCACGCCAAGCGTTTGGTCTTCAAGGAGAAGGCGGAACTCGGCTTTCACGGGTTCCTGGGCTTCAAGGGATATGATCCTAAGGCAGTCGACCAAAGGCAAGCCGGCCTTCACACCGCGAACGATCACATCGACCGCGTTCGGGAATTCATTGGAGAATCTTTTGAAGCGGTTCGCTCTTTTGCCGTTCACATAGAAATTGGGAATCAGCATGCCACCGGAGATGCCAAAGCCGACCGAAGTAAACAATCCAAGTCCGAAAACGGTGAATGAGATTCCGAAGGTCAGGATTCCTACGGCAATGCAGATGATGTAATAGGTTTTCGGGCTCCAACTCAGCCCCGCCTGCCGTATTCTGGCATTTAGAGTCAGCTTGGAAGTCTTCTTGAGCTTCTGCTTCTCTTCCAACTCCCGAAGCGTCGCCTCGACGGCCTTCCTTCGCTTGGCATCGTCGGGGTTGGCAGAGCGCGTGGGAACGTTTCCGGATGCAGCAATCGCTGCAAATCGCTTATGGCTCTCGGACCGCCGGCCGATATAGGAATAGAATATCGCGACGACAACGCCGGTAGCGCAGAAGGTTGCCAGAAGCGCGATCACGACAGGGATCATCTCAGGCGTCAACATGGATCAGCTCTTCCGTAGTTCCATTTAACTGCCGGTCTTCTCTGCCGCATCGAGGGCCGCGGCAAGACGCTTCTCCTCGCCGTAATAGCGGGCGCGATCCCAGAATCTCGGCCGGCCGACACCCGTGGAACGGTGCCGTCCGATGACATTGCCCTTCGCATCCTCGCCAATGATCTCGTAGGTGAAGAGATCCTGCGTGATGATGACATCTCCTTCGAGGCCGAGAACCTCGGTGATATGCGTGATGCGTCGCGACCCATCGCGCAAGCGGGCGGCCTGCACGATGACGTCGACCGAGGAGACGATCATTTCGCGAATGGTCTTGGAGGGGAGGCTGTAGCCGCCCATCGTAATCATGGACTCGATACGGGATACCGCCTCGCGAGGGGAGTTGGCATGAAGGGTGCCCATGGAGCCGTCATGGCCTGTATTCATGGCCTGCAAAAGATCGAACGCTTCCGATCCGCGCACCTCGCCGACGATAATGCGCTCAGGCCGCATGCGCAGACAGTTCTTGACGAGATCGCGCATGGTGATCTGTCCTTCACCCTCGATATTCGGAGGGCGGGTCTCCAGACGGACGATGTGAGGTTGCTGCAGTTGCAGCTCTGCTGCGTCTTCGCAGGTCACGATGCGCTCGCCCGGTTCAATATAGCGGGTCAGGCAGTTCAGCAGCGTTGTCTTTCCGGAGCCGGTACCACCGGAAACGATCACGTTACAGCGGACACGGCCTATGATCTCCAGGATCTGAGCTCCTTCGGGCGTGATCGACCCGAACTTTACGAGCTGATCCAGTGTGAGCTTGTCCTTCTTGAACTTACGGATCGTGAGAGTGGGACCATCGATGGCAAGAGGCGGCGCAATGACGTTCACGCGAGAGCCATCTGGAAGGCGCGCGTCACAGATCGGGCTCGACTCATCGACGCGGCGTCCAACCTGACTGACAATGCGCTGACAAATATGCAGGAGCTGGGCATTGTCGCGGAACTGAATATCCGTCCGCTGAACCTTGCCCGCCACTTCGATGTAGACGGTATCCGCCCCATTGACCATGATGTCGGCGATATCGTCTCGAGCCAGAAGCGGTTCGAGCGGACCATATCCGAGAACATCGTTACAGATATCCTCTAGCAGTTCATCCTGCTCTGCGACGGACATGACGAGCTTTTTGGCTGTCACGATGTCCCGGACGATTTCGCCGATGGCCTCCCGAGCCTGCTCAACGTCCATCTTACCCAGTTGCGCTACATCGATTGCTTCGATGAGAGCAGCGAAGACCTGGGCCTTGAGAGAGTAGTACTCGTCCGTCCTGCGGCTCGATTGCGGGCGCGCGGCGGCGTTCTCGGTGCCTGTCGCGCTCTGTGCCGGCACCGGGGCAGAAGAAGTGTCCTGGTTGGCATTGGAGGTTTTAGCACCCGCAGGCGCGGATATCTGCTGAGGCCGTTCAGTTGAGAGGCTTGATGGGAGTGCTTCGAGATGAACAGCTTTCTCATCCTGCAGACTTCTTTTGCCGAACATGATGGCGCCCCGCCTTTTCTCCACAGATCCTCTGGCCTGAATTTCAGGCTCGCTGCCGCATGTCGTGGACTTCCTATTAGAGCCCGCCTGTCATTGGGGTCTATTCGGCTTCATGGACTAGGTCCCGCGACGAACAGGGTCAGCCAAACGGCCTAATTGCCGATCTTGCAGAAGAAATGCTTTGAAGAAAGAATGCCACAAAGCCGGAATTACGAAATGCATCACCGCTCCCCGCCGATTCTCGCCGTGTCTCTTTTGCTTGGAACTCTCGTTGTCTCAGGCCCCGGCAATGCGGATGAAGCGGTTGTCAGGCCGCTGGCGTCAACAGGTTCCGTCATCGCAGTCAGTAACGACATGTCTTCCGTCGATGTCACGCTCGATTTTGCCAGGATCCTGTCCTTCAGCGAGCCCGCCCGAACCATCGTTATTGGCAATCCTGGGATTGTGGACGGTACTCTGAATGACGAGGCCACTCTTGTACTGACCGGTAAGGCTGTAGGGGTGACCAACATGATCGTTCTTGGAGAAGCTGGACGGGAGTTGGCGAGCCTGCGGATCCAAGTTCTGGCAAACAGCAGTCAGATTACGACCATCTACAATGGGACCGCGCAGCAGACTTATTCCTGCGTCGATGCCTGTCGGCCCATAGGCAAGGTTGCGCCGGAAAAGTAGGGCCAGCTTTCAGAAAGGACTGACTGGCACCTTACGGGCGCCGCTTCAATTTTCCAAAAAGAGACGCGAGGTCAAGAGGGCGTTTCCCGTTCAGCTTTGACCTCTGGCGGCCTGACAAAAGATCCGCAAGGTCCATGAAGCTTTTGGCAGATGGGGATCGTGCGGAAACATCCACGATCATCTCACCCTTGTTGGCTGCCGTTCCGAACAGGTGCGCATCGAAGGAGATGCAGGCAACTGCCTCCAGTTGCACAGCTTTGGCGAATTCTTTCGGCTTTATCTCGGGACGCTTCGGCATTCCGACTTGGTTCAAAACCAGTTTAGGTGGCGGGTCGTGGGGACGCGCTTGCTTGAGAACATTGATGATGTTCTTGGCATTGCGGAGATTGGCAAGATCGGGAATTGCCGTCACGACGATTTCGTCCGCTGAGATCAAGACGTTCTTCGCCCAGGAAGTCCACAGATGAGGCACGTCCAAGACGGTAAATGGGATGCTTGCCTGAGCAACCTCGATCAACTGCTCAATGGCGCTGTCCGAGAGATCATAAGCGCGCTCCAGTGCAGCAGGCGCTGACAGCAAGCTCAAGTGATCGCTGCACTGGGTCAGAAGGCGGTCGAGCAGAACCTCGTCCAGGCGGCTTGAATCGTGAATTGCTTCCGCAATGCCAACGCCTGCATCGAGATTGAAATCAAGGCTTGCAGTGCCGAAGGGCAGATCAAGGTCGGCCACCATCACGTCCGAGCTGAGCCGTCGAGAGATGGAAGAGGCGACATTATGCGCGACCGTCGAGGAGCCCACGCCGCCTTTTGCGCCGATGAAGGCAAAGGTTTGCCCAAGCTTGCTTGCGCTCGCTTCACCATAAATGCTGGAAACAGACGAGATCAGTGAAACAGGATCGACAGGCGCTAGAGCATACTCGCTGACGCCTCGTTTGATGAGCTCCCGGTAAAAGCCGATATCATTCGCATGGCCGATAGCCATGAGCCTTGTGCCGGAGTCACAGACCTCAGCCAGGCGATCGAGTTCAATGAGGAAAAGATCGTTTGATGAGCGGCTCTCGATGATTACGAGGTTGGGCGTTGCTGTGCTCTTGTAATGTTCGATAGCGGCATTCACTCCGCCCATCTGGACGTTCACTCTTGTCCGCGCCATCAAGCGATCGCGAGCTGCGTTCTCTATGGCGCCAGCAACGTCGGGGGTATCGCAAAACGCTTCAATCGTAATTCTTGGAATGCGCAGTGTTTCTCTGGCGCGCGCGGCTGCTGCGGCAGAGTTTTCAATATTTGGGTTTGCGGGATCGCTTGAGCCGTTTTCGCGAGCCTGTCGAGCAATATCGTTCGTCATGTCGAAAGTCGATTCCGTCATCGTCATGCGGCCCTGTCAGCCCAATGTGCCAACTAGAATTTTACTACTTCGCTCTGGCCCGCGCGCAGGAAGCGGATTGAGGCACTGCTGGGAGTGGAAACGAGAGGTTTCTCCTCGTTATCGGAGGCTGAGCGCAGCGATAGGGAGAGAGTGCCACTCGCTTGCGCGGCTGTGATGGACTCCGCTTGAGAGGGGCTCAACTCAAGCGTTGCCGTCTTTCCTACCGCGACAGCCTGGCCTTTGGTCTCCTCCACCTTCTGGTCGACCGCCAGAACACGGATATTGTTGAGGAAGGTACGGCTCAAGTTCTCGTTATCGCCTTGGCCGGGCCGAGCAATCGTCTGAATGACGTCGACACGGTCGTTCGGGAGTATGAAGCCGCCGGCCGTGCTCTCAACTGAGATGCGTATGGCAACTGCCCGCTTGCCCGGAGCGAGGATGGAAGCGAGAAGGTTAGAGCCTCGCGAGAGCTTGTCCTCGCGGATAGGCTCACCGGTTACGAACTGGCTTCGGACCATCGCTCCAGTCATCGACTTCACAGCCTCCGGCTGAGAGGTCCGCGTGATGAAACCTGGACTGACGGCATTGGTTGGCCAAGACTGCCAGCGCACGGCATTCTCAGCCAGCAAGTTTCCCTGACCGAGGTCACTGGCCGCCACGAGAACATCCACCATAGCCACCTGCGGAGCCGGCGTCTGCGCTGGTGTGACGGCGACACCAGGCTTCATGGACAATGCGAGCCAACCGGCAAGACTGCCTGCGCCGATTGCGATGACGAGAATGATGATGCGAACCATGGTCAAAAACCTCGCTCAGTCGAGGTGCTTGGCAGGGCAGGACCGTGGGGGTGTCGACTGATCATGACAGCACCTTCACCCATGGAGTATGAGGGAATGTGAACAAGGCTGCCGAGGCAATCGCGGCGCCGTAAGGCACGCCTGAATTCCGCGAATGCAGTTGGGCGATCCAAGGCACGCGACGAACAGAATCAGGCAGAGAGATCGCGCGAAACTGGAGCAGGGCGAGGGTCAGAAGGCCACCGAACAGAGCCGTGTAGACAATATAGGGAAGCGCGTGCTCTGCGCCTAGCCAGAGAGCAACGACGGCGCTGAGCTTCGCATCTCCACCGCCGATCCAACCCAGAGCAAAGAAAATAAACATGCCGACCAGAACGCTGAGGGCGACGGCAGCGCTCATCCCGATCTGTACGGCTCCCAATCCTGCAAGGGGGGCCAAGGCGGCATAAATACCGACAAGGAAGAGAACGAGTTCGTTGCGGATTTTCAGTGTGGCAAGATCCATCAAGCCTGCCCAGACTATTGCGGCGGCGAAACAGAGGCTTGCCGTGAGCGCTGCAATAGCGGAGATCGTCATTGCTGCCCCTTGATACTTTATGACGCAGTAAGTGCGACCTGTTTTAAAATTCCGCGGAGGAGACTGATCTCCTCCGCGAGTTGGAAGCGACTTGAGTTTTAAGACATCTAACTTTTCGCTGTTACGGCGTAGTAGCCGGCGCCGGAGTATTAGCAGCAGAGAGCTTTGTCTGAATGGTCGTGAAGGTCGTCTTGAGCTCGTCTCCGACGAAGCCAACTGCGCCGATGATCACGACCGCAATGAGGGCGGCAATCAGGCCATACTCGATAGCGGTGGCGCCGGACTCGTTCTTCTTGAAGCGCGAAACGAGAGACATCATAACTTTTATTCCTCGATTGAATTCACTGGTCTGCCGCACTCGCGATGCGGCCCCCCACAAGCCCCGTGGCTGTGTTGATGCAATGAGAAGGCCTTTTCCTGCGCCAGTCTATTCAGCTTAATGGCCTAGAGCTTCCGAGGGACTAAAATCGGCCAAACGGTCTAAGGAAAAATCCTTATCGGCGAGATTGCGTCTCTCACCCGAGGTTGCTTGCTGCAATATTGAAAGCTACGAAATCAAAGACGTGAGCAATTGTTCTGAGAGAGCGGGCTGTCACCGAGTGATTTTTCGATTCCAGTAAGCGTTGTCTGTGCATTCTAAAAAGTGAGTAAAAATAACATCGTGATTGAATGAGAAACTTGCATCCTTAGATTTGCCAGCGGAGCTCTTGAGGATGTGCGAGTTGAAAATTACTCGGGCAGAAAATTATTCGAACTTGTGCCATGCTCGAAACGCAAGAAGTGGCGCATTCTTCGGTTTGTCTACGGCGCCATTCTTGAACGGATCAAGGCGTATTTCCATTCATCCATATGGCCTAGAGCGGTTGGCAAGCTGCTGTCGGCTCTTGGCAAAGTTCACTTGGTAAATATTCATTTCCGCCCTGACGCGCAATCAGGCACCGGTTCGCGGGCGCATCAAATTATCCCTGAGCATTTCCAGGTTGTTGCTGATGATTGGGCTGGCCGGGTCGATTTCATGAGCCTTCAGGAAATTGCTGCGCGCTTTGGTTGCATCGCCTCGCAGAAGGTATGAATAGCCGATATTGTTGTAGTATTCGGCTCGATCGCCGATCAGGCGTCCGGCTTCGCGGTAAGCTCTGTCCGCAAGGTCGAAGCGCCGTACGCGATCGTAGGAAGCTGCAAGCCCGAGCCATGCTTCGCCATTATTCGGTTCGATCTCGACGCTACGCTCGTAGTAACGGGCCGCATGACCGAAATTTCCTTCGGTGAACTGCACCTTGGCAACAGTAAAGACCTCACTGTCGGGATAARGATCGACGGTGGTGGGCAGTTCAAGCTCGGTGACACTGTTGCCCCAAGCCGATCCGCTCGTGCTATTGCAGGCTGCTAGAAGCGGCAACATGCAGATAGTCAATCCGGTCGCCAGATTTCGTTCAAACGATCTCATGCCACGACCCCCTTCGTGCATTTTCTGTCGCGCTCGACGAGCCTATTTTGGTTTATGCCTGCAGCTTTTCGCCGAGGGCGTTCATGCGACTCGCTTCACGATGTAGCAATGGACACGCGATGCTCGCAACCCTCAGACGCCGCAATGCTCTTTCAGCGTTATGCCGTTTCATAACTGGGATGATGATTGATCTCATTGCAATAGACCAGATGGCCTAGGCGTCGCTTTTTTTACGGTCCATTAACCACGAGCAGCCACATCTGATGATGTTCCAGGATGATCGAGGGACCGGCTGTTCCTCTATCAACTTGTAGAACAAAGTTTCACATCATATGGGCGGTACGCGGAATGCGGATGACATGGAATTTGGCGTGCTCTCGAGCTGCGCTGAGCAGGGTCAAATCTGCATTCGCTGTATTCAGTATGCTTGCTGCCCTTCTCCTTATCGTGCCCTCCGCAGATGCGCAGGAGCGACTGCTTCGTTTCACCAGCGGTCGTGCCGTTGGAGACATTAATGTGGCTCAGGGGCAGTTCCTCACTGCACGGACTGTCGCCGATGTAGGGCGGGTCGTCGTGGGCAATCCCGACATAGCAACAGCAGTTCCTTTGACGGGACGCTCCTTCTATGTGCTCGGGAAAGCCGCTGGCCGCACCAATGTTGCCGTGTATGGAGCCGACGATTCACTTCTCGGTACAGTCAATGTCGAGATTGGAGCAGACACTCCCGATCTTGCGTTGACCATCCAGGATGCCATTCCCAACGCCAACATTCGCGTGGAGACCGTCAATGGACGACTTCGCCTAAGCGGGACGGTTCCGGATGCGATTGCGCTGCGGAGGGCGGTCGAGATCGCACAGCAATATGGTTCCGACGGCGTCATCAATGCATTGCGCGTCACGGGTGGCCAACAGGTCATGCTGGAAGTGCGCTTCATCGAAGCAAATCGTACCGCTGGACGTGAACTTGGCGTCAGCTGGTTTGGTCGCAAGAAAAACGACTCGTCCGGGCGGGGCGTCGCGCTGGGAAGCTTCGCGCCTCCCGAAACCGGAAGGTCCGGCATCACCTACAACCCGCTACTTCCGAGCGGCAGCACTCCCTTCGGTACGTTGATCGCCAACTTCCTTGTCGGCGGCGTCAAGGCCGATATCCTCGTGCAGGCACTTGAAGACAGAGGGCTTGCCCGGCGACTTGCGGAGCCCAACCTTATTGCGTTGTCGGGTGAAAAGGCGAGCTTCCTTGCGGGCGGCGAGGTTCCCATTCCGGTCTCGGCTGAAGATGGGCAGGTAACCGTCACGTACAAGGAATACGGCGTGCGCCTCAACTTCACACCGACCGTCCTTGAGAACGGGATCATCAACCTGAAGCTTGAGCCTGAGGTCAGCCAGGTCGATGAAACAGTCAGCATCAGCACCGGAACGATTGCCATTCCCGGATTCATCACGCGCCGCGCCAGCACGTCGATCGAAATTCGGGATGGCCAGAGTTTCGCGATGGCGGGATTGCTTCAGAGCATTCATTCGAAAAGCCGTGAGCAGGTTCCCTGGCTCGGGCAATTGCCCATCATCGGCACGCTTTTCAGTTCCTCCGCATTTCAGGAGCAGGAAACTGATCTCGTCATCATTGTGACGCCAAGACTTGTGCGGCCCGGAAAGCCCGGTCAGCCGCTTCGTACGCCTCTCGACAGTGCGAAGCCCAGCAATGACCTGGAACTTTTTCTGCTCGGCACAATGGAAGTCGATAGCGATATGCAGAAACGGTTCGCTGAAGGAGCCGGTGTCATCGGTCCCTATGGACATATCGTCGAACTGAAACCGGGGAAACGGAATGCCGTCAAAAAAGTCGTCAAGCAGTAACGCCCGGTTCGTGCTCTTCGCCACCATTCTGCCAGCTGTATTCCTGGGTGGATGCGCGGATTACGTGAAGCGCCGCGATACGATCACCCTTGCCGCCGGTGAAGCGCAATCCTGGAACAGCGTGGTGCATACGGCCGATCCCTGGCCTCCCTATGTCATGAACACTCATATTCATGGCGATGGGCAACGAACGCAGGCCGTTATCCAGCGCTACAGCGCCGGCCCTGCGGGTGATCAGCAGGGAGGAGCGGCAGCACCTGCTCCCGCGAATCCATAAGGCCCTAGGCGCGAGCAACCTTACGAGCGCTTCTTGTCGCGTACATAAAAGTCTCAGGGGCCTCTTCTGCCGTAAGCATCAGCCATCAAGCGGATGTCACGAAGCTTATGGTTGAAGGCTGACCAATCATCCGATTGAGCGATTGGCTTCCACAGCGCTTCCACTTCATCGATAAGCAGCGTACATGGAACCTGTCGCGCAAAATAAGGATGCTCGAGCGTAAGGTCAGTCCTAGGCACATAACCTTTCAAGGCCGAGCGAAGAGGATCAAAGGCAGGTTGAGAGTAAATCAGTTCGGATGGGCTATTCTTGGCACGTTCACCGCTCGCAAGCCCTCCATACCAATCGAAGAAAGTTTGCTCGAAGGGCGCCCGCGTTTCGTGAAGGAAGGTCCAAAGCGCCCTGGCAAGAATGCTATCCCGTTCTCGCCCGTTGGAACGTAGGCCGAGCCTTCGAAGAATTGTCTTTGGGAATTCCTCGTGCAATGCGGGTTCGAAAGCACCTAAGGCTGCTTCCAGCGTACCTTGCGCCGCGAGCGGGAGAAAGCACTCTGCCAGTCGGAAGAGATTCCATATAAGGGCATCGGGCTGCCGTCCGAAGGCATAGAGTCCTGTCTCGTCGAAATAGGCGGCTGTGAAGGACGGGTCATAGGCAGGCAAAAAACGCCATGGGCCATAATCGAAGCTCTCGCCAGTGACATTGATGTTATCCGTGTTCAACACCCCATGTACGAAGCCCGCTGCCATCCATTGCGCGCCCATGCGCGCCACGCGTCTGCAGACCTCCTCCAGAAAAGCGACTGCACGATCTTCCGCCCTCTCACGCCACACATCAGGCATGTAGGCCTGGATCGTATAATCGAGCAGTTGCTCTATACGAAGCGCGTCATCAAGGTAGAGCAGCCGCTGAAATGTGCCGATCCGGATGTGGGAATGGTTGAGGCGCACCAGTACGGACGAGCGCGTGGGGGAGGGCTCGTCACCTCGCTCGAGTTCTTCGCCGGTCTCGATCAAGCTGAAGCTCTTCGATGTTTCGACGCCGAGCGCTTCCAGCATCTCCGTGGCCAGCACCTCGCGCACACCGCCCTTAAGAGTCAATCGTCCATCCGCATGGCGTGACCAGGGCGTTTGGCCGCTGCCCTTCGTGCCGAGATCGAGAAGACGTCCATTCTCATGCTCCTGCATTTGGGCGAAGAGAAAGCCGCGGCCATCGCCGAGATGTGGATTATAGGTTCGGAACTGATGGCCGTGATAGCGCAAAGCGAGTGGGTGCTCCAGGCTTCCAGGGAGTGGCGTGAACTCACCGAAGTGCATGATCCACTCTTTATCCGTCAGTTCTTCGAGGCCGATGCGGGCGGCCCAGCGCTGATTTCTGTAACGCAACACGTGCTGCGGAAATCGGGCCGGTTCGACGACGTCGTAAAATTCGGCGCCGAGACCTTCGTGCTGTTTCGACGGTTTGAATGTGCTTGAAAATGGCATCGGCTGAGTTTCCGCTTGTATCTTGCTTCCAATACCAAGCAGACAGGTTTGTTCAGATGAGTTTGGGGATCTCGCTGGACGATGATCGTGACTAGAAATTACCACATTCTGTGAAACAGAGATGCATCCCTGGCCTCTGTTTTGTAACTATATGTAAGAATGCGATCACATTCTTAGGGCTGTGGATAACTATTTCACTGTCATGGTTGATGAAAAATTACCTTGGTTTCCTGAATCTTGGCCATTCGTGACCTGCCTTCCTCTAGAGCGCGGACAGCTAAAATCTCGTTCAAGCCTTGGCCCTGCGGAATGTATTTCCTAAAATTCTTCGAGCGAAGCAGTCCAAGGAGACATCGATGGCACTCAAGGATATGGCCGCTCTTTACGGGCGAGTTGGCGTGATCGTCGCTGCATTTGCTCTTGTTGCTGGCATTGTCGCCGGCCCCATCGTTCAGAAGATCCTTTTCCCACAGTCGGATTCTTACGCTCGCAACAACTCCGGACCGTTGCTTTATCCTATCAAGACTGAGTCGGCGGCTGCCGCGGGAAAGCAGGGCTAAGAACTTTTTAGAGAACTTGGGTCATATGAGTTTATCGCCCCGGTAGGAAGGGCCGCCAAATCGTTTGGAAGCAGCGCGATGAACAACGACACACTTCTGCGACAGGAAATCCGTAGTTCGCTGAGCATTGTCCGCGCCCTGATCAAGGAATATTCGGGGCTGTATTCGGCCGAAAATTTGACCCGGGATGTTCTATCGGTATGCGACGATGTCGCCGTTCCCGTGAAGGCGGAGAGGCGTCTTGAAGAAGCGCGGCGCTTGGTGGCCGAGCGTTGCAATCGTTTGGCTTATATAGCCAATCGGTTCGCCTCCCGCGATCCTGCGTTGATCGCATCGTCACGGGCACAGGCGGTTGCCGCCGTCGATGCTTTGCAGGATGCCGTTTTCGAATTGCGTAGGTCCGGCCAGCCGGAGCAATCACGAGGACCCGTCCTGCGTCGTCGAAGCTTGTAGTTCGCCCGTGTCCATTCGCTCTTCTCCGAGCCCTGCATCCCTTGCTTCTTCTCGTCTGTGAACGTATTCAGCCGAACGGAATTATCCTTGAGAGGATCGGTAACGACGAGGAGCCCCATGACGTCCGAGGAAATCCAGGAACTGAACTCTGCGCGCGAGAGCCTCGTCAAACGACGGAGGGAAGTAGCTCGTCAGATCTCGGAAGCACCGCTGCCTTCCGTGGAGATGGCGGACGAATTGACAAAGATTCTCACCGCAATCGAGGCCTTGGACCGGGCGCTGAACGAAGCTGGGCACCCCTATATGAGCCAAGGCATCGTCGATCAGCTTCGTGCCGACGAATGAAGGTTACTTTCGCTGCGAGGGCAAGCGACCGCTAGGATCGCAATAACGCGCTAGGCGTAAGCCGCCAGTTGGCTAAGGATCCGGACGATAGGATCGCTCGCATCCGTGAGGCCGGCGATGACATCGAAATGATGGGCTCCTGGCACCTCATAATAATGAGTTGCAATCCCTTCATGACTCCACCGATCAGCGATCAAGCGGGACTGACGGAGAAATTCGCTGCTTTCCGCGCCGCCGACGATGGCAGCGAGATGTCCTCCGGCAGGCGGCGTCCACTCCAACGGACTCAAGCGCCGTGCCTCTTCTACGGACAGGCCGAGCGCCTTGTTGATGGACGTCGGCACCAGCGGAGCAAGCTCGAACAAACCTGAAATCGGTATCGCTGCATTGACGGGTCTCGTGAGGGTGGCGGGCCTTGCCATCAGACAGGCCGAGAGGTGCCCGCCTGCCGAGTGGCCGGTCGCGACAAGAGAACGACCCGTGCGCCTCATCACGAAATTCGCGGCGCTCTCGATGCATGCGATGATCTGAGAAAGAGATGCTGCCGGTGCGAGATCGTAGCTCGGGATTGCCACGCTGAAGCCGCGTTCGTTGGCGCCGCGGGCGAGGTGGCTGAAATAGGATTTGTCGAGGGACTGCCAATAGCCGCCGTGAATGAAGAGGATGACCGGCCCATCATTTCTTCCATCTGCAGGGTGGAAGAAATCGACGTGATGACGCTCGCCATCGCCGTAAGCGAGATCCAATTCGCATTTCGTACTCTGGCGATAAGCCGCGGCGTCCTTCTGCCAGCCCGCAATATGCGTTGGATGGTCCGGCACACGGGCGCGGTTGTTGTATTCGGTCTCGAGATCGATATGGCTGGTCATGTGAGAGACCTCGGCTATACGTGGAGATAGCGATCCGTGATGGAATGGTCCGCCAACAATTCGGCGCTCGTGCCGGACCAGACAGAACGTCCTTTTTCGATGATCACATGGCGGTCTGCAAAATTTGCAAGGGCCTTGATGTTTTTGTCGATCACGAGAATGGATTGATGTTCCGCCTTCAGCCGCTTCAGACAGGTCCAAATCTCCGCACGGATCAAAGGAGCGAGGCCTTCTGTTGCTTCATCGAGAATGAGCAGTTTCGGATTGGTCATGAGCGCACGGCCGATCGCCAGCATCTGCTGCTCGCCGCCTGACAGTTGCGTGCCGAGATTGCTGCGGCGCTCCTTGAGGCGAGGGAAGAGGCTGTAGATCGCGTTCAGCGTCCAGCGGCGCGAGCCTGTTCGGTCGGCAGCTGTCGCGATCAGGTTTTCCTCGACAGTGAGGGTGGGAAAGATCTGACGCCCCTCGGGAACGATACCGATTCCGCTCTTGGCGACCTTGTAGGGAGCAAGCCCCGTGACGGCGGTGCCATCGAAGCGTATTTCGCCGCCGCGCGGGCGAAGAAGCCCCATGATGGAGCGGATTGTCGTGGTCTTGCCCATGCCGTTTCGTCCGAGAAGGGTAACGACCTCGCCGGCCCCGATATCCAGGGAAACGTCGAACAGAACCTGGGCTGCGCCGTATCCGGCCTGCAACTGACGAACGGAAAGCATCAGGCCATCTCCTCTTCGCCGAGATAGGCCGAGCGCACCTCTGCATTGGCCCTGATCCGCTCCGGGGTATCAGTCGCGATCACGCGGCCATAGACGAGAACGCTGACACGGTCGGCAAGCGAGAACACCGCATCCATGTCATGCTCGATCAGGATGATGGTGAGACGATCCTTCAGGCGCTTCAGCGTCTCGACGACGCGCAGGGACTCGTCGTGCCCCGTTCCAGCCAGCGGCTCGTCAAGCAGGAGGAGCTTGGGGTTGGTTGCGAGTGCGATGGCGAGTTCGAGTTGCCGTTTTTCGCCGTGAGACAAAAGACCCGCTGGAATGGACGCCCGCGAGCCGAGCCCCACCTGCGTGAGGTACTCCATGGCCGGCTCGTTCAACGCCCTTTCCTGCGAGGCATTGCCGAAGAACCGAAAGCTCGATCCAGCGCGTGCCTGAATGGCCAGCGCGACATTCTCCATAGCGGAGAAGCCTGGAAGAATGGACGTAATCTGGAAAGATCGCGCGAGCCCTCGTCTCGCGCGCTGCGCCATCGGCAATCTCGTTACGTCCTCACCAGCGAAGGTGATCTGTCCGGAATCAGATTCCAATGTGCCGGAGATCTGGTGGATCAACGTTGTCTTGCCGGCGCCGTTGGGGCCGATGATGGCATGCAACTCCCCAGGCCTGATGGCGAGACTGACATCATCGGTGACTGTCAGGGCGCCATATGTCTTCTTCAGATTTTGCACATGAAGGAGCGTCTCAACCATGGTCGGTCCTCCGCAGCATGCCCATGATGCCGCCACGGGCGAATAGGACGGTGAGGATGAGAAGTGGGCCGAATACCATCTTCCAGTTCTCGGCCAGACGATAACGTATGTCATCGTTCATAAAAAAAGCCAGATTGTGCAGGATTTCCGGCAGGAACTCTTCGAGGAGCAGGAAGGCGGCCGCGCCGATCACCGCTCCATGCAGGGAACCGAGGCCGCCGAGAACCACCATGAAGATCAGCTCGCCCGAACGCTGCCATGTCATGTAGGCAGGACTCACGAACTCGGCCTGATTGGCCAGCAGGAAGCCTGCAAGGCCAGCCATCATGCCACTGATGACATAGGCGGTCAGCTGATAGCGGAAGGGCTGAAAGCCGACCGCTTCCATGCGCACGGAATTTTCTCGCGTACCTCTCAGAACGCGTCCGAAGCGGGATGCGACGATGGATCGGGACAGGCAATAGGTTCCGACGAGGCAGAGAAAACTGAAAACGTAGAATGCCAGATCGCCTTCCAGAACATCCGATCCGGCCAGGAGAGAGCGTGACGTCAGGGTCATGCCATCGTCGCCGCCATAGGCTGCGAGAGAGGTGGCGAGAAAGAAGAGCATCTGACCGAAGGCCAGAGTGATCATGATGAAATAGACACCCTTGGTGCGCAGTGAGATTGCGCCCGTCCCCAGGGCGAAGATGGCGGATGCCGCCAACGCCACAGGAATTTGAATCAGTGCATCTTCGAATCCATGACTTGCCAGGATGCCGACCGCATAGCCGCCGATGCCGAGAAAGGCGGCATGCCCAAAGCTCACCAAGGCGCCGTAGCCGAGGATGAGGTCGAGCGACAGAGCAGCGATGCCGAAGATCATGACGCGTGTAAGAAGCGAAAGAACATAGCCTTCCGCGCCAGATACGGCAGCAAGCAAGGGAGCCGCCGCGAAGGCGGCGAACAGGACGATGGGAACGACGAGAGTTCTGTTGAATGGGGTCGAAGGCGAGGCGGTTTGCATGTGCGCTATTTCGGCCATCGATCCACCTTAGCGTTTGACGGGAAAAAGGCCCGAGGGGCGGAAGAACAGCACGGCAGCCATGAAGATGTAGATCAGCATCGGTGCGATGGCGCGGCCGGTCTGGCTGGCGGCCGACGGGTCCAGCACAATCCTGAGCAGATTTGGGGCGAATGACCGTCCGAGCGTGTCGACGAGACCGATCAGGAGAGCTGCCAGAAACGCGCCGCGAATGGAGCCGATGCCGCCGATCACGATCACGACGAAGGCGAGGATGAGGATATTGTCGCCCATGCCGGGTTCCACGGAGAGGATCGGAGCGACCATCGCGCCCGCAAACCCCGCCAGCATGGCGCCAAAGCCGAACACGACCATGAAGAGGCGCTTGATGTTCACGCCCAGCGCCGACACCATCTGCGCGTTGCTTGCTCCCGCCCGCACCAGCATGCCGATGCGCGTGTGGCTGACGAGCACGTAAAGGAGGCAGGCAACTGCAAGGCCCGCCGCGATGATGGCAAGGCGGTAGACCGGGTAGAGGAGGCCCGGTGCGATTTCTATGGAGCTGGACAAGAGGTCCGGCACCGGCACGCTGAGCGGGGCTGCTCCCCAGACGAACTTCACGCCTTGATTCAGAAACAGGATGACGCCGAAGGTCGCGAGCACCTGATCGAGGTGATCGCGATCATAGAGATGACGGAAGACGAGAGCTTCGAGAAGCAGGCCAAAGGCGAGCGCTGTTGGCAGCGCGAGCAGCAACCCCCACCCGAAGCTGCCTGTCCATGCGCTGAAGGCGGCGACGAGATAGGCGCCGACCATATACTGAACGCCATGGGCGAGGTTGATGAAGTCCATGACGCCGAAGACCAATGTGAGGCCCGCTGCGATCAGGAAGAGGATGAGCCCGAACTGCAGGCCGTTCAGAGCCTGAATGAGCAGAAGTGTGGCGGTCATTGGCGCTTTGCCGGCATGGGGCTTCCATCATGCGGGTTATGACCCGCAGGCTCTAGAAAGAGTGATCGCTTGGCCTGATCCATCCCGACCGATGCCGGGATGGATCGAGTATCGGATACGCCGAGCTCAGTTCGTCGCCGTGCATTCCTTGGCATAGGCGTCGGTATAATTGTCGAACACTTTTTCGACGATCTCGGTCTCGAGCTTGCCGTCGGCTCGCTTTGCCGCCTTCACCAGATAGAAGTCCTGAATCGGGAAGCCGTTGGCGCCGAACTTGAAGTCGCCGCGCAGGGACTTGAAGTCGGCTTTCTTGATGGCGGCGCGCAGCGCTTCCTTGTCATCGGTCTTGCCGCCGGTAGCCTTGAGGGCGGAATCGATCAGGAGAGCGGCGTCATAGGCTTGCATGGCGTAGGCCGCGGGAACCGTATTGTATGCCGCTTCGAAGGCAGCCACGAACTTCTTGCTCTCCGGCGTGTCCATGTTCGGCGCCCAGTTCGAGCCGCTGAGCATGCCGATGGCCGCATCCTGCTGCGCAGGCAGGTTAGTTTCGTCGACCGTGAATGCCGAGAGGAACGGGATACGGTCCGCCAGTCCCGCCGCGCGGTACTGCTTGACGAGGTTCACGCCCATGCCGCCGGGCATGAAGGTGAAGATTGCGTCAGGCTGCATCGAGGCGATCTTGGCAAGCTCCGACTGGAAGTCGAGCGTGTTGAGGGGAGTGTAGGATTCCTCGACGATCTCGCCCTTGTAGTGGCGTTTGAAACCAGCGAGCGCGTCCTTGCCGGCTTGGTAGTTCGGCGCGAGCAGATAGACCTTCTTGTACCCGCGATCCTGCGCGACCTTGCCGAGAACTTCATGGCTCTGGTCATTTTGGTAGGAGGTCGCGAAGAAATAGGGGTTGCAGCTTTTTCCAGCCAGGTTCGACGGGCCGGCATTCACGCTGATGTAAAACGTCTTGGCGTCGACGATCGGCTTGTGGGTGGCTACCGCCACGTTGGAGAAGATCGGGCCGACCACGAAATCAACTTTGTCGCGCTCCAGAAGGCCCTTCACCTTCGTGACCGCCACGTCGGGCTTCAATTCGTCGTCCACGATCACGACCTCCACATCCCGCCCGCCGAGCTTGCCGCCGAGATCCTTCATGGCGAGCTGGAAGCCGTCGCGGGCATGCTGGCCCAACACGGCGGAAGGGCCGGAGAGGGTCAGCAGCAGGCCGACTTTAAGTTTCTCCTGGGCCATGGCCGGCGCGGCGGAGAGGCCGAGAGCCGCGGCCAGGCCAAGGGTTTTCATAGTCACGTTCATCGATTGTCTCCCGAGTGGCTGTTCCCGTGCACTGCATTGTGGTGCGTTGTCTTTATGCCGGCGGGACCTGGGCCTCGCCGGAAAGGCGGCGCTAATGTGCCGCAATTTTTTCCTGACGAACACTCCCTTTGTTCAAGGCTTTCTATCGTGAACCGAAACCTTGGGGATTGCCAAGGATTGTTTTAAGATTAAAATATTCGTAGAGTTCTTCAAGCGGATTTTTCCGCAGTGGAAGGCGAGATGGCGAGAGCGTGATCCATCATGTGCATCGAGGCCGGGGATCGCCTCTGCGCGCCCTAGGAAACCTCAGCCGTTCGTGGCTCACGAAACGCATCCGTGGCAGGACAACAGAGGAGCGGACGATGGCGGACACGGCGCATGTGGATACCTTCGCGCGGGACAATCTTCCGCCGAGCGATCAGTGGCCTAGCTTCCGGTTCACGCGCCCCGAGCTGCAATATCCCGAACGTCTCAACTGTGCCGTTGCCTTCCTCGACCGATGGGTCGATGAGGGCAGGGGCGATGAGATCTGCATCATTTCCCCCAATGAGACCCTGACCTATCGCACTCTGCAGGAGCGGGTGAATCGCATCTGCAATGTCCTCGTGAGCAAGCTGGGCTTCGTGCCGGGCAACCGCGTGCTGCTGCGCTCCGCCAACAATCCCATGATGGTGGCAACCTATCTCGCGGTTCTCAAAGTGGGCGGCGTCGTGGTCGCGACCATGCCCCTGCTGCGCGCCAAGGAGATCGCCTATCCCATCGTGAAGGCGAAGATCGGCATCGCGCTTTGCGATTACCGTCTCGCCGATGAGATGGAGCGCGCCAAGGCGATATCTCCCGATCTTCAGCATGTGGTTTACTGGGGCAATGGATCGCCCGGTAGCCTCGATGCCATGCTGGCGGAGGCCTCGCCTGAGTTCGAGGCAGTGGATACGGCTGCGGACGATGTGTGCCTGATAGGCTTTACCTCGGGCACGACCGGTGAGCCGAAGGGCACGATGCATTTCCATCGCGATATGCTCGCTATTTGCGATGGCTATGGCCGCAATGTCCTGCGTCCGGAGTCCAGCGACCGCTTCATCGGCTCGCCGCCGTTGGCCTTCACCTTCGGTCTCGGCGGCATCGTCCTGTTCCCGATGCGGATGGGCGCATCGACCGTGTTGCTTGAGAGGGCCGGCCCGGACGATCTTCTCCCTGCCATTCAACAATACAAGGCGACGATCTGCTTCACGGCGCCAACCGCATACCGCGCCATGCTGTCGAAGCTCGAAGGCTTTGACATCTCCTCCTTACGCAAATGTGTCTCCGCCGGAGAGGCGCTGCCGAAGGCGACATTCGATGCATGGCAGGCAGCGACCAATATCAAGCTGATGGACGGCATAGGCGCGACGGAAATGCTGCACATCTTTATCGCAGCTAAAGAAGATGAAATCCGCCCTGGTGCGACCGGCAGGCCAGTTTCCGGTTACGAGGCCAAGGTGATTGGCGACGACGGGAGGGACCTTCCTCCCGGCAGCATCGGGCGCCTTGCCGTGCGCGGCCCGACCGGATGCCGTTATCTCGCCGATGAGCGTCAGCGCAAATACGTGCAGAACGGCTGGAACATCACCGGTGATACCTACCTCATGGATGAGGACGGGTACTTCTGGTATCAGGCCCGCTCCGACGACATGATTATCTCTTCCGGATACAATGTTGCGGGTCCTGACGTGGAAGCCGCGCTTCTAACACATCCTGCAGTGGCCGAATGCGGCGTTGTCGGAGCGCCCGACGATGGGCGCGGCATGATCGTCAAGGCCTATGTCGTGCTGAGGCCCGGTCATGAACCCAATCCCGCCCTCACGAAGGCTCTGCAGGAGCATGTGAAGGCCGAGATCGCTCCCTACAAATACCCGCGGGCCATCGAATACGTCGAGGCTTTGCCGCGAACCCAGACAGGCAAACTGCAAAGGTTCGAGCTGCGCCGCTTGGCACAGGAGGAGCAGAAGCAGCCGGAATCCACCGCGGTCTGAAGGGCCGAAGCATCCGAGGATTAAGCCTTTCGGCGTAATTGCCTCAGGCCTCTTGCCCGGAAAATACTTTAAGCTTAAAATAATTTCGGTTTTCGTAGGTAGGCTTACATGAAGACGGCGATCATCGGTGGCGGCCCGGCGGGGCTCTATTTCGCGATTCTGATGAAGAAACAGAAGCCGGATGCCGACATCACGGTCTATGAGCGCAACCGCGCCGATGAGACGTTCGGCTTCGGTGTCGTCTTCTCCGATGCCACTCTCGACAATTTCGAGAAATATGACCTGCCGAGCTACCAGCGGATCGTCAGCGAGTTCGCCTATTGGGACGACATCGCCATTCACTTCAAGGGGAACGAGCATCGCATCGGCGGGAACGGGTTCTGCGGCTGTTCGCGCAGGACCCTGCTGCTCATCCTCCAGGATCGCGCCGCCGAGCTCGGCGTGAAGCTCCGCTATGATGTGGATGTGGATGACGAGAGCCTTTTCGCAGATGCCGATCTCGTCGTGGTTGCCGACGGCATCAACAGCCGTTTTCGCGAGCGCTATGCGGAGCATTTTCAGCCCGAGGTGGATCTGCGGCCCAACAAATTCGCCTGGATGGGCTCGACGAAGCCTCTCGATGCCTTCACCTTCATTTTCCAGGAGACGGAATGGGGGCCGTTCATCGCCCATGCCTATCAGTATGAGGCGAATCGCTCGACCTGGGTTTTCGAAACCGACCCCGATACCTTCGAGCGCGCCGGACTTGCCTGGATGAGCGAGGAAGAGTCTGCGGCACTCATGGAGCGGATCTTCGGATGGTTCCTGAACGGGCACCGCATCCTCACGAACCGCTCGATCTGGCGCAACTTCCCGATGATCCGCAGCAAGCGTTGGGTTCTCGGCAACAAGGTGCTGCTGGGTGACGCCAAGGCGTCGGCGCATTTCTCCATCGGCTCGGGCACGAAGCTCGCCATGGAGGACGCCATCGCTCTGTATGAAGCCTTCCGGCGCGAGCCGAGTGTCGATGGTGCATTGTCCCTTTACGAGACGGGGCGGCGCGAAGAAGTTGAGAAGACACAGCACGCGGCCGATGTCTCGCTCGTCTGGTTCGAGCATGTGGCGCGCTTCTGGGATTTCGACCCGGTGCAATTCGCATTTGGCGTGATGACGCGTGCGAAGGCGATCACCTATGACAGCCTGCGCCTGCGCGCTCCGGAATTCGTCGATGCTGTCGACCGCACTTTCGCGGCGCAGGTTCAGCGCCAGGGCTTCGATGTATCGACCGGCAGGCCGACGGTGCCAATGTTCCAACCGTTCCGGTTGCGGGACATGGTGCTTCCGAACCGGGTCGTCATGTCGCCGATGGACATGTATTCGGCGAAAGATGGCGTGCCGGGCGATTGGCACCTGGTCCATTACGGATCGCGCGCGACGGGTGGCGCCGGCTTGATCTTCACGGAGATGACCTGTGTATCGCCGGAAGCGCGGATCACGCTGGGCTGTACCGGATTGTGGAATGACGAACAGGAGGCGGCCTGGAAGCGCATCGTCGATTTCGTGCACGCCAATTCCGCCGGCAAGATCTGCCTCCAGCTAGGTCATGCGGGCCGCAAGGGCGCGACGAAGCTGATGTGGGATGGCATGGACCGGCCGCTTGAAGACGGCGAATGGGATATCTTCTCGGCTTCGCCCATCCCTTATTTCCCCGACAGCCGCGTTCCGCGTGAAGTCGGCCGTGAGGATATGGACCGGATCAAGGCCCAGTTCGTCGATGCGACGGAGCGAGGCGAGCGCGCGGGATTCGATATGCTCGAATTGCACTGCGCGCACGGATACCTGCTCGCAAGCTTCCTCTCGCCGCTGACCAACCGGCGCACGGACGAATATGGCGGATCGCTTGAGAACCGCTTGCGTTTCCCGCTTGAAATCTTCGATGCCATGCGGGCGGCCTGGCCCTCGCATAAGCCCATGTCTGTGCGCATCTCCGCCACGGATTGGGCCGAGGGCGGAATCGGGAGCGACGATGCGGTCGAAATTGCGCGCGTCTTCTCCGAGCATGGCGTCGATCTCGTCGATGTCTCGACAGGGCAGACGGTGCGCGAGGCGCGGCCCATCTATGGGCGCATGTTCCAGACGCCGTTTTCCGATCAGATCCGAAACGAGGCGCGCGTGTCCACCATGTGCGTGGGCAACATCACGACCGCCGATCAGGTCAACACGATCCTGGCTGCTGGACGGGCCGATCTCGTGGCTCTCGGACGGCCGCATCTCGTCGATCCGTTCTTCACCATGAAAGCCGCGGCCTGGTATGGGGTGAAGGACATTCACAGCCCGCCGCAATACCTGCCGGGCAAGGACCAGATCTTCCGCAACTCCGTTCGTGAGAAGCAGGATTTGGAAGAGCTGAAGATCAAGGCGAAGCCGAAGACGAGGGCCGAGCTGAAAATGGAGAGCGGCGGGAAATCCCTCGCTGCGGAATGAGATGAATATCGAGTCCCTGAAAGGTCGGCATGCTCTCGTGACCGGCGGCGGGCGTGGCATCGGCCTCGCCATCGCTCGTAGTCTCACGGAAGCGGGTGCGACCGTGACGATCCTTGGGCGTCAGGCGGAAACGCTTGAACGTGCGGTCGCTGACCGCGCGGCGCATGCGGCAATCGTGTCTGACGTTTCCAATTTCGACATGGTGCAGGCGGCTGTGTCCGATGCTGTGTCCCGAAACGGTCCGGTGGATCTTCTTGTCGCCAATGCGGGAACGGCTGTCTCTGCCCCATTCACGAAATCGACGCCCGAACTCTTCCGCCAGATGCTCGATGTGAACCTGCTCGGCGTCACGAATGTCACGCAGGCGGTGCTGGGCGGCATGACGGAGCGGCGCTTCGGGCGTGTTATCGCCATCGCGTCGACGGCGGGGCTCAAAGGCTATCCTTATGTGAGCGCCTACTGCGCGGCCAAGCACGCCGTCATCGGCTTCGTTCGGGCTCTCGCCCTTGAGACAGCCCGAACTGGGGTGACCGTGAATGCGGTCTGTCCCGGCTACACCGACACGGACCTCGTGGCGGAGAGCCTGGATCGCATCATCGCGAAGACGGGGCGCACGCGCGAGCAGGCTCTCGAAGAAATGACGAAACACAACCCCCAAGGGCGGCTCATCGAGCCGTCCGAAGTTGCTCAGACTGTGTTGTGGTTATGCAGCGAGGGCGCGCGCTCGGTGACGGGGCAGGCAATCGCCGTCGCCGGCGGAGAGGTTTGATATGGACGACCGCATGATACCGCTCGATGCCGAAACAAAGGCAGTCGAGATGCCGGAGGATCATCGGGACGAGCTACGCTTGTGGCTCAGGCTTTTGACCTGCTCGACGCTCATTGAAGGTGAGGTTCGACGCCGGCTGCGTGAAAGCTTCGACGTCACGCTTCCACGTTTCGACCTCATGGCGCAGCTCGACAAGGCGCCGGATGGCATGACCTTGTCCGATCTGTCCAAGCGCATGATGGTTTCGAACGGAAACCTGACGGGATTGGTGGAGAGGCTCGTTACCTCCGGTCATCTCGACCGCCGCGTCTCTCCCGAAGACAGGCGCGCGCTTGTCATTAGCCTCACTGAGAGCGGCCGGACTGAGTTTCGCACCATGGCGACCGAGCATGAATCTTGGATTGCCGAATTGTTCGGAGATCTGACGCAGAAGGATCAGAAGGATTTGATGCGCCTCCTTGCCAAGACCAAGCTATCCGCGCGCAATGCTATCATGAAAGGAGATCGCTCGTGATCTACGCCAATGCGACGACGCTTCCGCTCTCCGATTATCGGCCGCAGCATTTCCGCCTGTCCGTCGATGGCCCTGTTGCGACGGTGACGCTCGACCGTCCCGAGAAGAAGAACCCGCTGACCTTCGAAAGCTATCGCGAGCTGACGGATTTCTTCCATGCCTGCGCGAAGGATGAGCAGGTTAAGGTTATCGTCGTCACGGGTGCGGGCGGCAATTTCTCGTCCGGCGGCGATGTGTTCGAGATCATCGGACCCCTGGTTGAAATGAGTACGAAAGAGCTTACGGCGTTCACGCGAATGACGGGTGAGCTCGTGAAAGCCATGCGCGCCGCACCTCAACCGGTTATCGCCGCCGTCGAGGGAATTTGCGCCGGTGCGGGCGCGATCATCGCCATGGCGTCGGACATTCGCGTGGCAGCGCAGGGCGCCAAGGTGGCTTTTCTGTTCAACAAGGTGGGCTTGGCGGGCTGTGACATGGGCGCCTGCGCCATTCTTCCGCGTATCATCGGCCAGGGGCGTGCCTCGGAACTGCTTTATACGGGGCGCTTCATGAACGCGGAGGAGGGTGAGCGCTGGGGCTTCTTCAGCCGCATCGTAGATGCCACGGCTGTGCTGCAATCCGCGCAGGAACTTGCGCGCTCCATTGCAACCGGTCCGACCTTCGCCAACACTATGACCAAACGCATGCTTGCGATGGAATGGGCCATGTCTGTCGAGGAAGCCATTGAGGCCGAAGCCGTGGCCCAGGCACTTTGCATGACGACGGAAGATTTCGCCCGCGCCTATCGTGCCTTCGCCGCAAAAGAAAAGCCGGTGTTCCAGGGAGACTGACATGCTGGATGCAAGCTTTCTCTCCTGGCCGTTCTTCGAAGAGCGGCACCGCACTTTCACGGCGGCGTTGCAGGAATGGTCCGAGCGCGAAATTCACCCGCTTGTCGAGCATCACAACGTCGATGCTTCGTGTCGCCGTCTTGTGCGGCGCTTGGGCGAGGGCGGATGGCTGAAGGCGGTCGTGCCGGAAGCCTATGGCGGGCTCCATCATCGTTTCGATGTGCGCTCTCTTTGCCTCGCTCGAGAGACGCTGGCCTATCGGGATGGATTGGCTGATTTCGCTTTTGCGATGCAGGGCCTTGGAACAGGTCCCATCACGCTCTTCGGGTCAGAAGAGATGAAGCGCAGATATCTTCCCGCCGTGGCGCAGGGTGAGGCGATTGCGGCCTTTGCATTGTCGGAGCCCGATGCCGGATCTGACGTGGCCGCCATGAGCACGACGGCTGTGCCGGATGGGCCCGATCATGTGCGCATCGATGGCGTGAAGACCTGGATTTCGAATGGCGGCATTGCCGATCACTACGTGGTCTTCGCGCGAACGGGTGAAGCGCCTGGGGCGAAGGGTATCTCAGCATTCGTCGTCGATGCTGAAACGCCGGGACTGACTATCGAGAACCGGATTGAGGTGATTGCGCCTCATCCTCTCGCGACATTGCGGTTCGAGAATTGTCGCGTGTCGCTCTCGCAGCGCATCGGCGGTCCGGGCGAAGGCTTCAAGGTCGCCATGGCGACGCTCGACATTTTCCGCTCGACCGTGGGAGCAGCGGCTCTCGGACTGGCGCGTCGAGCGCTGGATGACGCCTTGCGGCACGCATCCTCTCGTCAACTCTTCGGCGCGCCGCTGGCGGATCTCCAGCTGACCCAGGCAGCCCTCGCGGATATGGCGACGGCTGTGGACACATCGGCGCTTCTCGTCTATCGCGCAGCCTGGACGAAAGATCAGGGTGCGGCGCGTGTCACGCGTGAGGCCGCAATGGCCAAGATGCACGCTACCGAATCAGCGCAAGCCGTCATCGACAAGGCCGTTCAGATTTTCGGGGGGCTCGGCGTGACGAAGGGCGTCAAGGTTGAGGAGCTTTACCGCGAGATCAGGGCTTTGCGCATCTATGAAGGCGCGACTGAAGTTCAGAAGGTCGTCATCGCGCGTGAACTCGTGAAGATGGTGCCGAAGCGTGGCGTGGCCGAAGGTCGGCAGGAGAATGGAAAGTGACGATTCAGAACGCAATTGCTGCATCGGACATGGACGGTCCTGAAGTCCTCAATCCCAAGAATTGGCCGACCCCGAAGGGCTATGCCAACGGCATGCTCGCCGAGGGAAGGCTGCTCGTCACGGGCGGCATTATCGGCTGGGACGAGACCGAGAATCTCGCCGAAGATTTCGTCAGCCAGGGGCGGCAGATCTTCGAAAACATCCGCGCGATCCTGGCCGAAGGCGGGGCAGAGCCGCGCCATCTGGTGCGGCTCACCTGGTATGTGGTGGATATCGAAGAATATCTCGCAAATCTGCGTGACCTCGGCCGTGCCTACCGTGAGGTGTTCGGGGCGCATTTTCCGGCCATGGCGCTCGTCCAGGTGGTTCGTCTCGTAGAGAAAAAGGCCCGCCTCGAAATCGAGGCCACCGCGATTGTGCCAACGGCCAAGGTGCAGCAAGTCCACACCTGACAATATTTCGTTCTCGGTAAGCTGCCATTGCCGAAAAATTGAATGCATTGATCTAGTATTACATCGCCTTGAGGCGGTGAAGTGCGGCCAAGACGACTAATCTCGCAGGCCTCCCATGCTTCACTCCAATGCAAACATTCTCAAGGCTCAGCTTTCAGGCGAGAGCCAGGACGATGCCGGCATGTTCCAGCTGGCACCCGTTTCCCTTTGGCTTGAGGATTATAGCGGCCTGAAGCAGCTCTTCGACGAGTGGCGGGCCGCGGGCGTCACTTCACTGCGCAGTCATCTGCTGGCGGACCCTGAAAGAGTGCGCGCCTGCTCGGGCTGCATTCGCGTGATCAAGGTGAACCGCAAGACATTGTCTCTGTTCGAAGCCGATGACTTGCCGCACCTCGTTTCGAACCTCGGCAACATTTTCCGCAATGACATGCTCAACGCTCATATCGATGAGCTGGTGCAGTTGTGGGACGGCAAGCTCGAATTCTGCAGCAATACGGTCAACTACACTCTCTCCGGCAAGCGTCTGGATATTCAGCTCAACGGATCGATCCTGCCGGGACACGAAGACAAATGGGATCGGGTTCTGGTTGCCATCGAAGATGTGACCGAGCGGGAGATGGCACAGCGCAAGCTCGCCAGGAGCGAGATCTATGCCCGCGGTCTTTTCGAGCATTCACCCGTGTCGCTCTGGGTTGAGGATTTCAGCGCGGTGAAGCAGTTGCTCGACGATGTGCGTCGCCAGGGCATCAGCGATTTCCGGACCTTCACCGACGTGCATCCCGAATTCGTCGCGCGCTGCGTGAGCGAAATCCGCGTGATCGACGTGAACAAGCACACCCTCCAACTCTTCGCCGCGGAGGATAAGGCGCACCTGCTCGGCAATCTCGGAGAGGTTCTTCGCGAGGAGATGCAGGAGCATTTCCGCGAGCAGCTGATCGATCTATGGCATGGCCGCATCTTCCAGCAGCGCGAGGTGGTGAATTACTCTCTGGCCGGCGATGAGCTGCATCTGCACCTGCAATTCTCCGTGCTGCCCGGCTACGAACATGACTGGTCGCAGGTTCAACTGGCTCTGACGGACATCACCGCCCGCAAGCGCGCCGAGGCCTATCTCGAATATCTCGGCAAGCACGACGTGCTGACGAAGCTCTACAACCGCTCCTTCTATGTGGATGAGCTCAACCGCCTTGAGCGCAAGGGGCCTTTACCCGTCACGATCATCATCATCGATCTGAACGGCCTGAAACTAGCCAACGATCAGCTCGGCCACGCGGCAGGGGATGCCCTGCTGAGGCGTGCCGGCGAGGTGCTGGCCAAGGCTGTCGACAAGCCTTCCTATGCGGCCCGGATCGGTGGGGATGAGTTTGCCGTTTTGCTGCCCGGTACGGATGAGCGAGATGGCCTCGTCGTCATGGAGAGCATCGAGAACCTGCTCGAGGTCAACAACCAGTTCTATTCCGGCCTGCCTCTCAGCTTCTCGATGGGTATGGCGACCAGCGAGCCCGGAGAGCGGCTGGAAGCCGTGGTCAAGCGCGCCGACCTACTGATGTACGAGGCCAAACGCGCCTATTACGCATCCCTCAACGAAGGCGCCTAAATTTCGATCCCGGTGATCTCGGCGGTGGTGGATCCGACTGGAATGGTATCTCCCACTTCTTTGCCGAGCAGAGCTTGGGCAAGGGGAGAGACATAGGACAGCTTCCCCTTCGTGGGGTCGGCCTCGTCCTCCCCGACAATCTCGTAACTCTGCTGCTTTCCATCCTTGCGCTCGAAGGTCACGCGGGCGCCGAAGCGGACACGGGTTGCATCGGTCGGAGGCGAGGCGAGCTCGGCCGAAACCCTCCGGGCCGACCAATAGCGCAGATCGCGGGAGACACGGGCAATTTCAGCCTTGTCATCCCCGGTTTTGGCGGCTTCGAGACTGCGTGTCAGGCGCTCGATCGCTCCATCCATGAGGGCTAGGCCGTTTGCCGTCACGAGGTGGTGCGGGCTCAAGGTCCGGTCGGGCAGGTTCTCGAAGGCTTCTCCGCCTTCGGCTTCGCGAACAAACGCACGGCTCATCAGGCTTCCTCCGCTGTTTCGGAAGAAAACGTCTGAGGCCTGCTAAGTTTCCGCCTCAGCCTTTATTGCTTGCTTTGTTGCAGGCGCCCGACGATGCCTCCCGGGAAGGCATAGACGCTGATGATGAACAGTGCGCCAAGCCACAACAGCCAACGATCCGGATGGATCAGGTTGGGCAGGAGCGGAATGCCCGCTAGGGCCGTGCTGCCGACGCCCATGAGCACCTGAAGGTAGCTCTGCGCGAGGACGAAGAGGGCAGCGCCAATGACGGCTCCATACATCGTTCCCATGCCGCCGATGACGACCATGAGGAGGATGTCGATCATGATTGAGAAGGAGAGGGTGGTGTCCGGCCCGTTATAACGCAGCCAAAGGGCCATCAGCGCTCCAGCGACGGTGGCGGCAAGGGCAGAGATGACGGAGGCTGCGGTGCGGTAGGCGACGACCCTGTAGCCGAGCGCCTCGGCGCGGAACTCGTTCTCGCGGATCGCCTGAAGTACACGTCCGAAGGGAGAATTCACGATGCGCAGGAGCAGCAGGAACATGCCGAGCGAGACGAAGAAGAGCAGGTAATAAGCCACTAGGCGTCCATTGATCACGACGCTGAAGACGGGCTCCGCAAACAGCCTGAAGGCGGGGCGAAGAGCATAGGGCAGCTGGAAGGACAAACCGTCCTCGCCGCCGGTGAGGGTGGAAAGCTGCGAGGCCAGCACGGCCATGGCGGATGCTACCGCGAGTGTGATCATGGAAAAGAAGATCGCGCGGACACGCAACGACAGGAGCCCGATGGCGACAGCCAGAACGGCTGAGAGAGCCAGCGCGACGAGAAGGCCGATACCTGCCGACGTCCAGGTGGCTCCAAGACGTTCGAGACCAATGGCGATGCCGTAGCCGCCGATGCCGAAGAACATCGTATGGGCGAAGGACACGATGCCCGTATAGCCGAGCAGCAGATCGAAGCTTGCCACGAGCACGATGAAGACGCAGATCTTCGCCGCCGTGCTCAAGGGCTGGCTGCCGGAGAACAGGAAGGGCGTGAGCGCCAGCACCACAAAAATCCCGATCAGGATCAGGCTCAGCGCTTTTGAGCGCGGGTAATCCGACGAGAGAAGGCTGTTCAGGATGCCGCCGCGCTTGCGGCTCTCGTCGAAGGCGAGAGGTGGGCTGAAGGAAGTGCTCATCGGCGCGCTACCGGAAAGAGGCCCTGCGGACGCCAGATCAGCACGAGAGCCATGACAAGGATATTGGAGATAAGGGCGAGCTTGGGCTCGATGAAGCCGACATAGTTCGCGACGAGCGCCACCAGAATCGAGCCCACGAAACAGCCGCCGACGGAGCCGAGACCGCCGATGATGATGACGATGAAGACCAGCACCATCACTTCCATGCCCATGCCGGCAGTGAGCGTCTGGCGGTAGAAAGCCCACATGACGCCACCGAGCCCGGCGAGAGCTGAGCCCGCCACGAACACGCTGACGAAGAGCTGGCGGATGCGGTAGCCGAGCGCTTCCACCATTTCAGGATTCTCGACGCCCGCGCGGATCAGAAGGCCGATGCGTGTGCGGTTGAGAAGGAGCTGCATGCCGATGAAGACTACGAGCCCGATGCACACCGCGACCACGCGGTAGCGCTCCATCACGATGTCGCCGATGACGAAGGCGCCGCGCAGGGTTTGCGGCAGCTGAAGCGGAATGGGCGAAGCGCCCCAGATCGCATGGATCGCTTGCTCGGCGACGATCAGGCCGCCCATGGTGACCAGGATCTGCTTGAGATGGCTGCCGTAGACGGGGCGCACGATGACGCGTTCGAACACCGCGCCGACAATGCCGGTCACCGTCATGGCGACGAGGATGCACAGGAAGAGAAGTCCCAGGTTCAACCAGACGGAGTCAGCCTGTCCCCAGCCTGCGAGCGGCCCAACAACGATGAGGGTCGCGTATGCGCCGAGCGAGATGAATACACCGTGGCCGAAATTGATGATGTCCATCAGGCCGAAGACCAGCGTGAGGCCGGACGCCATGAGGAAGATCATCATACCCATCGCAAGGCCTGCGACGGTCAGCGTCACCCAGGTCGAGCCGCTGCCTATGAAGGGCAGGGCGAGCAAGGCGAGGGCGGGTACGAGCGCGAGCGGCATCCAATCCGTCTTGGTGCGCGGCAATGGCTCGGACGATGCGGTGGTTTGGGCAGCCATGTCGGTCATTGATGGGCATCCAGGGAAAGGCCGAGGAGGCGCTGCTGCAGGTTCTTGTCGGTCACCATGTCGATCATGGGGCCGGTATGCACGATGCGCCCGTCATCCATGACGACGACATTGTCGCCGAGCTGCGTGGCTGCATAGAAGTTCTGCTCGACCAGCAGGATCGTCTCGCCTGCGGCTTTCAGCGCCTTGAAGGCCTCGATCATGCTGCGCACCATGACGGGCGCGAGGCCCTTGGTCGGTTCGTCGATCAGGAGCAGGCGGCGCGGCTCCGCGATGGCGCGGGCAATGGCGAGCATCTGCTTCTGCCCGCCCGAGAGGTTGCCTGCAGGCAGGTTCCAGAAACGCTTGAGAGCCGGGAAGAGCCCAAGCATCCAGTCCAGGCGCGTGGAATCGACCGGACCGCTGCGGGCTGCCAGCACGATGTTCTCGCGCACGGTGAGATCGGTGAAGATCGCCATGGATTCCGGCACATAGCCGATGCCGGAGCGGGCGATGTCCGGCGTGCTGCTTTTCGTGATGTCGCGGCCGTCGAACCGGATCGTGCCGGAAGAGGCCTGCCACAATCCCATGATGGTGCGCAGCGTCGTCGTCTTGCCCGCGCCGTTGCGGCCGAGCAGCATCGTCAGCTCGCCTGCGGGAATGGCGAAATCGACGCCGTGCAGGATGTGATAAGGGCCGATATGCGTGTGAACGCCGGTGAGTTCCAGCAGGGCCTCAGCCATGGCTTGCCTCCACGCCGAGATAAGCTTCCTGCACCACGGGTGAGGCGATGACCTCCGCCGGGTCGCCATCGGCGACGAGGGCGCCGTTATGCAGCACGATGATACGGTCGGCGAGCGAGCGGACAACGTCCATCTTGTGCTCCACGAGAAGCACGGTGGCGTCGCTGCGCTGCTTGATGTCCTGAATGAGCTCGAGCACGGTCGGCACCTCGTCCACGCTCATGCCGGCGGTCGGCTCATCGAACATGAAGATCTTCGGCTCCATGGCGATGAGAAGGGCCACTTCGAGCTTGCGCTGGTCGCCATGCGAGAGCGCTTTCGGCGCGACGTTCCGCTTATCGGCGAGGCGCACGCGCTCGAGAATGTGATCCGCCTTCTCGATGAGATCGCGTCGGCTGTTCCACATGGTGAACAGCGATCCGCCAGCATTGGCGCGGCTCTGAACGGCGAGACGCACATTCTCGAGGGCTGTCAGTTGCGGAAAGAGATTGGTCAGCTGGAAGGCGCGTCCGAGACCGCGTTTGGCGCGCGCGGAGGCGGGCAGGGACGTGATGTCCTCTCCCTCGACCAGCACCTGACCGGCGCTGGCACGCAGCTGGCCTGAGATCAGGTTGAAAAAGGTTGTCTTGCCGGCGCCGTTCGGACCGACAATGGCCGTGAGCGTGCCGGGGGTGAACCGGCACGACACGTCGTTGACGGCCACATGACCGCCAAACCGAATGGTAAGCCCGCGTGTTTCCAGCGCGGGCGTTGTCGTCGATGATGGGGTCACAGCTTGTGCTTAGCGCTTGTTGCGAACCGGGATCGGCATCTTGTCGGCCGGGATCGTGTCGACGAGGTCGAGCAGATCGTTGGCATCCTTGCCGTTCGCCTTGACCTTGAAGTGATACATGGCCTGCAGTGCCTGGTGATCTTCCTTGCGGAAAGTCATGGAGCCCTTCGGCGTCTCGAAGGTCATGCCTTCCATGGCCGTGATCAGCTTTTCGGTATCGGTGCCGCCTGCCTTCTGGATGGCGGTGACCACTGCGGAAGCAGCCGCGAAGCCGCCTGCGGTGAAGAAGTCCGGCGGAGAGTTGAAGCGCTTCTGGTGCTCGGCGACGAGCCAATCATTCATCTCGTTCTTCGGGAAGGCATAGTAGTAATACACCGCGCCTTCCATGCCGGGGTAGTTCTTGTAGATCTGCATGGCGGGCAGGATATTGCCGCCGGGCGCGATCTCGATGCCGAAGCGCTCCGGCTTCAGGTCGGCGATCTTCGGCAGCGGGTGCTGACCGGCCCAGATGATGTTGATGATCTTCTTGCCCGGCTTGTCTTTTAGCGCGTCGAAGATGCGCTGCGCGGAAGCGGTGAAGTCCGTCGCATTCTGCGGAGTGTATTCCTCGAACACCACCTTCGCATTCGGGCGGATTTCGGCAAGCGCGTTCTTGAGGGCTGCGACGCCGTCACGGCCGAAGGCGTAATCCTGTGCGAGCGTCGCGATAGTTACGTCGCCGGTTGCCGGAATGGCGGCGGCAGCGCCGTAAGCATCCTGCGTCGAGTTGCGAGCGGTGCGGAAGATGAAGCGGTTCCACTTGTCGCCTGTGATGGCATCGGCCACCGCGGGCTCCACGATCAGAACCTTGCCATTCTCCTCGGCGACAGGCAGCATCGCGAGAGCGGCAGCGGACGAGGTGGTGCCGACGGCGAGGTCTACTTTGTCGTCGTTATAAGCCTGCTCCAGCAGCGTCTTGGCGAGATCGGCCTTGAGCTGGTCGTCCTTCACGATCACCTGGATTTTGCGGCCGTTGACGACCATCGTGCCCTTGGTGAGATATTCCAGGCCCATCATGAAGCCGGCTTCGGTCTGCTTGGCATAAGCCTCGAGCGGACCGGTCTTACCGGCGATCAGCGCGACCTTGATGTCCTGCGCGAAAGCAGAGCTGGCGAAAAAGATTCCTGCCGTTGCGGCAGCGATTTTGAGCGATAGGCGCATCGGACTCCCCGTGTATTTTTGTTTCGTCATTGATCGTCTCGCCTCAGTTTCTGTCAAGTTCGTTTCTTGGGCAGTCTGTGGAGAGCGGAACATCGTGCCAATCAACTTTCCGGCAGCACCGGAGGTGGAATGTCCTTCGCGACCCGACCGCGCCGCGCCGCTTCCCTTTCGAGAAGGATGAGTACCAAGCCGGCTATGCAGATGACAGCGGCACCCACCAGCGTCCAGAACTCGACGACATCGCCGAACGCGAGATAGCCGAGCAAGATGGCCCAAATGATGAGTGTGTACTGATAGGGCGCGACCACGGAAGCAGGCGCGCTCTTGAGCGAGCGGTTGACGCAGGCATGTCCGCCCATGGACACGATGCCGAGCAGAAAGAGGCCTGTCAGTTCGAGTGCGCTTGGGGTCACCCAGGCGAGGGGGGCCATGACGATGCCGAAGAGCAACGCTCCAAGAATTTGCCCCAGCACCAGCGTTGCATCATGCGTCTCGCGCAGCTTGCGCGTCGTAACCATGAGCAGCGCGTAGGAGACGCTGCCCGTGAGCGCCACGAGCGCGGGCAGGGAGAAAGTGGAGGGCGAGGGCCGAAGGGCGATCAGCACACCGACGAATCCGACGCCGATGGCGAGCATGCGCGGCGTGTCAATCTTCTCGCCGAGCCAGAATGCGGCAAATGCGGCGACATAGATCGGTCCGGCCAGATAATAGGTCATCACATCGGCCAGCGGTAGATAGGTCACGGCCCAATAGAAGCAGGCGACCTCGCCCGTCGATAGAACGATGCGCAGCGCATGCAGCCCCGGCTGAGGCGGTATCGCAAACGGCACCTTTTGCCGTTGCATCAGCGGCAAAAGAACCGCCAGCGCGGCAACGCTGCGAAGCAGCAGGACCTGCCCTACCGAATAGGTCGCCACGAGCCATTTGCCCATGACGTCGTTCATGGCGAAGAGGAAGACGCCGAGCAGCATCAGCCCGATGCCGAGCATGGCACCGGAACGAATCTTCTGCGCTGGTCTCGAAACTGTGTGGCTCATGGAGCGCATTCATGGTGGAAGCGCCCCCGCGATACAAGTCTACGGAAGCACTAGAGCCGCTTCCACATGCGTGGAATCGTCTCTCTTTCTTATTAGGCCGCATTTTTTGACGGCGAACCGGGTCCACTTTTGACGGCGAACCGGGTCCACTTCGCCGAAAAATGCTCTGCTTCAGAAAGTCTTTGCGCCGTTGACGGGAAGCATGACCGCGTAAAGCGACGTGGTGGCGCAGATATAGAGGCGGTTTCGCTTCACGCCGCCGAAGACTACGTTCGCGACGCCCTCCGGCACCAGGATCTTGCCGATCAGCGTGCCGTCCGTCTCGAAGCAATGAACGCCGTCGCCCGCGCTGGTCCAGATCCGCCCGGCTTCGTCCAGACGGAAACCGTCGAAGAGCCCTTCGGTGCAGGTGGCGAATACATTGCCTCCCGACAGGCTGCCATCATCGCCGACCTTGAATGCCCGGATATGTCGCGGCCCATCATCGACATGGGTCGCGCCGGTATCGACCACGTAGAGAATCTTTTCGTCTGGGGAGAAGGCCAGGCCGTTGGGCCTGACGAAGTCATCCGCCGCGATTCTGACCGCACCGTCATTGGGATCGACGCGATAAACATGGCAGGCGCCGATCTCGCTCTCCGCCTTATGCCCCTCATAATCCGAGTCGATGCCGTAAGCCGGGTCCGTGAACCAGATCGAGCCGTCCGACTTCACAACAACGTCGTTAGGGCTGTTGAAACGCTTGCCGTCGTGATGGCTCGCGATGACCGTGATCGAGCCGTCATGCTCGGTGCGCGTCACCCGCCGGTTGCCGTGCTCGCAGGTGACGAGGCGGCCCTGGCGGTCCACCGTGTTGCCGTTCGCGTAGCCGGACGGGGAGCGGAACATGCTGACCGTGTCCGAAGTCTCGTCGAACCGCATCAGGCGGTCATTGGGCACGTCGCTCCAGACCAGATAGCGGCCGGCCGGGAAATAGGCGGGACCTTCCGCCCAGCGGCATCCGTCCGCCAGCTTTTCGAGCCGCGCGGAGCCGATGATCAGCCGCTTGAAGCGGTCGTCCAGGATAACGGCAGGATCCTTGATCACTGAGCGCCTCGCCTCAATGAGCCATGAGGACCGGAATCGTGGTGTTGCCAAGGATATGGCTCGTCGCGCCGCCGAAGAACATCTGTCTGAGGCGGCTTTGGGTATAGGCGCCCTTGACCAGGAGATCGCAGCCGAGCCCGGCAGATTCCGCCAGGATGACCTCGCCCGGCTTGTCGGACGGGTCGGTCGCCATCATGGCTTCAGCAGGGATGTCGTGCATCCGCAGCGACCGGACGAGCTCCGCGCCCGAGGGGCCGGGCACACCCCAATCCTCGATTTCCAGCACGATCACGCGCCGGGCCTTCTTGAGCAGTGGCATGGAGCCCAGAACGGCCCGCGCCGTCTCGGTGCTTCGGTTCCAGGCGATTACCACGATCTCGCCGAAAGTGCGCGGAGCGACCGGTGGGGCGATCAGCACGGGGCGTCCGGTCTCGAAAAGGGCTGCCTCGACCGTTGAAAGGCGGGTCTGCCCATCGGAGCCGTCGGGCCGCCCGACCACGATGGTATCGAATACGCGACCATACGCGCCCAGGAAGGCGTCTTCCGTCAGGCTGTCCTGACGCCAGCCGAAGCTCAGGCCCGACAGGCCCGAGGTGGAGCGGGAAATCTGCTTCGTCGTCATGATCCCCTCGAACCGCTCCCGGCAGGTGCGGGCCATTTCCATGCGGTTTTCGGGGGTGATCGGGGAGGGGACGCCGATGGCGATATCCACCGGCAGGACGACCGGGTAATCGGGGGTGATCGCCAGTCCTTCGACATAACTGTCAAAGGTGCGGCCCAGCATGAGAGCGGTCTCGAGCTGGGGCTCGATATGGCCATGGTCTTCGATCGGGACGAGGATGCTTTTCATGAGATTATTGTCGCGCTGAACCCCCGTCTCGGCAAGTGCCTTCGAAGAGTGCCTTCGACGAAGGTGGGAGATATTAGAGGATCGTGAAGTCTCCAGGGTTCCAGTTCGGCTTGGGGTATTGCGGATCCATGGCCTCGAGCATGCCCTTCACGATTCTCGCGACGGCGGCGTTGCGCACCCATTTACGGTTGGCGGGGATCACATACCATGGCGCCCAAGGTGTCGAACAGCGGTGCAGCATGGTTTCATAGGCTTCCTGATATTCGTCCCAGAGCTTACGGTCTTCCAAATCTGCGGGGTTAAACTTCCAGTTCTTCGTCGGATCATCGAGGCGCTCCTGCAGACGCTCCTTCTGCTCGCTCTTCGAGATGTGAAGCATGAATTTCAGGATCGTCGTGCCGTTCTCGGCCAGGTGCTTTTCGAAGGCGTTGATCTCGTCGTAACGCTGCTCGATGTCCTTGGCCGGCGAGAGCTTCTTGACCTTCTCGATGAGCACGCTCTCGTAATGCGAGCGGTTGAAGATGCCGATGGTGCCTCGTCGCGGGCAGGCGGCATGTATCCGCCATAGATAATCATGGGCAAGCTCTGTCCTGGTCGGCGGCCCGAAGGGGGTGACGATAACGCCCAAGGGTCCGGTCGAATTGAACACGCCTCGGATGGTGCCGTCCTTGCCTGCGGTATCGGTGCCCTGAAGCACCACGAGAAGAGAGCGCGAGCCTTCCGCATAGAGGCGGTCCTGAAGGACGTCGATCTCCTTCGCGAGAGCGGCGGTTGCCCCTTTCGTCTCCTCCTCTTCATCGAAGAAGGACAAGTCCCGTGGATCACGATCCTTCAACTTCGCCTTCTCGCCCGGCTTGACCTGCAGTTTCTCCATCAGGTCCTTCAAGTCGCTCATCACCCGTGCCTCCATGTCAGTCAAACGATAGGGCGAGGACGCGTGAAAGGAAGGTTTGGATCCTGGGGCCGCTCATCTTTACCAAGCCGTGGCGAACGCTTACGGATTGTTCGGAACCTCGAAAGGCGCGGTCAATGCTCGCTCTCTATTATTATCCAGGCTTAGCTAGCCTCCTGCCCCATATGATGCTGAGAGAGGCTGGCGCGGAGTTCGAGCTGCGCTTCATCGACCGGCAGGGCGACGCGCATAAGAATGATGAATATCTCAGGCTCAACCCGAACGGTCGCATACCGGTCCTGATCGATGACGATATCGTCCTGTTCGAAACCGCTGCGATTGCGATCCATATCGCGGACAAGTTCGCGGATTCCGGGCTTGCCCCGCGACTGGGAACGAAGGAGCGGCCTGAATTCTACAAATGGATGATTCACCTCACCAATACGCCGCAGGTGGAATTCCGCGCGTGGTTCTATCCGCACGAGCATGTGAGCGACGAAGCCGCCGCACCCAGCGTGAAGCAGGCCGCAGGTGAACGGCTCAACCGCATGTTCGATGTCATCTCCGAACAGCTCGGCGACAATCCCTGGCTTCTGGGCGATCATTGTTCCGCCGCCGATCTCTTCCTCTTCATGCTGATCCGCTGGAGCCGCTTCATGCCCCGTCCGGCAAGGAGCATTCCCAATCTCAATGCTCTGGCCGAGCGCGTTGCTGCGCGTCCCGCTGTACAGGAGACATTCCGCGTGGAAGGGATTCGGGCGCCTTTGTTCTGAGATCTTCAGGACGTGGACCACTCTTTGTCATTCCGGGGCGAGCACTAGCGAGAGCCGGAACCCATAAACACTGCAGATGCGGAATGAAGCAAGTGGATGAAACTACGCTCTTCCTTGCACCGTCACGATTATGGGTTCCGGGCTCGCCTATGGCGCCCCGGAATGACACAGGGGTTACGAATTTTTACGCGACAAGCGCTTGGTCTTCGGCTTGCCGGGAAGCTCCTGATCGATCTTGCCGATAGCCGCCCATGGGTCTTTTCGCAAAGCCTTCAGGCGCTTTCCTAAATTCTCGACCGTGAAGCCGTTCGGCTTGAGATCGGGCGTCAACTCCCCCCATGCAATCGGCGTTGCAACAGGTGCGCCGGGGCGTGAGCGGGTCGAGTAGGGAGCGATGGCAGATGCCTCGCGGTTGTTGCGCAGATAATCGATGAAGATCTTGCCCTTGCGCTCCTGCTTCACGGACATGGATGTGTAGCGATCCGGCTCATCTGCCTCCATTGCTTCCGCGATGCTGCGTGTGAAGGACAGGGCATCCTTCCACGAAGCCTTCGGCGCTATCGGCACCACAACATGCAGACCCTTGCCGCCGGTGGTCTTCACGAAGCTTTCCAGCCCCAAGGATTTCAAGCGATCGCGTATGGCGAATGCGGCTTCGATCACATGCGGCCATTCCAGACCTTCATCGGGATCGAAATCGAAGATGAGGCGGTCGGGGCGCTCGGGATCGGCGAGTGTCGCTCCCCACACATGCATTTCCATAACGCCTGATTGCACAAGCGCGACGACGCCCTGGATGTCCCTGACGGTGAGGATTTCGGTTTTCTCCTTACCGTCACTGACATGATCGGCATGGATGAACGAACTCATGCTGGCCCAGGAATGGCGCTGCACGAAGCACTTTTTCTCCATACCTGCGGGGCAGCGGATCAAGGTGAGGGGACGGTTCACCAGATGCGGCAGCAGCCACTCGGCGATGCCGGTATAGAATTCCGCCAGCTCCTGCTTCGTAAGCCCCTGATCCTCCCAGAGCAGGCGGTCAGGACTGGTGAGCGGAACGCCCGCGACTTCGACGCTCGGAGACTTCGCCTTGTCAGATGAAGAGGCTTTCTTTGCGCTTGCGGCAGGCTTTTCGGATTTTACCGTGTCGGCCTTCTTGGATGATGCGGGCTTTTTGGCAGCGGCTTTCTTCGCACGAGCCGGCGCGATCTCCTCAATGGAACAGCCGGTTTTCACGGAGAGCGGCGCTTCTTCCAGAATGTCGGGATCGTCCTCGGAGCGGGCATAGGAATCCTCGGCCTTGATCAGGAGCCATGACGGCTGTTTCTCGCGCGGGCGCCTCGCCATGCGGACCAGATGCCAGGTGCCGTGCAGCTTCTCGCCGTCGAGACGGAAGGTGAGGCGGCCTTTCTCGTAGGCGTCATGCGGATCGCCTTCGGGCTCCCAGGTGCCTCGGTCCCAGAGCAGAACCGTGCCGCCGCCATATTGGCCTGCGGGAATCGTGCCCTCGAAGCTTCCGTAAGCGAGCGGGTGGTCCTCGACCTCGACCGCGAGGCGCTTTTCGCCTTTGACGAGGCTCGGCCCCTTGGCGACGGCCCAGCTCTTCAGGACGCCTTCGAGTTCGAGGCGGAAATCGTAGTGCAGGCGGGAGGCGTCATGCTTCTGGATGACGAAGGACGAACCCTTGCGCCGAGGCGCTTTCCCCGACGGCTCGGATGTCTTGGTGAAGTCGCGCTTGGCGCGATAGCTTGCGAGCTTTGCCATGGTGCAGAGCATGATCCGGTGAAGTGGGTACCGGTTCACCGCACGAGATCACGCGGTGAACAAAGATCAAATCCGTGCCATGGGGTTCGGTTCCGAGATCAGGACGCCAGAGGCGCGCCCTGAGCTTCGGCCTTTTGGAGCTCGGTCAGGAACGCGGCGGCAATGAGATCGCGGGTGTAGTCCTCGCGGGGACGCTCGAAGATCTCTTCCGCCGTGCCTCGCTCCACGACCTTTCCGCTCTTCATCACCATGATCTCATCGGAGAGCGCACGCACGACCGCGAGGTCGTGGCTGATGAAGACGTAAGCGAGGCCGTGGGCCTTCTGCAGGCCGCGCAGCAGCTCCACGATTTCCTTCTGCACCGAGCGGTCGAGGGCCGAGGTCGGCTCGTCGAGCACAACGAGCTTGGGATGCAGGATCATGGCGCGGGCAATGGCGATGCGCTGACGCTGGCCGCCGGAGAACTCGTGCGGGAAGCGGTTGCGCCAGGCCGGATCGAGCTGCACCTCCTCGAAGGCCTGAGCCGCGCGGCGGTCACGCTCCTTGCGCGAGATGCTGGGCTCGTGGACGAGCAGGCCCTCAGTCACGATCTCACCCGAGGTCATGCGCGGGGAGAGGGAGCCGAACGGATCCTGGAACACCAGCTGAAGATGACGGCGCAAGGGGCGCATACCCGCGCGGTCGAGCGGGGCGAGGTTGCGGTCTTCGAAGCGCACCATTCCGGAGGCAGGTTGCAGCTTAAGGATGGCGCGGCCGAGGGTGGACTTTCCGGAGCCGGATTCACCCACCACGCCCACCGTCTCGCCGGCGCGCACCGTGAGGCTCACGTCATCGACGGCGCGCAGGATATGGGTGGCCTTCCCGAAGAAGCTTTTCTCGAGCGTGAAAGTCACCCCCATATTCTGGGCGTCGAGGATCACGGGCGAGTTCGCGGGTGCAGGCTCCTTGCTCCCTCTCGGCTCCGCATCGATGAGCATTTGCGTATAGGGATGCTTGGGAGCGGCGAAGAGGTCGGCCGTGCGACCGCTCTCGACCACCTCGCCACGCTTCATCACATAGGTATGATCCGCAAAGCGGCGTACGATGCCGAGATCATGGGTGATGAACACGATCGACATGCCGAGGCGCTTCTGAAGGTCGCGCAGAAGCTCAAGGATCTGCGCCTGCACCGTCACGTCGAGGGCCGTTGTCGGCTCGTCGGCGATGAGCACGTCCGGATTGTTGGCGAGCGCCATGGCGATCATCACGCGCTGGCGCTGGCCGCCGGACATTTCGTGCGGGTAGGCGTCGATGCGACGCGCGGGATCGGGAATGCGCACAAGCTCCAGAAGCTCGATGGCGCGCTTTCTCGCGGCTGACTTGCTCAGGCCGCCATGGGTGGTGAGCGGAAGCGCCAGCTGCTCGCCGATCCGGTAGAGCGGATCGAGCGAGGTCATCGGCTCCTGGAAGATCATTGTGAGCTTCGAGCCGCGATAGGCGTTGAGCTTGTCGGGCGAGAGGCCGACAAGCTCCTGGCCGCGATACTTCACCGAGCCTTCGGCCCAGCCGTTCGAGGCGAGAAGGCCCATCACCGACATCATGGTCTGGCTCTTGCCGGAGCCGGACTCGCCCACGATGGCGACGGTCTCGCCGGGCGGGATGTCGAGGTCGATGCCCTTCACGGCATGGAGAATGCCGTCGCCGGTGCGGAAGCGGACGTGAAGGTTGCGGACGGAAAGAACGGATTCTGTCATGTCAGCGATCATGTCATCGATCCTTGGGGTCGAGAGCATCGCGCAAGCCGTCGCCGATGAAGTTCAGGCAGAACAGGATCGCGACAAGCGTGATGGACGGATAGATCAGCATCCAGGTAGCGCCCTGAATGTTCTTGGCACCCTCCGAGATGAGCACGCCGAGGCTGGTATTGGGCTCCTGGACGCCGAGACCGAGGAAGGAAAGGAAGCTTTCCAGCAGGATCACCTTCGGCACGAGCAGCGTCATGTAGACGACGACGGGACCGAGGGTGTTCGGGATCACGTGACGGCGGATGATGCCCTTCGTCTCGACGCCGAGCGCTTCCGCCGCCTGCACGTATTCCTGGCGTTTGATGGAGAGCGTCTGGCCGCGAACGATACGGGCCATGTCGAGCCATTCCACCGCTCCCACCGCGATGAACATGAGGATGAAATTGCGGCCGAAGAAGACGACCAGCATGATCACGAAGAAGATGAAGGGCAGGGAATAGAGGACATCGACGATGCGCATCATCACGAGATCGACACGCCCACCAAGATAGCCCGATGTCGCGCCGTAGATCACGCCGATCAGAATGGCGACGAGAGTCGCGAGCAGACCAATGGCCAGCGAGATCTGTCCCGCCTTCATGGTGCGGGTCAGGAGATCGCGCCCGTTCGTGTCCGTGCCAAAAAAGAAATATTGTTGGCGTACGGGCACGTCGACGATGAGCTTGCGGCCCTCGTCCTGCCGCTCCACCACCTTGGCCGTGCCGAAGAGATCGGACCGCTCGAAATAGGCGAGCAGCCGCTCGTCGATGGGGCGGGTGCTGGTGCTAACGAGGGTCATGTGCACGACGCCATCGTCGATATTGATGTTCTCCGCCTTGGCCCGCACACGCGAGCCGATGCGCTCGATGTTGGGCTCGACCTGATCGGCCTTGGGATAGGCCTCGATGCTCGCCGGAACCTTCACGTAATCGGGATAGACCCGGTCGAAGGGGTGCCCGGTGAAGAAGGGACCGAAGATACAGGCAAGGGCGACTAGGCTCAGCACGATGATGCTGGTGAGAGCGGCCCGGTTGCGGACGAGGCGTCCGCGCGCCTCGACCCAGAGGGAGCGGCCGGTGACGACCGGACCGGTTGTGACTTCGATAGGAAGAACAGCGCCTTCAGCCATGATCCACCTCAATCGTAACGGATGCGCGGATCGATAAGCGCGTAGAGGATATCGACCACGAGGTTGAAGAGCAGAACGAAGACGGCGACCACGACGACCGTGCCCATGACGAGGGTGTAATCGCGGTTGAGAGCGCCTTCGACGAAGTAGCGTCCGATGCCCGGCAGGCCGAAGATGGTTTCGACCACCACCGAGCCGGTGAGCAGCGCCGCTGCCGCAGGGCCCAGATAAGAGACGACCGGCAGGGCCGCACCGCGCAGGGCATGGACCACGATCACGCGGGTCGGCAAGCCAAGCGAGCGCAGGGTGCGGATGTGGTTGGAACGCAGGTTCTCGATCATCGCCGCGCGGGTCATGCGCGACACCACCGCGATCTGGGGCAGGGCCAGCACGAGCACGGGCATGACGAGGTTGCGTAAGCTTCCATTTGCCCAGCCGGCCAAGGGCAGCCAGGCGAGAGTAAGGCCAAAGATGATCTGGAAGACCGGCGCCACGACGAAGCTCGGGATGGTCAGGCCGAGAGCGCCTATGCCGGTGACCATGTAATCGACGGTGCTATTCTGGCGGAATGCGGCGATAGCGCCGAGCGTGCCGCCGACGAGGACCGCGAAGGACAGGGCAAGGCCTCCCAGCGTCACCGAGATAGGCAGGCCACGCGCAAACAATTCGCTGACGGAGAAGTCCCGCAGGATGAAGGACGGGCCGAAATCGCCGCGCATGACGGCGCCGAGATAGAGCCAGTACTGCTCGATGAGCGGCTTATCGAGCTGATAAATCTTATTGAGGTTCTCCATCACCTTCGCTTCGAGCGGGCGTTCGAGGTCGAACGGGCCGCCGGGGGCGAGGCGAATAAGGAAGAACGAGATCGTGACGATGATGAACAACGTCGGGACGGCCGAAAGAAGACGGCGCAAGATGAAGGAGAGCACGGCAGGCTCCTCCGTTGAAACGCGATAACGGATAAAAGAATAGGGCGGCCTGATCTTCAGGCCGCCCCTTTCCGACTATTTATTTTACTGCGTCTTCGAGAGGAAACGCGTCGGATAAACACCGCGTGAGTTTTGCACGAAGCCCTGGATCTTCGGCGAGATCAGGTTGCTCTTGCCGTAGTACATGATCGGGATCCAGGGGATATCCTTGGCAAGGATGGTTTCTGCCTGCTTCATGATGGCAGCGCGCTTCTGGAGGTCGAGTTCCTTGGCGGCCTGATCGATCAGCTTGTCGTAGTCGGCGTTGATGTACTTGCCGTAGTTGAAGCCTTTGTTGTCGCTCTTGAGTAGGAAGAGGAACACGTTCGGGTCGGAATAGTCGGCAATCCAGCCGTAACGGGCCACGTCGAAGTCGCCGCCATCACGCAGGTGGGCAAAGTGGGTCTTGCCGTCCGTATTGATGAAGGAAACTTCGATGCCGGCCTGCTTCCACTGCTCGGCAATGGCAATGGCCGAGTTGCGGTTGTTGTCAGTGGTGTTGTAGCGGATCTCGACCTTCAGCGGCTTGCCGGGTCCGAAGCCTGCGTCCTTGAGAAGAGCCTTCGCCTTTTCCTCGCGGTCGATCGGCGACATGTCCTTGTAGTCCAGGTAAGCCGGCTCGCCGTAGTTGCTCAGTCCCGGAGGAACGAACGAGTAGCCGGGCTGCATGGTCTGACCCCAAATCTGCTCGGCGATGAACTCGCGGTCGATGAGCATGGAGAGAGCCTGGCGCACGCGCACGTCGTTGAACGGAGCCTTGGAGGAGTTCACGACGAAGTACCAGGTGCCGAGATACGGGCCGAGCTTGACCTGATCCTTGAAGCGCTCCTTGAGCGACTTCATCTGGTCGGCAGGCACGTCGTCGGTGGTGTCCAGCTCGCCGGCTTCATAGCGACGGACCATCGCCGCGAAGTCGGAGGTCGGGTAGAACATGACCGTGTCGATCTTGACGTTCTTGGCGTCGTAGTAGTTCTCGTTCTTGACGAGCTTGATGTGCGAATTCGGTACGAACTCAACGAGCTTGTAGGCGCCGTTCGTCACCATGTTGCCGGGCTTCACGAAGTCCTTGCCAAACTTCTCGACAGAGGCACGGTGCACCGGAAGGCTGGTCTGGTGGGTTAGAAGCTCGAGGAAGTACGGGGTGGGTGCTTCGAGCTTGATCTCAAGGGTCTTGAGGTCGACGGCCTTGACGCCCAGTTCCTCGACCTTGGCCTGACCCTTGTTGATCTTCTCAGCGTTGAGGATTGGGAACAGGATGTTGGCGTATTTCGCGCCCGTCGCCGGATCCATGATGCGGCGATAGGAATAGACGAAATCTTCCGCTGTCACGGGGTCGCCGTTGGACCATTTGATGCCGTCGCGCAGCGTGAAGCGGTACGTCTTTCCGTCGTCGGCGATCTCCCACTTGGAGGCCTGGCCGGCAATCGCCTCGCCTTTGGCGTTGTAGGTGAGCAGGCCTTCGAGCATGTCACGCAGGATATGGGATTCCTGCACAGTCGAGGTCTTGTGGGTGTCGAGCGTCTCTGGCTCGCCAGAATTAGCTCGGTTGTAGACGACCTCGGCCGAGGCGGCGCCCATGAGGGCAACCGTGGCTACGGCTGCGAGAGCCGTGCGTTTAATCCATGATGACATCGGATGCGTTCCCTTTCTGGTTTTCGTTTCCGTAGTTGAGAGAATTTTTCGGTTCTACCCGACGTGGCAGTAACCTTGTCCTATTTGTTGATCAATCAACTGTTTATGTCCAGTACTATCCCTGAGTAACAATGAAACCCAAGGCTGGCAAGGCTTTGAGATGTGGAGAAAAAAATCAGGCTCCGGCGTCGAAGACCAGTCCGGCGGCTTCGATTCCTGCGGCCGCGGCGATCTCGTCATTGTCCGATGTATCGCCCGAGACGCCCACCGCTCCGAGGATCTTGCCCTGGGGATCCTTGATCAGCACACCGCCGGGGACGGGAACGAGCTGGCCGCCGATCGCATGGGTCGCCGCGGCGACGAAATAGGCCCGGTCGGTCGCCATTTTGTGAATGGCGCGCGAGCCTACGCCCAGCGCCAGGGCGCCATAGGCCTTGCCCATGGCGATCTCGGCGCGCTTGAGGCTGGTGCCGTCCTCGGAGAGGAGAGCCTTGAGGGCGCCGCGTTCATCGTAGACCACGACCGAGATCGGCTTCAGGTTCTTTTCGCGGGCGGTCTTGATGGTGGTCGTGACGATGGTTTGGGCAGCCTGCAATGTCAGTTCGGACATGGAATCCTCCTGTGGGTTTCTTGTGGTTAGACGTCGGCAATGCGCAGCGAGCGATCAGCGCGTCGCTGTTTCCTTAGCGGCAAGCCAGGTGGCGACGGCCTTACGCTCATCGAGCGTCATTTCGGTGATGTTGTTCGGCGGCATGGCGTGGGTAAGTACACTCTGAACCCGGATCATCTCCCCGTGCCGCTCGATTTCCTCGGGCGTATCGAGGCGCACGCCCTTCGGGGCGACGGGAATGCCCTCCCAGACCGGCTCGGCCGCGTGGCACATGGAGCAGCGCGACTGGATCGCGAGGACGGCCTCGTCAAAGGAGGCCGCGACTTCGACCGGCGCAGAAGCGTCTGCCATGTTGGCGTTGCCCGGCTTGCCGATGATGGAGAGCCAGATTGCGAGGGCTACGCTGGCCGCCGCCACGCCCCATGTCCACCAGGGCGATCCCTTGCCCGCGTGCTGCGAGTTGAAGAAGTGCCGGATCACCGCGCCCGCGATCAGGATGAGCCCGATGATCGCCACCGAATAGCGCGAGGACCACGCCAGCGGGTAATGGTTCGAGAGCATCAGGAAGATGACGGGCAGCGTCAGGTAGTTGTTGTGGGTGGAGCGGAGCTTGGCTTCCTTGCCGAGTTTCGGGTCTGGCGAGCCTCCGGCCAGCAGGGTGGCGACGACCTTCTTCTGGTTCGGGATGATAACGAAGAAGACGCTGGCCGACATCCAGGTGGCGATCATCGCGCCTGTATGAAGGAACGCCGCCCGGCCGTTGAAGACCTGCGTGAAGATGAAGGCCGCGAGCAGGATGTAGACGAACAGCACAATGCCGAGCACGAGCCCATTCTTGCCGAGGGCTGAGCGGCACAGGCCCTCATAGACCAGCCAGCTCAGGGCGATGCCGCCGAGGCCGATGACGGGGACCTGCCAGGGCTCCAGGGCCATGACGGCCGGATCGATGGTGTAGAGATTGGCCTGGAGGTAATAGACCCACACGATCAGGAAGAAGCCGCTGATCCAGGTGGAATAGCTCTCCCACTTGAACCAGGTCAGCTCCTTGGGGAGTTCCGGCGGCGCAACGAGATATTTGCGCATGTTGTAGAAGCCGCCGCCATGGACCTGCCATGCCTCGCCGCCGACCCCGTGGGGGAGGCCTTCCCGCGTCTTGAGACTGAGATCGAGATGGATGAAATAAAAGGAAGAGCCGATCCAGGCGATTGCCGTGATTACGTGGGTCCAGCGAAGGATCTGGCTGATCCATTCGGAAATTTGCGGGTCGATCATGCAGCCACTTGAAAGCTAAAGGAACCCATAGCCTAGGGCGGCGCCCCCATTTGCGAAAGGCCCGCTTGGTGGCTTTTTCAACAGGAAGCGTGATCCAGAAGCAGTCTGCATTGCCGTCCGCCCCAGGGAGCGCTTGACGGAGGAGCCGGTGATCTAAAGATTCCAGAGGCTAACGGACCATCACGTCATGCGAGGTTTCATGGGCCGCCTGTCCACCCACGTCCTGGATACCGTCAACGGCAAGCCCGCGAGGGGCATCGCCATCGAGCTTTTCGCCCTTGAAGGAGAGAGCCGCCGCTCCGTCCTGCGCACGGTCACGAATGCCGACGGTCGCACCGACACGCCGCTCATGATCGGCGAGGCGTTCCGCACGGGCACTTACGAACTCGTCTTCGAGGTCGGCGCCTATTTCAAAGAGGTCGGAGCGACGGCGGCCAATCCGCCGTTCCTGGATATCGTGCCGATCCGTTTCTCCATCGCCGAGCCTGACGGCCATTATCATGTTCCGCTCCTCGTCTCGCCCTGGAGCTATTCCACCTATCGAGGAAGCTGACGATGCCCGAGACCTCCTATCCCCGCGATCTCGCCGGCTACGGACGTAACCCGCCTCATCCGCGCTGGCCGAACAAGGCGCGGATCTGCGTGCAGTTCGTCATCAATTACGAAGAGGGCGGCGAGAACAATATCCTGCACGGCGACCGCGCATCGGAGGCGTTCCTGTCAGAGATCGTGGGCGCGCAGCCCTGGCCCGGCCAGCGTCACATGAGCATGGAATCGATCTACGAATACGGCTCCCGTGCCGGGTTCTGGCGGCTCTGGCGCCTGTTCACCGAGCGCGACATGCCCGTCACCGTCTACGGCGTGGCGACGGCTCTCATGCGCAATCCGGAAGCGGTGGCCGCGATGAAGGAAGCGGATTGGGAGATCGCGAGCCATGGGCTCAAATGGATCGACTATCGCGACTTCACGGCGGAAGAGGAGCGCGCGCATCTGAAAGAGGCGATCCGAATCCACACGCAGGTGACGGGAGAGCGTCCGCTCGGCTGGTACACGGGGCGCACGTCGGAGCACACGAACCGTCTGGTGGCGGAGGAGGGCGGTTTCCTCTACAGCGCGGATTCCTATGCGGACGAGCTACCTTATTGGGAAGAGCACGGCGAGGATCTTCAGCTCATCGTGCCCTATACGTTGGACGCCAACGACATGCGCTTTGCCTCGCCGCAGGGTTTCAATTCCGGCGACCAGTTCTTCGCTTACCTGAAAGACAGTTTCGACACGCTCTATGCCGAGGGCGAGACAGCGCCGAAGGTGATGTCGGTCGGGCTCCATTGCCGCATCGTCGGACGTCCCGGCCGGGCGGCGGCGCTCGCGCGCTTCCTGGATTATGTGGCATCGCATGAAGACGTGTGGGTGGCGCGGCGCATCGATATCGCGCGGCATTGGATGCGCCATCATCGGCCGGCAGGCCTCAAGCCCAGCACCATGAGCAAGCGGCTCTTCATTGAACTCTATGGCGATGTGTTCGAGCATTCGCCCTGGATCGCGGAGCGTGTATATGATGCGGGTCTCACCACCGCGCAGGACACGGCGGAGGGCCTGCATGCGGCAATGGTCCATGTGCTGTCGGAAGCAACGCGAGAACAGAAACTCGCGCTCATCCGCGCGCATCCCGATCTCGCCGGGCGTCTGAAGCTCGCCGACCTCACGAGCGATTCCCGCAACGAGCAATCATCCGCCGGGCTCGACAGCCTGACGGAGGAGGAACGTGATCGCTTTCTCGAACTCAACGACCACTACAGACGCAAGTTCGGTTTCCCCTTCATCATGGCTATCAAAGGCCGCTCGAGGGAGGAAATCCTCGATGCGTTCGAGCAGCGTGTCGACCATGATCCCGAAACAGAGTTCGATACGGCTGTCGTGCAGATCGAGCTGATCGCGCTCCTGCGCCTCAAGGATCGCCTGCCGTCGCTCGCGGACGTGTTCTCCACATTGGCTTGAACAGACCTTATACGTCCGGGCGGAACCGTTTCCGGCGAATGCGCGTCTTCGTTTCAGCTTGGCTGCATCATGGCCAATGCGAGAAGAAGGAGGAGCGCATGGGTCTGTTCAAGTTCATCAAGGAAGCGGGCGCCAAGATATTCGGCGGCAGCGCCAACGCCGCGACGCCCGAGAAGCTGCAGCAGGAAGTGCAGGGGCATGGCTTCGATGCGAGCAAGCTCGGGATCCAGGTCAACGGTGACCAGGTGAAGCTTTCCGGCCAGGCCATGAGCCAGGAGGAGGCGGAGAAGCTCATCCTCTCCCTCGGCAATACCTATGGGGTCGCCGAGGTGGACACCTCCGAATTGCAGATCGCTCAGCCTGCCACGCAGTCCACCATGTATACGGTGCAGAAGGGCGATACCCTGTGGGAGATCGCCGAGAAGCATTACGGCAAGGGCAAGGGCGCCAAGTATACCGAGATCGTCAAGGCGAACTCGCCGCCGGTGAAGAACCCGGACATGATTCAGCCCGGCTGGGTGCTGCGCATTCCGCCGTTGGCTTAAGTTGCGCACCTCCCTGGGAAACCGGTATGTATCGGGCATCTCAGGGAGGAACTGCTCATGAACGCATCAGCACCGAACGTCGTCGATCTCGACCGCGAGGACATCAAGAAAGGCCTTGAGCAAGGCTCGATCCTGGTGGTGGATGTGCGCGAGCCTCATGAGTTCGCCGCAGGCCACATTCCCGGCGCTGTCTCGCACCCCCTGTCCGCCTTCGACCCTGCCTCTCTGCCGGAGGGCAAGCGGATCGTTTTCTCCTGCGCTGCCGGTGTCCGGTCGGTCCGGGCGCTCGAATTCGCGCAAGGGGCGGGCAGGGATATCCGCGAGCATTACAAGGGCGGGTTCAAGGATTGGGCGGCTGCGGGCGAACCGGTGGAGTAAGGCGGGAACGTCCGGCTCCTCACGTAGATTTGTTCTAAAGTCCAGTGCGCAACTGTAAGGAGATATGCGCTAATGTCCCTCCTGACGGGGACGGACAAGGCTAAAAGACGTCCACCGTACGGTAAGATGGGGAATCACTATATGAAGCCTATGATTTTTGTCGCCAGCCTTCTGGCGCTGGGTGTCACTGCGGCCATCGCACAGAGCGATGTGGTCGAGCAGCGCCAGAACCTGATGAAGCAGATGGGCGCTCAGACGCGTCCCATCGGCGGCATGCTGCGCGGCCAGGAGCCCTTCGATCTCGCGAAGGTGCAAGCCGGTCTCAAGGTTTTTTCGGACAACGCCCATAAGGCGACTACACTCTTCCCTGACAACTCCAAGGATGTAGGCAAGACGGAAGCCCTGCCCTCCATCTGGGAGAACAAGGCGAAGTTCGATGCAGCCCTGACCAAGTTCGGTCAGGATGCGCAGACCGCCATGGCCTCCATCAAGGACGAGGCCAGCTTCAAGGCGGAAATGCCCAAGGTCATGCAGAATTGCGGGGCCTGTCATAACGACTTCCGCAAGAAGAGCTGATCTGACCAAGGTTTGAGAACGGGCGGCCGAAACGGCTGCCCGCTTCACGACAGGAATGGCAATGCGTAAAGCGATCGTGGGGCTGGCGGCCATCGCCGGCATCGGAGTTCTGGGCTTCATGGCGCTCACATCGCCATCGGCCTATCGCCTTATCCGCTCCCCGGCGCCGGCTCCTGATACCAACCACGCGCCAAATGCCGAAAACGGGCGCGTGATGTTCTTTGCGGGCGGCTGCACCTCCTGCCATGCCACGCCCAACCAGGACGACAAGCTGCGCCTCGGCGGCGGCTATGCCCTGAAATCGCCCTTCGGCATCTTCCACGTTCCGAACATCTCGCCCCACAAGCAGGACGGCATCGGCTCATGGAGCCAGGCGGATTTCATCCGCGCCATGCAGGAGGGGACCTCGCCCGACGGGCGCCATTACTACCCGGCCTTTCCCTATACCTCATATCAGCGCATGAGCCGCACTGACCTCGGGGATCTCTTCGCCTTCATGCAGACGCTTCCCGCCGTCGAGGGAAAGGCGCCCGACCACGAATTGCCGTTCCCCTTCAACATCCGTCGTGGCGTCGGTCTCTGGAAGCTCGCTTTCTTGGATGGCAAGCCCTTCGCGCCCGATCCGTCCAAATCGGAAAGCTGGAACCAGGGTGCCTATCTGGTGAACGGCCCCGGCCATTGCGCCGAGTGCCACAGCGAGCGCAATTTAGCCGGCGCGATCATCGAGGGTCGCCGCTTTGCGGGCGGGCCCGATCCGGAGGGCAGGGGTTCGGTCCCCAACATCACGCCGCATCCTAGCGGCATCGGCGGCTGGACGGATGCGGATCTCGTGACGCTCCTGACCACCGGCGAAACGCCGAATTTCGATACGGTCGGCGGTCCCATGGGCTCGGTGGTGCACAACACGGCGCAATTGCCGGAATCGGATCGTCAGGCGATGGCTGAGTACATTCTCTCTCTGCCGGGAAAGCAGGGCTACGTGGCCCCCAAGCGTTGAGGCCTGGGGTTAGTCCATGACCGCCGCTTTGAGGATGCAGACCATGCTGGCGCGCCCGGGGGTGTCGCCGATGCAGCGCACGATGTGTGGACGGTCGCAGCGATAGCGGAGCGTCTCGCCCGCTTTGGCCTGCTGAGTCACGCCGCCGACCTCGACCTCGAACTCGCCGTCCAGAACGGAAAGACATTCGACCGAGCCGCGCTGATGGCTGTCGGAATCGAGCATGCCGCCCGGTTCCGACTGCACGTCGTACCATTGCAGCCATTCGATGGTCTTGAGCCAGCCGACGATGGCGAGGCGCATCTTGCCGTCCTCGGAGACGAGGATCGGCGTATCGGCCTTCGAGGATTTTTCGATGAAGGGTTCTTCGTCGGCGGAGGCTAAAACCCGCTCGATGGACACGTCCAGGGCCTGGCTAAGGCGCCAGATGGTGGCGAGAGTCGGGTTGGTCTCATTGCGCTCGATCTGGCTGATGATCGACTTGGCGACACCAGATTGCTCGGCAAGCTCGGACAGGGAGAGGTTATAGGCCTTGCGCAGCCGCTGGATGGTCTTGCCCATGTTTCCGGACAAAACCTGCGCACCGGTTTCCAGCTCTCTATGCCGCTCTTTGCCTTCGACGCCCATACCCGTTGCCTCTGTTCCGACAAAACGAACGTTCGTTTCTCAGAACGGTTTTGGGGTAAGTGATGGGGCGGGTCAAGTTCCCGAGTGTCGCTTGCCTGGATTTCGAGCCTTAGACGGGTTTCTGGGGGGCCGCCTGCAGCTCACGCTTGCGCATCAGGCCCAGCCGATGCTCGCGCCAGACAATGAAGAGGCCTGTCATTGCGACAATGCCCGCGCCCGTCACCACGGTGGAAGTGGGTAGGTCGCAGAAGACGATCCAGCCCAGCAGGAGCGCCCAGATCATGGTCGTATATTCGAACGGCGCGATCACCGATGTATCGGCCCAGCGATAGCATTCGGTCACAAGGATCTGCCCGATGCCGCCGAATAGGCCGGCGAGCATGAAGAGGGCAAGGTCCGGCCATGTGGGCATGGCCCAGCCGAAGGGCAGGCTGAGCAGGGCAAGCCCTGACGACGTGATGGTGAAGTAGAAAACGATGGCGCCGGTTCGCTCGGTCGCCGTCAGGCGGCGCACTTGGATCATGGCCCCCGCCGAGAGCGTGGCTCCGGTGAGGCACAGCAGGGCACCAAGTGTTGGGCCGCTTTGGAGACCGGCGCTGAAGGACCCGAGCGAGAGATAGGGCGAGAGCATGATCAGGACGCCGACGAGGCCGATCGCCACCGCCGACCAGCGATAGATGCGGACCTGTTCCTTCAGGAGGATCGCCGCCAGGATGACGACCATGAGCGGCGAGGCATAGCCGATGGCAATGGCATCGTGCAGCGGCAGGTAGAACAGGGCCGCGAAGCCGCAGAACATGGAGGCCGAGCCCAGGATACCACGCTTGAAATGGCCGAAGGCGTTCTCGGTATGCAGCGCGCGCGGGAGATCGCCTCGCCAGGCCAGCCACATCAGCAGCGGAATCATCGCGAAGGACGCGCGGAAGAACATGACCTCGCCGGTGGGATACCGGGCCGTCAGGATCTTCAGGGTTGCCGACATCATCGTGAAGAAGAGGGCGGAGACGATTTTGAGTGAGATGCCCAGAAGCGGTTTCACGAGACGATTCACTTCGAAAATGAGGATCGCACACAACCACGATGCGAGCTTGAGGGAAAGCCTTTATGGGGCTTTCGCCCTTGCGCTGAGCGCATGGAACCTTGGCCGTTTGTCACAAAATTGCAAAGCAACCGTCACGGAGACGAGACGCGAATCCGGTTTGGTGAATTTGTCGGAGCATCGTGCGCAAAAGTGACCCCGGCTTTGCGTGCGAACGAGGCTCTTACTTAGAGAGAAAGCATCGGATCGATCCAAAAAGTGCAGATCCGCTTTCTAGTCCGATGCTGTACCCGAGGAAAGGACACCGGATGCCGAGGGATGTGGACGTTGTCCGTGTGCGCACGCTGTTTCTGTCGGATCTTCATCTGGGCACCAAGGGCTGCCAGGCCGATGCGCTGCTCGAATTCCTGAGGCGTTACGATGCCGAGACCATCTATCTCGTCGGCGACATCATCGACGGCTGGCGGCTGAAGACGGGATGGTACTGGCCGCAGAGCCACAACGATGTGGTCCAGAAGCTGATGCGCAAGGTGCGCAAGGGAACCTCGCTCGTATATGTCCCCGGCAATCACGACGAGTTCCTGCGCGACTATATCGGCGTCAGTCTCGGCGGCATCGAGCTGGCCGAGCACGCCATCCACGAGGCCGCCGACGGCAAGCGGTATCTCGTCATTCACGGCGACCAGTTCGACCTCGTAGTCATGCACGCGAAATGGATCGCGCTTCTGGGCGACTGGGCCTATACGACGGCGCTCTTCGTCAACACCTATCTCAACATCATCCGCCGGCGCTTAGGATTGACCTATTGGTCGCTCTCGGCCTGGGCGAAGATGAAGGTCAAGAACGCGGTCAACTATATCAGCCGCTTCGAGGAGCTTCTGGCGGCGGAAGCCGAACGCCAGCAGGCGGACGGAGTGATCTGCGGCCACATCCACCATGCCGCCATGCACAACTCGTTCAAGGTGGCTTACGTGAATACCGGCGACTGGGTGGAATCCTGCACGGCCGTCATCGAGCATTGGGACGGCTCGCTCGAGCTGATCCGCTGGAACGAGCTTCGCCAGCAGATCGTAGCGCCTCAAATCGAGCCGAGCCCGGTGGAAATCTCCGCTCCCGTCCTCGATCAGCGGGTTGCCTGATGCGCCTCCTCATCGTGACGGATGCCTGGAAGCCACAGGTCAACGGGGTCGTGCGCTCCCTCGAATACATGGCCGAGCAGGCACCGGCCTTCGGAGCCGAAGTGATGTTCCTGACGCCGCAGCTCTTCCGCTCAGTGCCGATGCCGAGCTATCCGGAAATCCGCCTGTCCATGGTGATGCCGGGGCAGATGGCGCGGCTGATCGGGGAGAGAGAACCCACCCACATCCATATCGCGACCGAAGGGCCTCTCGGCCACGCGGCCCGCCATGTCTGCCGGCGGAAGGGCTGGGGGTTTACGACGAGCTATCATACGCGGTTCCCGGAATATCTCGCGGCGCGGGCGCCAATTCCGGAATCCTGGTCCTACGGATTCCTCAGGCGCTTCCATCGCGACGCCAAGGCCGTGATGGTCAGCACGCCTTCCCTGGAGCGGGAACTCATCGGGCGTGGCTTCAGGAACATCCTGCGCTGGACGCGCGGCGTGGACACGGAGCTGTTCCATCCTCGCCAGAGGCAATCCATGGGCCTGCCGAGGCCGCTCTTCCTCTTTGTAGGCCGCGTATCGGTCGAGAAGAACATCGAGGCTTTCCTCTCCCTCGACCTACCGGGCACGAAGGTGATCGTCGGCGACGGGCCGGCCCGCGCCGAGCTCGAACGGCAATACCCGGAGGCCTATTTCCTCGGGACCCGCTCGGGCGTGGAACTGGCGCAGATCTATGCCTCCGCCAATGTCTTCGTGTTCCCGAGCCTGACCGACACCTTCGGCATCGTGCTGCTCGAAGCTCTCGCATCGGGGCTTCCCGTCGCGGCCTTTCCGGTGACCGGACCCCTCGACGTGATCGGCTCCTCCGGCTGCGGCGTTCTCGATACCGATTTGAGGAAAGCGGCCCTGGCGGCGCTCGATATTCCCCGCGACCGGTGCAGGGCTTACGCGGAGAGCTTCACCTGGCGCGAGAGCGCAAGGCAGTTCTTCACCAACATCGAGGCCGCGCACGCGGCGGGGTGACGCTCTCCCACGTCATCACCGGCCTTGGGCCGGTGATCTCGATACTTATGAGCGCTACACCCTTCTGATCGGGATGGCCGGAACAAGCCCGGCCATGACGGGGTGGGGGGCGCGATAACGGTCAGATGCAAAAAATGCGCCCGGACACCTGGAGCCGCCCGTCTATTTCCCATCTTCAACATCGGTATGCTTACAGGTATTGGCTCCTGCCCGTTACCGGCGTAATTCACCAGAATGCGCCGCGATTCCGCTGCCATCTGAGAAGGCTTCGTTTTGATTTCCTCGACCAGGGCCATCGAGCTGCGGCTTTGCGTATTGCAGGCGGCGAGCTTCATGAGTCACGCCGTCTATCTGCCGTTCTTCCCCCTGTGGCTGCAGAGCAAGGGTCTTTCGCCGTCGCTGATCGGCCTCGTGGTGGCGATCCCGATCATCGTGCGCGTCATCGCCACGGCTCCTCTTCTGGATCTCGCCGATAGGTCCTTCGGCGCAAAGCGGCTCCTCCTGGTGAGCCATCTGGGCCAGATGCTGTGCTTTCCCATCTTCCTGCTCTTGGACAACCAGGTCGCGATCATCGCGCTCGTCGCCCTCGTGGCCTTCGCGCAGGCCGCCGTCATTCCGGGCAACGATCTCGTTTCCACCAATGCGATCCAGCGGCATGCCGGCTTGAATTACGGGCGCATCCGCGGCAGCGGATCCATCGCCTTCTTCATCACCAATATCGCAACGGGCTATCTCGTGGGCGGCTTCGGACCGAATGTGGTCATCGTCATGCTCACGTTCATTCCGCTGCTTGCCGTAGCCGCGACCTTGAATGCAGTGTCCGATGAAGTGCCGGAGCAGGCTGCCGTCCCGACCGATCAGGCTGAGCCGGTATCGTCCAGGCTTCCCAAGGTCTTGTGGGTGCTGATGATCGCGGGCGCGCTCACGCAAGGGACCCACGGGGCGCTCAATGCCTTCGCCAGCATCTATTGGCGTTCGCTCGGTTTCACCGATGCGGCGATCGGCTATTTCTGGGCCGTGGGCGTCATGGCCGAGATCGTCGTATTCCTGTTCCTCGGCCACACGGTGGGGCGCAGCTCTGGCGTGGGGCTCATCCTCATCGGCTCCGCCGCCGCCGTGATCCGCTTCACGGTCATGTCGCTCAGTCCGGGGCTCGAACTGACGCTCGTGCTTCAGATGATGCACTGCCTGTCCTTCGCCGCGACGCATATCGGTATGATGGCGGCTTTGGCCGCGCATTCTCCGAAATCCGTCCGGGGACGGGCGCAAGGCATCTTCGGCTCCCTGACGGCTCTCGCGACGGCTTCGTCCACCATCGCGAGCGGGGTCATCTACAGCGAGGCCGGCGGGCTCGTCTTCGCCGCCATGGCGCCTTTGGGAGCCATGGGCTTCATCCTGACCCTCGTCGTGATCCGCATGCTGCGATCTCAGCCCCAAAGAGCCGGTTCTGGTGGATAGACGAGGCTGCCCTCGTATGTGAGGCCGGGCTCCCGGTCCCGCGCCAGAAGGAGCGGGCCGTCGAGATCGACGAAGCGGCAGCGGGGCGCAAGCACCATGGCGGGGCCCATGGCAAGCGACGTGCCGACCATGCAGCCGATCATCAGCGAGAAGCCCAGAGCCTCCGCTGCATCGGCCAACTCCAGGGCTTCCGTAAGGCCGCCCGTCTTGTCGAGCTTGATGTTGACCACGTCATAGAGCCCGACGAGCCGCTGGAGGCTCGGGCGGTCATGGACGCTCTCATCGGCCATGATGGGCACCGGACGCTCGATCCGGCTTAAATAACCGTCCGCTTTCGCAGGCAAGGGCTGTTCCACCAGCGCATAATCCGCCTCCGCGCAGGCGGCGAGATGCGCCTCGATGTTCTCTTCCGTCCAGCCTTCGTTGGCATCGGCGATCAAGGTCGCGTCCGGTACCGCCTTCCGCACCGCGCGGATGCGTTCGAGGTCGCCTTCCGGACCGCCGAACTTCACCTTGAGGATCGGCCGGACAGCGGCCTTCGCGGCAGCCTCCGCCATAGCCTCGGGCGTATCGAGGCTGATTGTGTAGGCGGTGGTCACCGGCAGCCAGCGGGTCAGGCCGGCGGTCACATGGGCGCGGATGCCGGAGCGCTTGGCGTCGAGATCCCACAGGGCGCAGTCCACGGCATTGCGGGCGGCGCCGGGAGGCATCAGGCTTTGCAGAGCCTCCCGCGTCAGTCCGGCCTCGATCTGTGGCCTGATCGCTTCGATGGCCGCTGCCACGCCCTCGACGGTCTCGCCATAGCGGGGATAGGGCACACATTCCCCGTGACCAAGGGCCGCTCCTTCGGTGATGGTGGCTGTCACCACGACCGCTTCCGTGCGCGACCCGCGGGCAATGGTGAACTTTCCTGCGATGGGAAAACGGTCGATGGAGACGGTCAGGGTGCACATTCTGGAGGTTTCTCTTTGAACTTCATCTCGACTTGTGGCGTAACGACACGCTATCACCAAGCGGAATCAACGCCGGAAGGATGATCGTGGCGCAGAGCACCATGGCTCAAGAGCCGCAAATGACAATCGAGCGGGCCGGTAGCAAGGTCACCGCCGTGCTGACGGGCTTGTGGACGGCGGAGCATGCCGGCCGGGTCGAAGCTCTGGTCGGCGAGATTGCGGCCCAAGCCGACAGCAGCAACGTGCTCATCGATCTGGGCGGGGTGAAGCGTCTCGATACGCTCGGCGCCTGGGTTCTCGACCGCACCCGGCATGAACTGGGGGAAAGCGGGCTTTCGGCCGATTTCGTCAATGCCTCGCCGGAGCAGAACATCCTTCTGAATGAGGTGGCCTATCGCGGCTTCCAGAACGTTTCCAAGCCCAGGCAGTCCCGGTTCGTGGATTTCCTCGTCGATGTGGGCAAAACCGTTTCCGAGGCGGGCCAGGATCTCGTGCGCGGTGTGGCCTTCCTCGGGGAGCTGGTCGCGGCCTTCATTCGGGTTATCCTCCACCCCCGCCGCTTCCGGGGCACGGCGGTCATCAACCAGCTCGAGCAGATCGCCTATCGCGGCGTTCCGATCATCGTGCTCATCTCGTTCCTGGTCGGCGCCATCGTCGCCCAGCAGGGCATTTTCCAGCTGATCAAGTTCGGCGCCACGCCCTTCGTGGTCGATCTCATCGGCATCCTGGTGATGCGCGAACTGGGCGTCCTGCTGACCTCCATCATGGTGGCTGGCCGCTCCGGCTCGGCCTTCACCGCCGAAATCGGCTCCATGAAGATGCGCGAAGAGATCGACGCGTTGCGGGTCATGGGCCTCGACCCCATCGAGGTGCTGATCCTGCCGCGTATCCTCGCCCTGCTGATCGGCCTGCCGCTCCTGACCTTCATCGCCTCCATCGCGGCCCTGCTCGGCGGTGGTGTCACGGCCTGGATCTACGGCGACATCAGTCCCGACGTATTCTTGACCCGTCTGCGGGCCTCCATTGGCTTCAACACCTTCATGGTCGGCCTCATCAAGGCGCCTTTCATGGCCATGGTCATCGGCATCATCGCCACCCTGGAGGGGCTGGCGGTGCAAGGTTCCGCCGAGTCGCTCGGCCGTCACGTGACCTCCTCGGTGGTGAAGGCCATCTTCATGGTCATCGTGCTCGACGGCCTCTTCGCCATGTTCTTTGCGGCCATCAGGTACTGACGCGATGCTCGAGAGACGCCATCCCGACCCCACAAAAGACCGTGAAGTGATCATCAGCGTGCGCGGCGTCGAGGTCGGCTTCGGGGAAAAGACCATCCTCAAAGACCTCGATCTCGATGTCTATCGCGGCGAGATCCTCGGCTTCGTCGGTGCTTCGGGGCAGGGCAAGTCGGTGCTGACCCGGGCCATTCTTGGCCTCGTGCCCAAGCGGGCGGGCACCATCGAGGTCCTGGGCCAGAACCTGGACGAGCTATCGCCCAACGAGCGCCGCCTCATGGAGAGGCACTGGGGCGTCCTGTTCCAGCAAGGCGCGCTGTTCTCGGCGCTGACCGTGAAGCAGAACGTACAGGTGCCCATGCGTGAGCACCTCGACCTGTCGGAACGGTTGCTCGATGAGCTCGCCATGCTCAAGATCGAGATGGTGGGCCTGAAGCCGGACGCGGCGGACAAACTCCCCTCTGAGCTTTCCGGCGGTATGATCAAGCGCGCGGCCCTGGCCCGCGCCCTGGCGCTCGACCCGGATATCGTCTTCCTCGACGAGCCGACCTCGGGCCTCGACCCCATCGGCGCAGGCGAGTTCGACGAGCTTATTGCGACGTTACAGCGGACTTTGGGCCTCACCGTATTCATGGTAACCCATGATTTGGACAGCCTTTACACGGTCTGCGACCGGATCGCGGCACTGGGTGACGGCAAGATTTTGGCGGAAGGGCCCATTGAGGTGCTGCTGGCTTCAGAGCACCCATGGCTCCGCTCCTATTTTCACGGAAAACGGGCACGCGCGGCCATGGCCGGCGGCGCGTAGGGTTGAGTGATGGAAACGCGTGCGAATTACGCTCTGATCGGGCTTTTCACCTTGGCAGTGATCGCGGCAGCCTTCGGGTTCGTCTACTGGTTCTCCGGTGGCGATCGGGGACAGACGCGCCAGAGCATCCGTGTGGTCTTCTCAGGCTCGGTCGCGGGCCTGTCGCAGGGGTCGAGCGTGTCTTTCAACGGCCTTCGGGTCGGCGAGGTGACCCAGATCAGCCTGTTGCCCGAGGATCCGCGCCGCGTGGTGGCCGTCGTTCAGGTCGATGCCAATACCCCGATCCGCTCCGATACCCGCGCTCGCCTGGAATACCAGGGTCTGACGGGCGTCGCGAATATCGGCCTTTCCGGCGGCGAGCCCGGCGCGCCTCCGCTGGCGGCAGGCCCCGGCCAGCCCATGCCGACGATCTTCGCCGACCGTTCCGACTTCCAGGATCTCATCGAGACCGCCCGCAACATCGCCCGCCGGGCCGATGACGTGCTGGAGCGGGTGGGCCGGGTCGTGACGGACAACGAGGGTTCCATCAATCGGACCATTCAGAACGTGGAGCGGTTCTCGCAGGCGCTCGGCGAGAATGCCGAGGGCATCGACCGCTTCCTGGCCCAGATCGGGCAGGCCGCCGAGAAGGTGGGGCCGCTGGCTGAAAAGCTCGAAACGCTGGCAACCAATGTCGATCAGGTGGTCCGTGCGGTCGAGCCGCAGCGGGTGACCCGCATCGTCGAGAACGTGGACAATTTCGCGCAGGCTTTGGGCGAGAACCGGCAGGCGATCAGCGACGCCCTGAAGGATGCGGCAAGCCTTATCGACAGCCTCAACACGACGGCGCCGAAGCTCGATACGGCCATCACCGAGATTGCAAACCTCACGAAGGCGGTCGATCCGAACAAGGTGAGAAGCACGGTCGACAATGTGCAGAACTTCACCGATACGCTTAACCGTCGCAGCCCGGATATCGACAAGGCGATCCAGGAAGCCCGCTCGATTACCGAAAAGCTGAACAAATCCGCCGACAAGATCGACAATGTGCTTGCCGGTGCCGAGAAGTTCCTCGGCTCTGCCTCCGGCGAGTCAGGCAAGGGAGCCTTCGACGAGATCCGCGCCGCCGCAATCTCCGTCCGCGAGCTGGCCGACGACTTGAATCAGCGGACCAGCGGTATCGAGGGCGTGCTCTCAGGGGTTGGCCGCTTCACGGAATCGGGTCTGCGGGAATACGAGGCGCTCGCAGTGGAAGGCCGCAAGACCCTGGGCGATATCAGCCGCGCGGTCCGCAGCATCGAACGTAATCCACAGCAGTTTATTTTCGGTGGCCAACCTAATCTCCCACAATACAATGGACGCCGTTAAGTAAGCCTCATGCGTGGGTCATCAGTGTCTCCTCCCTCGACCGATCAATTCCGGCCTTTCCGGCGCCTGGCGCCGGTGATGTTCCTTACCGTGCTCGCGGCGGCATGCTCTTCGGGGCCGGCTCCGACGACCTATGATCTCTCCGCGCCAACCTCGCGGATCAGGGGCGCCTCCGGCGTTCAGGTCCTGGTGAACGAGCCTGCGGCGATCCAGACGCTCGCCACCCAGCAGATCCTGGTGAAGGACGCGAGCGGCTCCATCTCCTTCCTCGGGGAAGGGCAGTGGGCCGACAACCTGCCCCGGCTCATCCAGACGCGGCTCATCAACACCTTCGAGAATTCCTCTCAGATCCGAGGCGTCTCCCGGCCGAGCAGCGGCGCGGTGGGCGATGTCCAGCTGATCTCCGAACTCCGCAGCTTCGAGATCACGACGCCTTCCAACGAGGCGGTAGTCGAGATGTCGGTGAAGATCGTCAGCGATCAGACCGGCCGCATCGCGAGAGGCCGCATCTTCCAGGCGCGCGTCCCTGCGGCTGCGATAGACGCCGTCAACGCGGCCCGCGCGCTCGACGAGGCCCTGTCCGTCGTGATGCTCGACGTGGTCCGCTGGGTCAGCGGCGGCCCCTTGCCCCGCCGCGAGGAGCCGGGCGACGTAAGCAGCCAGGCGCCTTCGAAGGAACAGGCTCCGACCTGAGGGTTCGGATCTCTAGTTGACATGATGCTTAAGGCTCCGAAGGTTTTCGGGGCCTTTCGTTTTTCGGGGTTCAACTGCATCACGCCATGGCCGGGCCTGTCCCAGCCATCCCGGACGGCGAAACCGGTCCGGGATCGTGTGCAGATTGAGCGCACTCCATTGTCATTCCGGGGCGCCGCAGGCGAGCCCGGAACCCATAACCACGACGTTTCTGAAGAAAGCGCGACGCTCGCCGCTCTTCCCTGCAATGTTGTGGTTATGGGTTTCCACGCCTACGGCGCAGCCCTTCGGGTCGGTCTCTCGCTATCGCTCGCCCCGGAATGACGGGGAGGCGGCCTGTCAAACAACAAAAAACGCGGCCCTGAAGGCCGCGTTTTTCATGAATTCTGCTGAAACCCGCTCTTAGTCGAACCGGCCGCTTGCGTGGGCGAGCATGGTGTAAACCTTGCCGGTTTCCGACGTGAGGTAGGTCTTGGTCAATGTCGAGTCGCGGTCGTCGCGGGAGACTTCGGCGAGGAGGCGCTCGAACTCGTCGACGTAACGGTCGACGGTCTGACGGAACTCGTCATCACGGCGGTACTTGCGACGGATCTCCTCGAAGGTCTGCTGGCCCTGGGCCGTGTAGAGCTTGCGGCTGAACACGTTGCTCTCGCCGCGGCGATAGCGGTCCCACAGCTCGACGGCTGCGTCGTGGTCGATCATCCGCGCGATGTCCACCGAGATCGAGTCGAGGGACTCGAGGCCGTTGGTGCGGGCGCGGGCCGGGCCGCGAACGGGCTCTTCATCCTCGTCGCGCGAGGCGCGGTTCAGAAGGTCCGAGAGCCAACCGCTGCGAGCGCCGCCCGCGTCACGGGGCGCGTTGGCTTCCTGGCGCAGGGCCGGACGCTCGGCAGGAGCAGTCTGCTGGCGCACCGGAGCCGGAGCAACGGGAGCCGTGGCCGGACGTAACTCGGGCTGACGGGCTACCGTCGGCGCGGGGGCGGGCGCAGCGGCCTGGACCGGGGCAGGGGAGGCGATGCGCTGCTCGACGGCAGCCGCGACGGCGGCCATGGTGGCGGCGACTGGCGCCTCGTTCACGGCAGCGCGGCGAGGTTGAACGGCGGGAGCCGCATCGACCACACGGTTCGAGCGCGAGACCAGAGACGAGAGCTCGTTGAGAGCCTTGATCTGGTCGGCGACGACGCGGCGCATGTTGGCTGTGGTCTCCTGGGTTTCCTGCGGCAGCTCGACGACACCGCGGCGGAGCTCGGCGCGGGTGGCCTCCAACTCGCGCTGGATCTGGCCGGTCATGCCGCGCAAATCGCCCATGGTTTCGCGGAACTTTGAGGTGGCGTTGCCCAGTGCTTCCGCCATCTCGGCGGCGGCCTGCTCGTAGGTGCCGCGAAGGGCGGCAGCCGTACGCTCGCTTTCGATGCCCGTGGTGGCACGGATGCGCTCGAACTGTTCGCCGATGGCTGAGGTGGTCGTCTCGGCGGCGCCTGCAAGGACGGAACCGATCTGACGGGCCTTGGTCTCGGCGCTCTGGAGCGAGCCCTCCACGAGGGTGGTGAAGGCGCGGGTGACGGATTCGAGATCCTGCGAGCGTTCCTCGATGCGACCGAGAAGCTCGTCCAGGGCGCTCTGGCGGCTGGACAGGGCCTCGGTCATGCGGCTTTCCACGCGCTCCAGGGCAGAGGCTGCCTGGGTGAGCGTGTTCATCTGCTCATAGGTGGTCTCGGTGAGAGCGCGACCACGCTCTTCGAGGTTCTGAGCAAGGTCCATGGCCTGCTGGATCGCGCCGGAAGAGACGCTGCGCAGGGCATCGACCTGATCGGCAACCTGATCCGAGGCGCGGCTGGTCTGGGAGGCGATTTCCGAGAGCAGGGCCTCGATGTGCTGCACGCGTCCGCCCAGGCCGTCCTCGACGGCGCTGAGGTTGTTGCCGGCGGAAGAGGCGACCTGCTGGAGCAGGCGGCCGGCATCCTGCAGGCGGCCGAGCACGTCGGAGAGTTCTCCGCGCAGCCGCTCATTGGTGCCGAGCAGGGTTTCGACCGTGCGCTCCGTGCCGGAGTCGATGGCAACGCGCATGGCCTCGGTGGACTGCATGTAGGACGAGGTCAGCTCCATGGTGCGCTCCTGGAGCGACGACAGCATGCTGCCGCTGCGATCCTCAAGGGCGCGAAGCGTGGTCTCGGTGATGCTGGCGACCTCGCGGCCGATCTCTTCACCGCGGCCGTTGAGGGCGTCGATGAGGGAGTTGCCCTGCGTGTCGAAGATCGAGCGGATCTCGCCGATGCGGCTGTTGAGCGAGGAGACGACCGTCTGGCCGCGCTCGTCGATGGCTTCCGCCACGCCGCCGAGGCGGTTGACGACGCGCTCTTCGAACTGGCCCACACGCTGGTCGAGAGTCGCGGCAAGCTCCTCGGTGCGCGAGCTGAGCGTCGCGGCAATCTCTTCCGCGCGGCCGCCCAAGGTCTGGTTGATTTCAAGCGTGCGGGCGCCAAGAGTCTCGCTGATCTCTTCTGCGCGAGCGCCGAGGGTCTGGTTGAGCTCGAAGGCGCGGGAGCCCAGCGTCTCGGCGATTTCGTCGGCGCGCTCGCCCAGAACCTGATGCAGGTTCGCGATACGGCTTTCCAGGGTTTCCGAGATCTCGCCGGCACGGGCGCCGAGAACCTGGTTGAGGGCAGTGGCGCGCGTCTCCAGGGTCTCGCCGATCTGCTCGGCCTTGGAAGAGAGCGTGTCCGCGATGCCGTTGGTCTTGGCGGTGATCGCCTGGGTGATTTCGTCCACGCGGGACTGAAGAGCGTTCGCGACTTCGCGTCCGCCTTCCGCCATCACGCGGGCCATTTCACCGGTGCGCACGACGAGAGTTTCGTTCAGTGCGGTGGAGCGGGCGTTGAGAGCGTTGTCCACACGCTCGACGATGGTATCGAAGTTTACCGTGATTTCGGTGGTGCGGCGCGAAGCATGCTCTTCGAGCGCGGTGAGCTGCGTCTCGATGGCGGTGGTCGCCTCGCGGGCACGATCCGCAAAGGACTCGGCCATGGTGCGGCCCTGCACGGTGATCAGGCGGTCCATTTCCTCGAAGCGGCCGCCGATCGTCTCGGTGAGGCTGCCCACATCGGTGGAAATGCGCTCGGCCAGCTCGCCGCCACGGCTCATGACGCTCTCGAATGCTTCGAGGCGCGAACCGAGAGTTTCTTCCATTTCGCGGGCGCGGGTGTCGACGGTGGTCGAGAGCGTGTCCGCCGTGCGGTTGAGCACTTCGTTGACGCGTGCTCCTTGCGTGGCGATGGCGAGAACGACGCCCTTGCCCGTATCGGCGAGACGCACCTGCGCTTCGTCCACATGGCGGGTGAGGTTCTCGGAGAACTCTTGGCCGCGGGCCTCGAAGGAGTTCTGGAACTCCTCGACCTTGGAACCCATGAGGAAGGAGATGCGCTCGCCGGTCTGGGCGAGAGTGGTCTCCAGAGCCTGGCCCTGAACAGTAACGGATTCGGCCACGCGCTGGCTTGCCGTTTCGAGACGGACCGCAAGGTCCTCGACGCGGGTGCCGACGGCTTCGTCCGCAAAGCGCACGGCGCTCTCGAGATGCTCGCGCACCTCGCTGCCACGAGCGGTAATCTCGCGAGAGACTTCCTCTGCGGTCGTCGCCATGCTCAAGCGGAACTCGCCGCCGCGAGCGATGATCTCGTCGACCACTTCCGTGCCGGTGGTGGAAAGCTGCTCACGCAGGGTGGTGCCGCGCGTTGCAAGCTCCTCGATGAGGGAGGTTGCGGTCGTCGCGAATTCATCGCGCAGGGCCAAGCTGTTCGATGCGAGTTCCTGCACGATGGAGCTGCCGGTCGACGACAGCTGCTCACGCACGAATGTGCCGCGCGTCACGATCTCCTCGCTGACGGCAGTGCCGGCGGCGGCAATCTGGTCGCGCATTTCGGTGGTGCGGGCGGAAATGTCGTCGGCGATGACGCCGCCGGTGGCGGCCAGCTTCTCGGTGATCTCGCTGCCGCGTTGAACGAAGCTCTCTTCGAGGCTGCGTGCGGTCTGCTCGAAGGCCTCACGTACGTCGCTGCCCTGCTGGGCGAGGGCATCGATCACGCCGCGGCCGGTCTCGGCCAGCGTGCGAGTAACCTGGCTCGCGCCTTCCTGCAGGTGGCGTGTGAGAACGTCCCCGGTGCGCTCGAAGGCGCCGGTGATATCCTGAGCCTTGCTCTCGAGCGCGGTGGTGATGGTGGTGCCGACGTCGGCGATGCCGGTCTTGATCTCCTCGCTTGCGCCGGACAGGCGCTCCACGAGTTCGACGCCACGGCTCGCCATTTCATCGACGACGCGCTCGCCGGCGCGGCCGAGAGCCTGCGTGATCTGGTCGCCCTGGCTCTCCAGCGAGCCGGTGACCTTGTCGCCCGCGCCGCTCACGGCGGCCACGACGCGCTCGCTGGCACTGTCGAGATCCTGGATCAGGTTCTGGTGCACGCCGGTGATCGAGCCGCGCACGCGCTCGGCGTTCGAGACGATGGCTTCGCGTTGCGCGACGAGTTCGTCGATCAGCGAACGGATGCGGATTTCGTTGTCGGAATAGGCGCGCTCCAGCGTCGAGATCTCGCTGCGCACCAGCGTCTCGAGTTCGCCGGCGCGGGCCAGCGCACGCTCGACGCCGTCGCCGACGGCGGCGACTTCACGGCGAACGGCCTGCGATACGGAGAGAACCGCGTCGGTGGAAAAGTTTTCGGGCTGGGCGAGGCGCGCGGCGACTTCGCCGACCGCGCGGGCCACCATCTTCATCTCCTGCGAGCGGACGGTGAGCATCGCGGCGATGTAGAACAGGAAGAGGGGAGCGATCAGGGCAATCAGGCCGAGGGCCAGCTGCGAAGTGGAGAAGGTCGCGAGCAGCTGTTCGGGCGTCACGATGCCCTGCGAATAGATGAAGGCACCGACGCCGCCGAGCCAGAGCAGGGAGGCAAGCATGGCCATAACATAAGCGCTGCGGGAGGGGCGAACCTGAAGCGCTTGAAGCATTACGCCGACATTCTGGCGGTCGTCGTTGGCCACAGACGTGCGGTCGGGGGCGACGAAGCCTGAGCGGGGCATGTCATCCACCCTGACCTCGCGTTCCTCCATACGGTCCGCCGGGTCTTCGGGGTCCAGATTGAAGGGACCCCTCGTGAAATCATGGGCCTCGATATCGGGCAGCCGGATGTCTTCGGAAGAAGCGGACTTGCTCTCCGTATGACCCGGGGTGGGGATGTCAAACGACTCCTCGAGATTGAGCGCTTGCTCAACAGCCGAAAGAGCTGCCTCCGCCGGGTCTTTTATCTTCTTCTTTTCGGTCGCCATGATCCGCCCTCGTGACGCAACTGATAACGATTGAAGCCCGGCAAATCCGCCCTTATGGGACGACACGCATAGCCTCAACCGGCACGGAGGAACCGGAGTCGGTTCTTCCGTAGGGTAATCTACTATTTACCAAGCGAGTTTAGCGGCCGGTCATGATGAAGGAAACCCGATGTCCCCTGCCACTTGCGAACGTCGTTAACGGCTCAGTAACCTGCACTACCGGGTAAAATGAGGCGAAAAAACGGCGGGTTTCGCGCTCGTCTCTCGTCTTCCGGCGCGCTGTGTCTTAAATATGCGCCGTCACACAGAGGTCCGCAATGATCAAGATCACTTTCATCGATGCCGAGGGCACTTCCCGCGAAGTAGAAGCGGAGGAGGGCGCGACCGTCATGGAGACGGCGGTTCGCAACGGCATTCCCGGCATCGAGGCGGAATGCGGCGGCGCATGCTCCTGCGCGACATGTCATGTCTATGTCGACGAGGCATGGGAATCCGTCACCGGCCAGCCGCAGCCGATGGAGGAGGACATGCTTGATTTCGCCTTCGATGTGCGCCCCAATTCGCGCCTGTCCTGCCAGATCCGGGTGCGCCCGGAACTCGATGGTCTCGTCGTTCGTACGCCCACCAAACAAGGTTAACCACTGCCCGGAGGCATTCCATGTTCAAGACGATCCTGGTTCCTGTCGATCTCGGCGAAGCCGAAGCCGCTCAGCCCGCTATCGACAAGGCGGTGGAACTCGCCGCAGGTGCGGAGGGAAATATCCGCCTTATCTATGTGCGCGCCATCGTGCCGATGACCTACATGGAATTCATGCCGGCTGCCTTCGACGAGGAGCAGCAGGGCGATTCCGAGAAGAAGCTCGCCGAGCTTGCCGCCAGCGTGAAGCTGCCGGCGGAGCGCGTCTCGGCGGTGGTGCGTCTCGGTTCGGTTTACAGCGAGATTCTGGACGAGGCCGAGAAGACCGGCGCGGATCTCATCGTCATCGGATCGCATCGTCCGACGATGGCGACCTACCTGCTGGGATCGAACGCAGCCACCATCGTGCGGCACGCCAAGTGTTCGGTGCTGGTGGTGCGGGATTAGTGTTCCAGAGATGTCATCCCGGACGCCTTAGGCGACCCGGGATCACTTTAAAACAACCCGTTGTCATTCCGGGGCGAGCAATAGCGAGAGCCCGGAACCCATAACCACCAACATAGAAGAAAGAAGCGAGACGGTGCTTGCTCTCTTCTGAAAGGCCGTGGTTATGGGTTCCGGGCTCCGCTGCGCGGCCCCGGAATGACAAAGGGTGCGTTTAACCTACCTTCGGCATCAGCTCGTTCGGCAGTTCCCCTGCACGGAACGGGCGCGGCTTGTTGAGGCGGATCATCGGCTCGATCTGCCACACGCCCACAAATGCGAATGCCGCGCCGAGTAAAGCGACGGCCATGGAGCCCATCTGCGCGGCGCGCCAGATCAACACGGCCATGGCGAGCAGCGAGGCCACGGCCACGACGAAGGTGGTGGCCCAGAGCCACCAGGGTTTGCCGGCGATAAAGCGCGCCTGCGGATTGGCTTTCGCGATGGCCGTGCACAGGCTCTCGGCAAAGGCGCGGTATTCCGCCGTCATCTCCTGGGCCTCGACGAGGCTTTTCCAGTTGAGCGAGGAGAAGTTGAAGGCCTTGCCGTCCTTCATGACGACCCGCGTGCGGAACGCCTTCTGCCCCACGCGTCCCGGCTCATAGGTCATGCGCACAGCCTCGACCGCGCCGAGCTGCACCTCGTGGACCTTGCGGCCGGTATCCACGATTAGCCTGTCGCCCTTGATGGTAAAGGTGATCGGGCTGCCGATGGGGCGGGGGCTATGGGTATAGGTCTGTGTCATGGGCGTGTTTCATGGACCAAGTTCCGCCTCGGTGACAAGTCTGGCGTTCGCGTCTCCGCTATCGCACCAGCTCCCGCATGGCGTTGTCGATGCCCTCGAGATTGAGCGGATACATGCGCTCGCCGAAGAGCTGGCGCATCAGGACGATGGATTGCGTGTATTGCCAATGGGTCTTGGGCGTCGGGTTCAGCCATGCGGCCCTGGGAAAATGATCGAGAATGCGCCTGATCCAGGCCTGCCCCGGCTCCTCGTTCCAATGCTCCACCGAACCGCCGGGATGGGTGATCTCGTAAGGGCTCATGGAAGCATCGCCCACGAAGACCACCCGGTAATCGGACGGATAGGTGCGGATCACGTCCAGCGTCGGAATTTTCTCGTCGAAGCGGCGGCGGTTTTCCTTCCACAGGTTCTCGTAGACGCAGTTGTGGAAGTAGAAATGCTCGAAATGCTTGAACTCGAGTCTGGCCGCCGAGAACAGCTCCTCCGCCGTCTGGATGTGCCAGTCCATGGAGCCGCCCACATCGAGGAAGAGCAGAACCTTCACGGCGTTGCGGCGCTCGGGCCGCAGGCGCACATCGAGATAGCCCTTGTGGGCGGTCTCGTGGATCGTGTTGTCGAGGTCGAGTTCTTCGGGCGCTCCTGAGCGGGCGAAGCGGCGCAGGCGGCGCAGGGCGATGCGCATGTTGCGCACGCCGAGTTCGACACTGTCGTCGAAATCCTTGAACTCGCGCTTGTCCCACACCTTCACGGCGCGGAAATTGCGGTTCTTGTCCTGGCCGATGCGGATGCCTTCCGGATTGTAGCCATAGGCGCCATAGGGCGACGTGCCGGCGGTGCCGATCCACTTGTTTCCGCCCTGATGCCGCCCTTTCTGCTCCTCAAGCCGCTTCTTGAGGTTTTCCCAGAGCTTGTCCCAGCCCAAGGCCTCGAGCTGCTTCTTCTCCTCGTCCGTCAGATAACGCTCGGCGAGTTTCTTCAGCCATTCCTCGGGGATCTCGCCGCTCTCCAGGGCTTGGCCCATGCGCTCGATGCCTTTGAAGGCATGGGCGAAGACCTGGTCGAACCGGTCGAAATGGCGCTCGTCCTTCACCAGGCAGGTGCGGGACAGGTAGTAGAACTCCTCCACGCTCTTGTCGGCGAGGTCCTGGTCCAGCGCTTCCAGCAGGGAGAGATATTCCCGCAGCGACACAGGAACCTTGGCCGCCCGCAGTTCCGTGAAGAAGGTGAGGAACATCGCCTACTTCCCCACGGTGCGCCGGGCGCGGAACTCGGTCCGCTCGGGCTTTTTGCTGTTCTTCTTCAGGATCGTGCGGAACTCGTCGCGCCGCTCATGGATGGAGGCGATGACGAGGCCCATGGGCACGCCGATATCCGCCAGCACCGCCTCGCTGAGCTGGAGGGAGGCTTCAATGGTCTCAGGGACAGCATCATCGACGCCGAGATCGTAGAGCTGGGCCGCGTGTTTCGCGTCGCGGGCACGGGACACGATGGTGAGGTCTGGCCTCTCCTGACGGGCGGCAGCCACCACCGACTCGATGGCGCTCGGCGTGTCCAGGGTGATGACCAGGGCGCGGGCCTGCTCGATGCCGCAGACGTTCAGGAAATGGGGGTGTGAGCCGTCACCGAAATAAACCGGCTTGCCGGCCTTGCGCTCGTCCGCGACACGGGCCGGGTCCATATCGATGGCGAGATAGGGCACGCGATGGCGCTGGAGCATGTCGCCGACGAGCTGACCGACCCGACCGTAGCCCGCGATGATGACGCGCCCTGGCTCCTCGGGCGGGGGGAGGACGGTGATGGCCGGATCGAGCGGCTGCTTCAGTTCGAGGCGGCGGCCAAGGCGGCGGGCAAGACGGGCGAAGACCGGGATCGCCGCCATGGTCAGGGTCGTGACGAGCAGCAGGTTCTGGCCCACATCCGTCGGCACGAGGCCTGTCGTCATGGCGACGCCGAGGATCACGAGGCCGAACTCGCCGCCCGGCCCCAGCAACAGGCCGGTCTCGGCGGCTTCCGAGGCATTGAGGCCGAAGGGCCGCGCGAGCCAGAAGATGATGACGCTCTTGATGGCGATCAGGAAGATCGCCACCGCGAGGATCGTCAACGGAGCCTGCAGGAAACGCATTACGTCCAGGCTCATGCCGACCGAGACGAAGAACACGCCGAGCAGCAGGCCCTTGAACGGCTGGATCGTCGTGTCCACCGCGCGGCGGTATTCGGTCTCGGAGAGAAGGATACCCGCAAGGAAGGCCCCGAGCGCCATGGACAATCCGCTCGCTGCCGCGATCAGGCTCGTGACCAGAACCACGAGAAGGCAGGCCGCCATGAAGAGTTCGGGGCTCTTGGTGGCCGAGACCATCTGGAAGAACGGCCGCAGAATGATGCGCCCGAGTCCGACGATGACGATCAGCGCCAGCGCCGCTTGGAAAAGGGCCGTCGCGAAGGACAGCATGGTCGCGTCGGGCTGGTGCGTATCGAGCGCCGCCAGGGTGAACAGAATCGGCGCGACCGCCAGATCCTGAAAGAGTAGGGCGGAGAAGCTTGCACGTCCCGGTACGGTGTTGATCCGCTTCTGCTCCGCGAGCACCGGCAGGACGATGGCGGTGGAGGACAGCGCCAGCGCGATGCCGATCACCGCCGCCGCCGTGACCGTATCCACCACCTTGAAGGCAAAGAGGCTGAGCGCCAGCGTGCAGAGCACGACTTGGAGCGTGCCGAAGCCGAAGACCTGCCGCCGCAGGATGCGCAGACGCTGCCAGGAGAGTTCGATGCCGATGGTGAAGAGCAGGAACACCACGCCGAATTCGGCAAGGCGCGACGTACCCTCGGGATTCGTGAAAGTCAGCCAGTCCATCCAAGGATTTTCGGGCACGAACCGCCCGAGCCCATAAGGCCCCAGCAGTGCACCCGCCCCGAGAAACCCCAGGACAGGACTGATTTTCAGCTTATGGAAGAGCGGGACGACGACGCCTGCCGTTGCCAGAAAAAGGATTGGCTCCTGATACGCGTGCAGGTCGATGGAGGCTGACATGTATTCCTTCCGGTCAGACGCATTGTGGGTCTAGCCGGAAGCACAGCGCAAGGGCAAATCACGGCTTCGCGGAACATGGCGAGCGCGACATGAATGCAGGTGGAGCATGGGTGCGGTTCCGGAAGGCGTCATCCCGGATGCCGAAGGCGATCCGGGATCGTAGGCAGATAAGGCACTGTCATTCCGCGGCCGCGCAGCGGAGCCCGGAACCCATAACCACGACGGTCTGAGGAAGCGACGCAACGGAACCCGCGAGCTTTATTCTGCCGCTTCGGTGTTTCTGGGTTCCGGGCTCTCGCTATCGCTCGCCCCGGAATGACAGAAGGGCACACCTCATCCTGCCAACGATCCCGGATCTTTGCTGCGCTCCGTCCGGGATGACACCTGTCTGTTACCCCAACGCCGCCAGGGCTTGCGACAGGTCGGCCACCAGGTCGTCCGGGTGCTCGATGCCGATGGAGACCCGGATCGTGGCGTCGGACACGCCGAGGCGGTCGCGGGTGGCCTTCGGCACGCCGGAATGGGTGGTCGAGGCCGGATGCGAGATGAGCGATTCGGTTCCGCCCAAGCTCACTGCGAGCTTGAAGACCTGGAGCGTGTTGAGAACCTTGAAGGCTTCTGCCTCGCCACCCTTCACGTCGAAGGAGAAGGTTGAGCCCGGCGCGTCGCACTGGGATTCATAGACCTTCCGCGCGTTCGAGCCTTCCGGCAGATAGGCGAGATGGTGCACCTTCGTGACGCTGGGATGGTCATGCAGGAACTTGGCGACGATCTCGCCGTTGCGGTTCGCCGCCTGCATGCGCAAGGCCAGGGTTTCGAGCGAGCGGCCAAGCATCCAGCAGGAATGCGGATCGAGTTGGGTGCCGATGGCCGAGCGCAGGAGGCGGATCGTCCTGATCATGTCCTTGGAACCGAGCGCCGCGCCGGCGATCAGGTCCGAATGGCCGCCGACGTATTTGGTCAGCGAATAGACCGAGATGTCGGCGCCGTCCTTTAATGGCTTCTGGAAGACCGGGCCGAGCATGGTGTTGTCGCAGACGATCACCGGGCGGTGGCCCTGCGCAGCACCGATCTCGTCGGCCAGGGTCTTCATGAAGGCAACGTCCACGAGGGTGTTGAGCGGGTTCGAGGGCGTCTCGATCATGATCACCGAAACGCGGCCCTTGGCCTGCGCTTCCTTGGCCGCCGCGCGCATGCCTGCCTCGTCCACGCCGTCGCCGAAGCCGACCGCGCCGATGCCGAGATTGGCAAGCGTCTTGGCGATCAGGGTCTCCGTGCCGCCATAGAGCGGCTGCGAATGAAGGATCACGTCGCCGGGCCTGGCGAAGGCCAGGATCGTGGTGGAGATCGCCGCCATGCCGGAGGAGAAGAGAAGGCCAGCCTCAGCCTCCTCATAGATCGCGAGACGATCCTCGACGATCTCGGAGTTCGGATGGTTGAAACGCGAATAGACGAGACCTGCTGCCTCACCCTTCGGAGGCTCGCGCCGGCCCGCCACGTAATCGAAGAATTCCTTGCCGTGCTCGGCGCTGTTGAACACGAAGGTCGAGGTCAGGAAGACCGGCGGCTTCACCGCGCCTTCCGACAGGGTCGGATCGTAGCCGTAGCCCAGCATGAGGGTCTCGGGCTTCAGCTTGTGATTCCCGATGCGGTCCTTGTGATAACGGTTGTTGGCCATGAGTTTTGTCCTCCCGGATGCTTTTATAGGGCTCTGTTCGAGCCTATCCGGGGATGGAAGGCAAGGCCCCTCCCTGATCCTCGCATACGGACGAAATGAAATATGGTATGATTTTCGGGTGATGGCTTGTCTCAGGGCCCTCCATTCCGCATCTTCAGCCATGACGAACGAAGGATGAGTGGATGCGCTTTGCCGGAACCGAAACCTATGTGGCGACCGAGGACCTGACGGTTGCCGTGAATGCGGCGATCACCCTGGAGCGGCCGCTCCTCGTGAAGGGGGAGCCCGGCACCGGCAAATCCGTCCTGGCGGAGGAGATCGCACAGTCCCTCAACGCGCCGCTGCTCACCTGGCACATCAAGTCCACCACCAAGGCCCAGCAGGGGCTTTACGAATACGACGCGGTCTCGCGCCTGCGCGACAGCCAGCTCGGCGACAGCCGTGTGTCCGACATCCGCAACTACATCAAGCGCGGCAAGCTGTGGGAGGCATTCGCCTCGGACGTGCGTCCGGTCCTGCTGATCGACGAAATCGACAAGGCGGATATCGAGTTTCCCAACGATCTCCTGCTCGAACTCGACCGCATGGAGTTCTTCGTCTACGAGACCGGCGAGACCGTGAAGGCTGCGCAGAGACCCATCGTCATCATCACCTCGAACAACGAGAAGGAACTGCCGGATGCTTTCCTGCGCCGCTGCTTCTTCCACTACATCAAGTTTCCGGATGCTGAGACCATGGGGCGCATCGTCGAGGTGCATTATCCCGGCATCAAGCACCGGCTCGTGGAAGAGGCGCTGAAAATCTTCTTCGATGTGCGCGAGGTTCCTGGACTGCGGAAGAAGCCTTCCACGTCGGAGCTTCTGGATTGGCTGAAGCTTCTGCTCGCCGAGGATATCGGCTCCGAGCAGTTGCGCGAGCGCGATACCCGCAAGCTCATTCCGCCGCTCCACGGGGCGTTGTTAAAGAACGAGCAGGATGTGAGCCTGTTCGAGAAGCTTGCTTTCATCGCAAGAAGGGAAGGGCGCTGATGCTCCGTCTTCTCCTGCTCCGGCACGCCAAGGCCGCATGGCCGCCGGGCGTTCTCGATCACGACCGGCCGCTCGCTCCACGCGGGCAGAGCGCGGCGGCTGCGATGGCCAACTACATGAGGAGCGAGTTCCTCGCGCCTGATCTCGCGCTCGTCTCTCCCGCCCGTCGCACACAGGAAACCTGGGAAATCGTGCATCCCGTCATTGGCGAGGTTCCAGCCCGCCACGATGGCCGAATTTATGAGGCGCCGGTTGCGCGTCTTCTCACCGTGCTCCACGAGGTGGAGGACGCGCGCACGGTTCTGATGATCGGCCACAATCCGGGCTTCGAGGATCTTGCGAGCCTCCTCATCGGCGAGGGCGACATGGAAGGCATTCTCCGCCTCGGCAGCAAGTATCCGACGGCAGGTCTCGCCGTCATCGATTTCGAGCATGAGAGCTGGTCTCAAGTGACGCGCAAGAGCGGACGCCTTGAACGCTTCGTGACGCCGAAATCGCTTGGTAACGGTGAGGACGATTAGATGGCTGAAAACTCGATAGACAGCAGTTCCTCATCATAAAACGTATCGCCGACCCGTAGCGCCTTGGGTTCGATGCCGTATGGCTTGAAACCGAGGGCATGATAGGTGCGCCTCGCGCTGTCATTGTTGAGGCCGACTGCCGCTTCGAGAATGATCACATGCCGCGAAGCCTGCTCGATTACATGCTGGACCAGCTTCCTTCCGAGGCCATAGCCGCGCCAATCCGCATGCACGTAGACGCCCCACATGACGCCCTTGTGTGAGGCCTTGACCCGGTTGTGGACTGCGAACCCCGCCATGCCGACGAGCCGTTCGCCCACAAAAGCTCCGAAGATCGCATTCTGACCGGCAACAGGGATGCGGGAGCGGATCGTCTCCAGCGGCAGATCAACCTCTTCCTCGTAGCTTGAGCCGAAAGCCTCCGGATTCGTGGCGAGCGCCTCGAGCCTCACTTCGCGGAAGGCTTGCGCGTCAGAGGGCGTCAAAGGGCGGATGATCGGTTGCGTGGTCATCGGGGCTCGCAAATCTGAGATGGTTTTTGGTGCATCGGGGTATCGCCCCGGTCAAGGCTTGAACATTGAGAATGAACCAGCCGGCCCTACCATCGTTCTGCCTGAAACATTCCTCCCAATGCTTCAAGCCGACCCGAAGGGGCAAACCCTCCTATGATGCTCCAGACCTTTCTTGCGCTCGTCCTTGCCGGGAGCGCGCTCATGCCGGACATGTCGTCGCTCGCCATCGATCCCGGTGCGCGGTTCCAGCCGGCACGTTACGAGCCCGAGGCGCGACAGGTCTCCAACTGGCGGCTGGAGGCGTTCGATGCCCTGGAGCCGAAGACGGTCGTGACCCTGACGGCCCTGTTCAAGGCCGAGCGTCCTTTCGTGACGCGCTGCGTCAAGCTCAACAATTACTGGTGCATCAAAAGCGCCCGCTGGAACGGCGAGCTGGCGAAGGACAATGAGGGGCATGTGGGCTTCGCTTCCGCCGATCACGGGGCCGATGCCGCCGCCACCCTGCTGCGGCGCTATTACCTGGAATTCGGCAGGAAGTCGGCCATGGACATCGTGCGCCGTTGGGCCCCTGCGGAATGCGGTGTGGCGAGCGGCATCGGCGGCATCGCGGTTCTAGCCGTGCGCGGCATCGGCGGCACGGTTCGGGCGCAATACCTCGCCTCGCACCGCAAGGGCGGGGCGGTGCGCTATACGGCGAAAGCTAAGCCCGGCGGCAAGCCGGGGCGGGTTTCGCTGGTCATACCCATGAAACCGAAGACGCCCCAGCTCCGGGCGCCCGGCATCGCGGAGGGAATGGGCGAAAAGCCCAAACCCGCCGATGCAAGACCCCTTGTTGCGCAACGCGCCAAGCCTGCCGCTGCGAAGCGTTCCCGAGAGGCGACGGCTACCGCCTCAGCCCCGCTGAAGCCTCCAGCGGCTTCCGTCTGTGCGCCCGACGAGCAGCGCTTGCGGAACTATGCGAGCCGCATGGTGGCGAGCCTCAACCTCAAGCCTACGGACGACCTCAAGTTGTTCGAGGCCGACGGCCGACCCTTGCCGAATCTGGTTCCCGTCATGCTGGCCATGTCCTCATTCGAGCTGGGATCGTTGCGCGCCAGCCCCGGTCTTGTGGAGGCGGCGGTCGAACGGGCCGTCATTAAGGCGCAGGAGAATGTGAAGGCGTCAGCGCAGAAAGCCGAAGAGGTTCAGAGTGGTCCGCAAAACATCGAGCGATAACAAGATTTTGCTGCCTCGCTACAAACCTGTGATCAAATCTTGCAGAGAGTTTCTTTGCTGCGGCTAAAACCTATAAAACCCAGCATTCAATCTTGCGCTTGCAAGGCGCCATTGGTTTGGGAGAGGCAGCAGCTTGACCGGAATCTCCATTGAGCAGGTCCGAGATGTCAACGCGGCAATCGGATTCGCCGTAACCTATGTTGCCGCGCATCAACCGTTTGGAGCCTACCGCGCCGACAAACTGATTGGCTCCATCGTCGGGCAGATTCATCGAGGGCATTACGCGTTTGCGGTCGAAAACGGCGTGATCGTCGGATTTATCGGATGGGCATTATGCAGCCCGGATATAGCCAGGGCTTGGATCGAGGAAGGCCAAGCCCCTCGTTCGGAACAATGCCTTGCCGGAGACGTGGCTGTACCTGTCTTCATCGTCTCCAATCAGAAGCCCGCCTTGCGTGCGCTCGTCAAATACGCGCGTGAGCTCTACAGGGGGAAGCGATATTTAGCTCGCCGGGCCTCTAGAAATGAAAGGGCTGTTCGTAAGGGCACCGTCTGACTTCCTGAAAGGAAACTCAATCAAGCGTCAGCGTTCAGACAGAATTTGCGCCCCTGAATCGAAATGTGATAACAGTGTAAAAGATTCGGTTCTCTGCGTCACTGACACTTTGGAGAATTGTCTTTCATTGACAGGGTAAGAGTGAGAATATGTCAGTTGTAACATACACATACGCTGAGTATCTTGCGGCAAGGCCTATTCCTGCCGGTGACAGCATCATCATAGCCGATATGGATGACAAGGTTTTCAATCTGACTGCTGATGAAGTGGCTGATTTGAAAAATAATAATGTAATATCGATCGATATCTTAAATGATAAAGTCCTCTTCTCGAGCAGGACTATACAAGCTTTCTTAGATACCAATATCAGCTTTACTGAAAGCGACTCTGTCGTCGTCTATGATAACAAAGAGGGGGCGATATTTAGCGCTCAGCAAATAGAGAAGCTTTCGGAGAAGCATGTCGACGAAATTATCTCAGGCAATGTTTGGGAATATAATAGCCATTCCGCAGATGTAGCTTTAGCAGTTGTGAATTCTAAACTTCATTATGGTGCAGATGAAAAGCATGAGATCCTTGATCTAGGCTCTGCTATTGAGCAGCTGTCGCCAGCTGTGCTGGCGGAGCTTTATCGAAAGGGTTTCGACAGAATTAACGCGAAGGACGATCATTTAGAGCTTTCTTTGAGTCAGTTCTATGCTCTGAAACTAGCTGATATGCCTCCTAAGGATTCAGGAAAAGATGCTGTCGACGGTGCGATGATTCTCACTGATGAGGATCAAGTGACATTGAGCGTCAGTTATGCGGAGATGGCCAGTATTAGCAGCAGCGAAATTGCGGGCCTCAAAGCGAAAGGTATTGATTATCTTAATGCGACGGACGACAGGCTTGCTTTAACCCTCGAACAATACAACGCTTTGGGCGGGGTGAAGCTGGCAGCAGACGATGTCGTGACGATCAGGGCAGCCTCTGACACGGTTTTGGCGAATGATTGCAGCAATTTGATCCTCACTGACAATGCCATTCGCGGCATCGGCAACGGCCTTGCCAACACCCTTACCGGAAATGCCAAGAACAACATTCTCTCAGGGCTCGAGGGCAACGACTCCCTTTATGGCGGGCTCGGCAAGGATCAGCTGAGGGGCGGTGCGGGCAAGGACGTCTTCGTCCTCGATACCAAGCTCAACAAAAGCACGAATGTCGACAAGGTCCTCGACTTCAAGTCCAAGGATGACAGCTTCTACTTGGACAATAGTATCTTCAAAAAGCTTGGTTCCGGCACGTTCTCCAAGCCGAAGAAGTTCAAGTCGGATATGTTCGTGGAAGGCACCAAGGCCAAGGATGCGGAAGACCGTATCGTCTATGACAAGAAGTCTGGGACGCTCTACTATGATGCCGACGGCACGGGGGCGTCGGCCCAGGTGAAGATCGCAACGCTCTCCAATAAGACGAAGCTCTATTACCACGACTTCTTTGTGATCTGACCTCCAGATCGATGATTGATACGCCCGCCGATGGAACCTCCACCGGCGGGCTTTTCTTATGAGCCTTCCCGCCACTGCAATCGGCCGCGAAGCAGACGGCATGCTTGGCAATTCAGCTTCCGGACCCCATTTGAACTCGAACGCCAACAACGCTCGAGTTCCCGGTGCCAATTCTGACTGATCTCGCCTCCCGCGCCGAGTCCGCTGCGCAATCGCTCTGGGAGGCCTCCGGCCAGCTCGTTCAGCCCTCGCTTCGCCTTGGGGTCACGGGGCTGGCCCGTTCCGGCAAGACCGTCTTCACCACCGCTCTCGTCCATCATCTGACGCGGGGCACAAGCCTGCCTGCCTTCCGCGCTTCCGCCGAGGGCCGCATCCGCCGCGCCCATCTGGCACACCAACCCGACGATGCGATCCCGCGCTTCCCTTATGAAGAGCACATGGCGGCGCTGACGGAGGAGCGCCGCTGGCCGCAATCGACGAGCCGGATCAGCGAGTTGCGGGTGGATGTTGAATATGAACGCAAGGCCGGATGGCGCTCCGGTCCGGCCTCGCTCGCCCTCGACATCGTCGATTATCCGGGTGAATGGCTGCTCGACTTGGCTCTTCTCGATGCGGGCTATGCGGAATGGTCGAAGCAGACCATCGAGGCCAGCCGCAAGCGCGACCGCGCCGCCGCCGCAGCTTCCTGGCACGAACTCCTGAAGACCTTCGATCCCGCAGGACCGGCGGACGAGATGCAGGCCGCCAAAGCCAGCCTTGCCTTCACTGAGTACCTGACTGCCCTGCGCGCCGGCGCCGAGGCCGTGGCCACGACCCCGCCGGGGCGTTTCCTCATGCCGGGCGACCTCGCGGGGTCCCCCGCGCTCACCTTCGCCCCCTTGAGGCTGCCGGAAGGCCAGCCGATTGCGGCAGGCAGTTTCGCTGCCCTGATGGAACGGCGCTTCGAGGCCTACAAGACCCATGTGGTCAGGCCCTTCTTCCGCGATCATTTCCAGCGCATCGACCGCCAGATCGTGCTCGTCGATGTGCTTGCGGCCATCGATGCGGGGCCTGTCGCCCTGGCCGAGCTGGAAGAGGCGCTCGATCAGGTGCTCATGGCGTTTCGGACAGGGCGCAACACGCTCCTCTCCCGCCTGTTTTCACCCCGCGCCGATAAGGTGCTGTTCGCGGCCACCAAGGCCGATCACATCCACCATACCGATCACGACCGCCTCGATGCCGTCCTGCGCCTGCTGGTGAACCGGGCGGCCCGCCGCACGGAAGCGGCGGGTGCGCGGGTCGGCACGGTGGCGCTCGCCTCCATGCGAGCCACGCGGGAAACGACAATCCGTGAAGGTCGGGAGACGCTCCGCGCCGTCGCGGGCGTGCCGGAGGCCGGTGAGCGGGTCGGCGGGGAGATTTTCGATGGAGAGACGGAAGCCGCCATCTTCCCAGGCGAGCTGCCGGAATCGGCGGAGGCCATCTTCCACGGCGCCATCGAGCCGGGCTCCTTCCGTTTCCCGCGCTTCCGTCCGCCGAAACTGCCGGTCGATGCGGCGGGCCGCATGGGGCGGATGCCCCATATCCGTCTCGACCGCGCCCTTGAATTCCTGCTGGGGGACCGTTTCGCATGAGCCGCCAACCGCGCGCCTTCCGCCTCGACGACCCGAACGTGACCGGCGGTGCCGTCCAGGTCACGGATGAGCCTTTCGATGCCATCGAGGCTGCCGACGGCATCGTCGTCCCCATGGGCGAACGACGCCGGGCTCCTTGGCTCGGCATCCTTATTTCGGCCCTGTCGGGTCTTCTTCTCCTCGGTCTTGGTCTCGCCGTTGAGAACCTCGTCAGCGATCTTTACGCCATCGCCCCCTGGCTCGGCTGGGTTGCCCTCGTGCTGGCAATGCTGGCGAGCTTTGCCTTTCTGGCCATCATCAGTCGGGAGGTCGCCGGCATCTGGCGTGAGCAGAAAATCGAGAAACTGCGCGAGGCGGCTATCGATGCTCTGGCGGTGAAAGACCACAAGGCCGCCAAAAGCGTTGTCTCGGACCTGCTCAATCTCTATGGCGCCCGCAGCAGTGCCGCTCAAGGCAGTGCCCGCCTGAAGGCTCTGAGCGACGAGATCATCGATGCGGATGACCGGCTTGCCATCGCCGAGCGCGAGCTTCTGGCACCTCTCGATGCCCAGGCCAAGCGGGCTATCGCCGCCGCCGCCAAGCAGGTTTCTCTTGTCACGGCGGTCAGCCCCCGCGCCATCGTGGATGTGGCCTTCGTGATCTTTGCCGCCGTGCGGCTGCTCAGGACCTTGGCGCGGATCTATGGCGGGCGGCCCGGCCTGTTCGGCTTCCTACGTCTCGCCAAGGCGGCCTTCAACCACCTGGCTGTCACCGGCGGCATGGCCGTGGGCGACAGCCTCATGCAGCAGGTGCTTGGCTTAGGCCTCGCGGCCCGCATCTCCGCGAAGCTCGGGGAAGGGGTGCTGAACGGCCTGATGACGGCCCGGTTCGGCCTCGCAGCCCTCTCGGTCTGCCGCCCGCTACCCTTCATTAAGGAGGAGACCCCGAAGATAGGCGATGTGGCTGGAGAACTCGTCAGGCGGGCGGAGAGTGCTGCTGAGTAAAATCTTCCTGAGGTGCGGCAAATCGTTCTGGATTGGCCGTTTTCCGCTAGGAAAGGGGCAAGTTCTCCGAAAGGTCTCTCTTATTAGACAAATCGGTGACGCTTAATACCGTTGTCGCGGAACCTGCTTCCCTATATAGGGGCGCCACAGTTCATTGGGGAACAATGGCCGCACATGACAGACATCGTTATCGATGAGGGTTATCGACCGACAGAAGACGAGCCCTTCATGAATGAACGGCAGAAGGAGTATTTCCGGCGAAAGCTCATTCGCTGGAAAAGCGATATCCTCAAAGAGGCTCAGGAAACTCTGGCAACCTTGCAGAGCGAAAATGAGAATCATCCCGATCTTGCCGATCGGGCCTCTTCGGAAACGGACCGGGCCATCGAACTTCGTGCCCGCGACCGGCAGCGCAAGCTGATCGCCAAGATCGACGCGGCTCTCGCACGCATCGAAGACGGCTCTTACGGATATTGCGAGGAAACCGGAGATCCGATTTCCCTCAAGCGCCTCGAGGCTCGCCCCATCGCGACCCTCTCGCTGGAGGCTCAGGAGCGCCACGAGCGCAATGAGCGGGTCTATCGGGACGACTGAATTTCCGCCTTCATTCCAAAAGCAAACCTTCCAAAAACAAAAAGGGCTCCGGTGACGGAGCCCTTTTTCATTGATGGGATTGAAGAGTTCAGCTCTTCTTGCTCGTATCGACCGGGCGTCCGAGCAAGCGGGCAAATTCCGCTTCGATCTCCTCGACGGAGAATGGATCACCCGCCTTGTCCTTCGATCCCGCCTCGGCCGGCTGCGGTGGCAGGGGAGCGGGCCGGACAGGCTCGGGACGGACGGGCTCGGGAGCTTGGCGTGGGGCTTCCGGCTGCTGGCCCTCATCCTGCTCCTCGACCAGATCCTCCTCGGGCTCCTCCTCATAAGCGGCCAGAGGCTCGCCGATGGGGCCGGGCTCAAGGAAATCGTCATCCTCAACGTCGTCGTAATCCGTGTCGTTCGCAGCAGGTGCGATGGGACCCATCTGCGGGGGCGTCACTGGGGCAGACGGACGTTTCAGGGCTTCTTCGAGCTGCCTGGCCATGTTCGAAAGAGCGATCGGATCGGCTCCGCTCCTCTCCGCGGGAGCGGGCGGCTCGACCGGAGTGGGCTGGAAGGGTCTGACAGGCTCGGACGGGACGGGAGTCGCTGGGGGCGTCACGGGCAGAACCGGCGCAGTCGTGGGCGTTGCCCGGGACTGGAACGGGGGAGGCGTGGGCGGGGTGAAGGCCGGGCGAGGCTCCGGACGCTCCACAACCGGCTCGGGCGCGGGAACGCTCGGGAAGACGGGAGGCCTGGCCTCGGCCCGAAGGCCCTGCACCACCGGATTGGCGGAAACGCTCACCGCATCCGGCTTAAGAATGGGCTCGGGCGCCAACGGGGCGTGGGGAGGGGGAACCGGCGCGCTGATCGAGGTGACGGGAGCCAGCTCCTCGTCCGCATCCGAATCCTCGTTGGGACGACGCACGAAGGCACCGAGCTGGGCTGCCAGCTGCGCCTCGATGGACGGACGGCCGTTCGTCTCGACCTGCGGAACGCGCGGAGCCTGATCCAGCTGGGGCTCGAACCGCTCGGGGACGGGCTCGCTGGCCGGGGCCGGAATGCGGGCACCGGCCACGCGCACGATGTTGGTCTCGATGACCACGTCGTTGGGTCCACCGATCAGGAGAAGATGTTCGACATTGTCACGACGCAGCAGAAGAAGCTGGCGCTGACGGTCGAGGTCGTAAACGTCGACAATTCCAAGCCGGGGCTGGCGGCTGCGCGAACGGTCGCTGCCCGGCATCATGAGCCGCGCGCCGGTGAGCTTGCGCAGCACCAGTCCGAACAATGCAACCAGGGCCAGGATGATCGCGAATGCGACCACGAAGAGGACAGCCCGCGACTCGGTACCAAAAAGAGATGACACGATGAACTCTCAAGCCTTGTGGGGGCCTTTACAGGCCAGTTCTGTGTTGGTTGTACCACATTGACGGTTAAAGCCAGCCGCAAGGTTAACAGATGGTTAACGGTGTGGATGAGTGAACCATTAAACCCTTCACGAAAAGGTAATCCGTCACATTATCTCTGCACTCCAGGCATTACGAGCCTGAACGGCAATGTGGTAAGCGATGAGAGAAAGCTTATTTTCCCGCAAAATGCCAATTTCAGGGCAAGGTTTGGTTACGATGCAGCGTTAGGGCATGGAGTTTGCCTGCAGAAACCATCGCCTGAACGTGAGAAACTTATGAGAACGGTGCCGATCCACGTTGGGCGAATAAGGTGCCAATAGAACTGCGCCCGTCATGAACGGTTCCTCTCCCGCACAGCCTTTTCCCGGAATCCCCCTTGATGCCGCTTTAGAGGTCAATCAATACATTCAGTGTAGGGCGAGCACGAAAGGTTAACGGTCGGATGCGATCCTGCAGCCGGTGCCGGCATACCCGCCTTCCCGAAAGATAGAGAAGTTCATGGCTCACGAAGGCGATATGCCGAAGGGCTCCACCATCGACCGCTCCGACCGCCCCGGCCATATCGGCTGGGTTTTGCTGCTTGCGGGTCTTCTGGTGTGTGCGGTGCTGGCCCTGCGGGTTCTCGGCAGCGATGAGGCGCAGCTGCTGATCCTGGGCCTTCTCGCCTTTTTCGCCATGGCCGGCGTGTTCTTCCTGTTCGCGCTCGCCATCGGCGTGATCCAGTTCGCAGGGCAGGTGGCCCGCAACGACATTACCAAGCTCATGTCCGACACGTCGGGCGAGGGGCTTGCCGTGATCGAGGACGATGGCCGCATCGTCTATGCCAACCAGACCTATATGTCGCTCGCCGGCTCGAATGGCGGCGATGTCCGTCCCGTCGAGAGGCTGTTCCTGGGAGCGCCCGAGGTCTCGGAGGCTATCTATCGTCTTGCGCAGGCCGCGCGCGAGCATCGCACGGGCACGGAGGAGATCCGCCTGTCGCCTTCGCTCGACGGTGCGCAGGAATTTGGCTGGTATCGCGTGCGCGTGCGGCCCGTACCGCGCCCGGGCCGTCGCGAGGCGACCCTGTGGAGCATCGCCGACATTACGCATGAGCGCGAGCGCCAGGAGAACGTCTTCCAGGAGCTTCAGCATGCCATCGATTATCTAGATCACGCGCCAGCGGGCTTCCTCTCCATCGATCCCAACGGCTCGATCATCTATCTGAATGCGACGCTCGCCACCTGGCTCGATTACGATCTCGCCCAGGTCGGCTCCGGCGGCCTGAATCTCGCCGACATCCTGCCGCGCAACGTGGTGGCGATGATGACCTCGTTTACCGGCGAACCGGGCAACGTGCGCACGGAAAATTTCGATCTGGATCTTCGCCGCCGCAACGGCCAGTTCCTGCCGGTGCGCCTCTATCACCGCATCGCCTTCGGCCAGGACGGGCGGATGGGAGCCTCGCGCACCCTCGTCCTCAACCGCTCTCCCGGCGTCGAGGTGGACGAGGGCCAGCGCGCGGCGGAAGTGCGCTTCGTGCGCTTCTTCAACAACACGCCCATCGCGATTGCGACCGTCAACCGGTCGGGCCGGATCGTTCATGCGAACGTTCCCTTCTCCAAACTCTTCGGCACGCTGCCGCGCAGCGGCGAGGGCGAGGGGCCTTCGATCCTCGGCAGGTTCCGCGAAGCCGCGCCCATCGAAGCGGCGCTCAAGGCGGCAGCCGAGAACAAGGGCGATATCCCCCCGCTCGAATTGCAGACGGCGGGCGAGAACGGCGGCTCGGTCCGCGTCTGGGTGACGCCTGCGGGCGACACGGGCACGGAGAGCGAGACGGCGATCATCTATGCGCTCGACACGACGGATTTCCGAAAGGTCGAGGAGCAGCTCGCGCAATCGCAGAAGATGAACGCGGTCGGCCAGCTCGCGGGCGGCGTGGCGCATGATTTCAACAACGTGCTCCAGGCGATCATCGGCTACAGCGACCTGCTGCTCGCCAATCATCGCCCCACAGACCCGTCCTTCCAAGACATCATGCAGATCAAGCAGAACGCGAACCGGGCCGCGAGCCTCGTGCGTCAGTTGCTCGCCTTCTCGCGCCGCCAGACCCTGCGGCCGGAGGTGCTCAACCTCAATGACCGGCTCTACGACCTCTCCATGCTGCTGAAGCGCCTGCTCGGCGAGCGGGTTGAGCTCGATCTCAGCCACGGGCGTGACCTGTGGTTCGTGAAGGCCGACGTGAACCAGTTCGAGCAGGTGGTGGTGAACCTCGCGGTCAATGCCCGCGATGCCATGCCGGACGGCGGCAAGCTCGCGATCCGCACCGCCAATGTCTCAGAGCAGGAGGCCGCAAGCCTCAATGTCAGCGCCATGCCGGCGGCTGAATATGTGCTGGTCGAAGTATCCGATACCGGCAGCGGCATGACGCCGGAAGTTCTGGACAAGATCTTCGAGCCCTTCTTCACCACGAAGGAGGTCGGCAAGGGCACGGGCCTCGGACTCTCCACCGTCTTCGGCATCGTGAAGCAATCCGGCGGCTACATCGACGTCAATTCGAAGCCGGGCGGTGGCACTACCTTCAGCATTTACCTGCCGCGCCACATACCGGCTGCGCAGGAGCTGCCGGAGGAGCCGAAGGCCGACGAACCGAAGAAGCCCGCCGCCGACATGACGGGGCAGGGCACGATTCTCCTGGTGGAGGACGAAGACCCGGTGCGCGCCGTGAACGCGCGTGCCTTGAGCGCGCGCGGCTATACGGTATTGGAAGCAGCGTCGGGCATCGAGGCCATGGAGATCATCGCAGAGCGCGGCGCGCCGGTGGACCTTGTGGTCTCCGACGTGGTGATGCCGGAAATGGACGGCCCCACGCTTTTAGGCGAATTGCGCAAGCTCTACCCGGATCTGAAGGTGATCTTCGTTTCCGGCTACGCGGAGGAAGCCTTCCGCAAGAACCTGCCGGAAGGGGAGGAGTTCAACTTCCTGCCCAAACCCTTCAGCCTGCGTCAGCTTGTCGAGACAGTGAAGCAGGTTATCGGGCAGTAAGGCTTGAACGAGCCGGGAAGTGTGGTGATGAAATTCGTCTAAAGCCTCTGGACAATCCCAGGCAGGGCAACGAAACTACGTTTCCCTTCTCTGGAAAAAGTTGTGTAGACTATGAGCGCTCGCAAAGTGCTTTCTCATCTCAGGCTCGCACTCCTGGTCCTCCTTTTATCATCGTTCACCGCAGTAGCTCCTTCTGCTCGCCCTTTCCTCGACTCCCATGCTTGCCGAGGAGTTGTGGAAGGAGTGATGAAAGGGGACCTCGAAGCCGCTATTGCAGCCATCAATCCGGAAGCCTCCGATGTCGATGAGCTAAAGAATGCCATCACAAAGATGACAAACGCTTTAAACGGGGTCTTCCAGGACAAGACGCCTCGCTTGGAGCGGACCTTGCCTGACATTAGCGTGAATAATTACCCGACTTCTCTCCAGATCTGGAGCTTCGGTGACAAGGAGGTCCATTTCGTGGGCTGCGTCCTACTGCCAAGGCGAAAAGCCGCGCAGATCTATCTGCAACTTCATCCCATAGTTGATGATCTGGTCAAAGGCTTAAAGACCAACCTCGACAAATCCAACTGAGCAAGCCTGAGAATGGGGAAGGGCCTTTGGGCATTTCTCAACGAGGCTTCCTTTTATTCTCATTTTAGAACAAAAAAAGAACTTGCGGACAGGAACAAAGTGAGTACATATATCTTCTCAACACCGCGTTGAGATTCACTCCTCCTCCTGCCATAAGGGTGTCTGGTCATGTCGCAGTCTTCTCTGAGACTGGTGGAAAATACATCAATGGATAAAGACAAATCGAAAGCTCTCGACGCGGCGCTCTCCCAGATCGAGCGTGCCTTCGGCAAGGGCTCGATCATGCGGCTCGGCAAGGGGCAGCAGCCGGTGGAAATCGAAACCGTCTCGACGGGTTCGCTCGGCCTCGATATCGCGCTCGGCGTGGGCGGACTGCCCCGCGGCCGCGTCATCGAGATCTACGGGCCGGAATCGTCCGGTAAGACCACGCTGGCGCTGCACACCATCGCCGAAGCCCAGAAAAAGGGCGGCGTCTGCGCCTTCGTGGACGCGGAGCACGCACTCGACCCCGTTTATGCCCGTAAGCTCGGCGTCAACCTGGACGATCTCCTGATCTCCCAGCCCGATACCGGCGAGCAGGCGCTTGAGATCTGCGACACGCTGGTCCGCTCCGGCGCGGTCGACGTGCTGGTCGTCGACTCGGTGGCGGCTCTGACCCCGAAGGCTGAGCTCGACGGCGAGATGGGCGACGTTCAGCCGGGCCTCCAGGCCCGTCTCATGAGCCAGGCCCTGCGCAAGCTCACCGGCTCGATCTCGCGCTCGAAGACGATGGTGATCTTCATCAACCAGATCCGCATGAAGATCGGCGTCATGTATGGCTCGCCTGAGACGACCACGGGCGGCAATGCGCTGAAGTTCTACGCTTCGGTCCGTCTCGACATCCGCCGCGTCTCGACCCTGAAGGATCGCGACGATCCGATCGGCAACTCGGTCCGCGTCAAGGTCGTCAAGAACAAGGTCGCTCCCCCCTTCAAGCAGGTCGAGTTCGACATCATGTTCGGTGAGGGCGTCTCCAAGGTGGGCGAACTCATCGATCTCGGCGTCAAGGCCGGCATCGTCGACAAGTCCGGCGCCTGGTTCTCCTACGACAGCCAGCGCCTCGGCCAGGGCCGCGAGAACTCCAAGCAGTTCCTGCGCGACAATCCTGAGATCGCAGGCAAGATCGAGGCCCTCATCCGCCAGAATTCCGGCCTGCTTGCCGACCGTATCCTGGACCAAGCGACCCCGACCGCCGAGGACCTGGATGAAGGTTCCGCCGACGATTGATGCATGGCCGGATAAGTGAAATCCGGTTATCCGGGCCATGCACAGAAGAGGTTTGCTCTCCTTCAAGGGCAAAGGAAGGGCCGTCGCGAGAGATCGCGGCGGTCTTTTTCGTTTGGTGGGCAATATCCTGATATATGCTCATTGGAAGCAAGTTCATATTCCTATTGCCGTTGTAATTGTGTAACCTGCAGCCTGTATAAGCTGCGTTGGGACGGGTTACATGAAAGCCGCTGATCTTGAGACGGGACTTGCTCGTAAAATCTCCTCTCTAGAGACCTCATTAGCTCGAATACAATGGCGCTTGCATATTCCTCGTGTGGATTATCCGCCATTTATAGCGGCTCAAAAAATTATTTCCGCTCAGTTGCGAGCAAAATCGCATAAGCCTGTTCTTGTTCTTAAGCTGATTATTTGGATAGCGGTTTTTCTTGCTACGCTTTATGTCACGCAAAATTACAATGATGATTTCGTTTTAGGAATTATTATTACGATTTTTGCAGTTATTTCTGCTTTCTGTTTGTTTCTGTTTGGCAATGCTCGATCAATATACAAGGCTCTTTATGAGGCGCGTTGTGATCTGCCTTGTGACCTCCTGTTTAGAGAAGGTGGAGTGCTGATGCTCTCGGACTTCGGTACTCAGCTATTCCCTTGGGATGGTATGGAGGAGTTTCTCGAAGACCGGCACGGCCGGTACCTCGTGTCGAAGTACATCACGGTTCTGATGCTTCCCAAAGCCATCCTGAATCAGTATCCAGATGCAAGTGCGCTCATCGCTTTCATCGGCCAGAAGACTACTCGCTCTGGCAGTGCCTGAACTCAATGCTTTCACTTTAGAGTATAAATGATAGCGGCGCCCTTATCCTCTTCTGCTCCGGAAAATGGGAGGGGGTGGAATAAGACGCCGCGCCGCCTCGACAGAGGGGCCGTGGACCGCTAAAACCGGCCTTCATCAAGAGATTACCGGGCCCGAAAAGCCCTCCAATTCCCGAGTTTGAGAACCCATGAGCGGCGTCAACGAAATCCGGTCGGCCTTCCTCGATTACTTTGCCAAGAACGGCCATGAGGCCGTGGCGTCGAGCCCCCTCGTGCCGCGCAACGACCCGACCCTGATGTTCACTAATGCCGGCATGGTGCAGTTCAAGAACGTGTTCACGGGTGTCGAGAAGCGGCCCTACAGCACGGCGGTCAGCTCGCAGAAATGCGTGCGCGCGGGCGGCAAGCACAACGATCTCGACAATGTGGGCTACACAGCACGCCACCACACCTTCTTCGAGATGCTCGGCAACTTCTCTTTCGGCGATTACTTCAAGGAGCGGGCCATCGAGCTGGCCTGGAACCTGATCACCAAGGAATTCGACCTGCCGAAGGACAAGCTCCTCGTCACGGTTTATCACACCGACGACGAGGCGGCGGATCTGTGGAAGAAGATCGCCGGGTTCTCTGATTCCAAGATCATCCGCATCCCGACCTCGGATAATTTCTGGCAGATGGGCGATACCGGCCCCTGCGGCCCGTGCTCGGAAATCTTCATCGATCAGGGCGACAAGCTCTGGGGAGGCCCTCCCGGCAGCCCGGAGGAGGACGGTGACCGCTTCCTCGAGTTCTGGAACCTCGTGTTCATGCAATACGAGCAGATCGAGCCCGGCAACCGCATCGTACTCCCGAAGCCCTCCATCGACACCGGCATGGGCCTGGAGCGCATCTCCGCCATCATGCAGGGCGTCTATTCTAACTACGATACGGATCTGTTCCGCACGCTCATCGAGGCCGTGGCCCATGCCACCGGCGTTGCGCCGGAAGGCGACCGCAAGGCCTCGCACCGCGTGATCGCGGACCATCTGCGCACCTCCTGCTTCCTCGTGGCTGATGGCGTGCTGCCGTCGAACGAAGGCCGCGGCTACGTGCTTCGCCGCATCATGCGCCGCGCCATGCGCCATGCGCAGCTGCTCGGCACGCGCGACCCGCTGATGTACCGCCTCGTGCCTGTTCTCGTGCGCGAGATGGGGCAGGCCTATCCTGAGCTGATCCGCGCCGAGGCGCTGATCACCGAGACGCTGAAGCTGGAGGAAACCCGTTTCCGCAAGACCCTTGAGCGCGGCCTGACGATCCTCGACGACGAGACCCGCAATCTCACCAAGGGCCAGAACCTCTCGGGCGACACGGCCTTTACGCTCTACGATACCTTCGGCTTCCCGCTCGATCTGACGCAGGATGCGCTCAAATCCCGTGGTATCGGCGTCGATACGGATGCTTTCGATGCCGCCATGGAGCGCCAGCGCGAGAAGGCCCGCGCGGCTTGGGCCGGTTCGGGCGAGGCAGCGACGGAAACCGTGTGGTTCGGCGTCAAGGAACGCACCGGCGCCACTGAGTTCCTGGGCTACGATACCGAACAAGCCGAGGGCGTGGTCGTTGCGCTGCTCAAGGACGGCAAGGAAGTCTCGGTCCTGAAGGCCGGCGAGACCGGCCTCGTGGTCCTGAACCAGACGCCGTTCTACGGCGAGTCCGGCGGCCAGGTCGGCGATACGGGCGTGATGCAGGGCGAGGGCGCCCGCGTGTTCGTGACCGGCACCGAGAAGAAGCTCGGCGATCTCTTCGTGCACCACGTCACCGTGGAGCACGGCTCGCTCAAGCCGAACCAGTCTCTGGAGCTGATCGTCGATCACGAGCGCCGCTCCGCCGTGCGCTCCAACCACTCGGCAACCCATCTTCTGCACGAGGCTCTGCGTCAGGTGCTCGGCGACCATGTGGCCCAGAAGGGCTCGATGGTCTCCCCCGATCGCCTGCGCTTCGACTTCAGCCACCCGAAGCCCATCGAGGATGCGGAGCTGAAGGAGGTTGAGGAGATCGCCAACAAGGTGCTGCTCCAGAACGAGCCGGTGGTTACCAAGCTCATGGCCGTGGATGAGGCCATCGAGTCCGGGGCGCGCGCGCTTTTCGGCGAGAAATACGGCGATGAGGTCCGCGTCGTTTCCATGGGCAAGACCGAGGGCAACAAGACCTTCTCCATCGAACTCTGCGGCGGCACGCATGTGAACCGTACGGGCGACATCGGCCTCGTCACCATCGTGGCCGAGAGCGCGGTCGCTGCAGGTGTACGCCGTCTCGAAGCGATGACCGGCGATGCCGCGCGTCGCTATCTCGCGGATGAGAGCCGCAAGCTGCGGGAGGTTGCCGGCCTTCTGAAGACTCCTGTAGACGAGGTTTCTTCCCGTCTCTCCGCGCTTCTCGAAGAGCGCCGCAAGCTGGAGCGCGAACTCGCCGAGGCGCGCCGCAAGCTCGCCATGGGCGGCGGCGCTGCGGATGGCGGCGATCCGGTGAAGGACGTGGGCGGCATCAAGCTCATGGCGCGCGCCGTCACAGGCGTCGAGATGAAGGATCTCAAGAGCCTCGCCGATGAGGGCAAGAAGCGCCTCGGCTCCGGCATCGTCGCCATCGTCGGCGTCGCCGATGACGGCAAGGCGGGCATCGTGGTGGCTGTTACGGACGACCTGACTGCGCAATACGACGCGGTCGCCCTCGTGCGCGTGGGATCGGAAAAGCTCGGCGGCAAGGGCGGAGGCGGACGTCGTGACATGGCCCAGGCCGGCGGCCCCGATGGAGCCCAGGCAGAGGCGGCGCTCTCGGCGATTGAAGCAGCCATGTTGGCGAGCGCCTGAAGCCTGCTGATCGTCGGCGCAACGGCACCGAACAAGCCCGCCTGACGTCTTCCATGTGAGGATTGTCAGGCGGCTCAAGCCCCTGTGCACAGCATCGTTATATGCTTGAAATGATGCAATTTATCCTTCTAGTTGTGCCAGCTCGCATCGGCGAGAAACAACTAAGAAAGATAACGGGGCAACATCATGCGTGCATCACTTCTCGCGGTTCTTGCGGGCAGCCTTTCTCTCGGCGCCTGCGCCACTGTCACCCGCGGCACGACCGAACAGATCACTTTCGATTCCACGCCTTCCGCGGAAATGCGAACCTCGACAGGCCTGACCTGCCCGACGACACCCTGTACGCTGGATGTGAGCCGCAAATCGGAGTTCATCGCGACCTTCTCCAAGCCGGGCTACGAGAGCCAGGATGTGATGGTGCAGACCCGCCTCGCTGGTGCCGGAGCCGCCGGTTTCGCAGGCAATGTCCTCATCGGAGGCGTGATCGGGATGGGCGTCGATGCCGCGACCGGCTCGACACTCGAACATTACCCGAACCCGGTGACGGCGAGCCTTGCTCCGCTGGTGCTCACCCGCAAGAATAAGAAGCCTGTGGCTCAGCGTGGTCCTGTGAAGGAACAGGCAGCGCCGACGTCGTAAAGCTGTGTCTCGTCATGCTTAAAGAGCGGACGGGGTTTCATTCCCGCCCGCTCTTCAAACTGCTTGGCCTCTCGGCGATTGCCGATGCTTTGGCCATACGCGGTCAGTTCTTCGTCACTCTCCAGATCGTATTCGACAGGTCGTCCGCGATGATCAGGGCTCCGCGCGGGTCTACTGTCACACCGACCGGGCGGCCTCGCGTATTGCCGTCACCAACTAGGAAACCGGATACGAAATCGACCGGATCACCGGCTGGCTTGCCATCGCGGAACGGCACGAAGACCACCTTGTAGCCGACCGGCACGTTGCGGTTCCAACTGCCGTGCATGCCCACGAACACGCCCTCAGTGAAATCAGGGCCCATAGCCGGGGTGGAGAAGGCGACGCCAAGCGCCGCCACGTGCGATCCCAGGGCGTAGTCCGGGCGAATGGCCGCCGCGACCTTTTCCGGATCCTGCGGCTGCGCACGCGGGTCGACATTCTGGCCCCAGTAGCTATAGGGCCATCCGTAAAACGCGCCTTCCTTCACCGAAGTCAGGTAGTCCGGAACAAGGTCGGGACCGATTTCGTCCCGTTCATTCACGACTGCCCAAAGCTGGCCCGTACCAGGTTGAATGGTCAGCGCCGTGGGGTTGCGAATGCCGGTGGCATAAGGTCTATGCGCTCCCGTCTGCGCGTCGATCTGCCAGATCATGGCACGATCTTCCTCGGCATCCATGCCCCGCTCGGTGATGTTGCTGTTGGAGCCGATGCCGACATAGAGAAAACGCCCATCCGCGCTGGCGGCCATCGACTTCGTCCAGTGATGATTGATCTTAGAGGGCAGGTCGGTGACCTTCGTCGGAGGCCCGCTCGCCTTGGTGTCACCGTCCCGGTAATCGAAGCGCACCAGCTCGTCCTGGTTGGCCACGTAGATGACACCATTGACGAACGCGAGACCATAAGGTGCGTTGAGGTTGTCGGCGAAGACGCCCTGCATCTCGTAAGTGCCGTCGCCGTTGGTATCGCGCAGCAACGTCAACCGATTGCCGCCCTTCACCGAGCTCTTGCCGAGGCTCTTGATATAGCCCGCGATCATGTCCTTGGGGCGTAAGGTCGGCGCGTAACCGCCGGATCCTTCTGCGACCAGAATATCTCCATTGGGAAGAAGCAGGGTCTGACGCGGGATCTTGAGATCCGTGGCAATAGGTTGGATCTTGTATCCCTGTGGCACCTTCGGCAGATCGTTGCCCCAGTTGGCCGGTCTCGGGATCTTCATGCTGGGCAACAGGCCGCGCTCCGGCTTGGGCAGGTTAGGGTTCTGGCCGAACTGCTGCGGCTGGGCTTCCGCGTTGTAGGCGGAGAGAGCAATCGTCAGGGCGCCGATGAAGAGGGTTGAGCGGTTCATTTCACCTCTCCTGTATGAAATCCGGAATAACCGATCCAGGCCGCAGCGAGGGCCAGAAGCGTCGTGATCGCGGACAGATAAAGGCCCTCCGGCATGGTCGCCCAGGCATCCTTCGCGTGGACAAGGGCGTTGATGAAACCGAGGACCCACATGACAGCCAGCACAACGAAATAGACAATCATCCGTCCTTTATGCGCCGTCCCACGGCGAAAAAGATTGATCAATGCCCAGAGCGCCGCGAAGCCGCCGCCGACCAAGCCTCCGGCAATGAGCCAGGACGAGAAATTGGCCCATTGAATGTGAAAGGTCGCCCGATAGGCAAAGTCGCTGAGCAGGGCGCCCGCGAATAATGGGAGCGGAAACGCCAGAAGGATTGCATGAAGGGGATGAAGCGGCCTCAGAGGGCCTGAACTGGATATAGCGACCAAAGCATGTCCTCTCGCTTTCCTGGGCGCGGCGCGGGAGGTCTCGCCCGGTAAGGATGTCGAGGGTTCAATGCATCAGTTGTCAGTTGGTTTCGCGAAACAGCCCAGCTTCCTTGATGATGGAAAGGCGGGGCCTCAATCGTGATCCGGGTGCTGGTGGGATTTCATCTTCGCCAGCTCCTCAGGCGGGTTGTCATCCTCGGTCGTGATGCTTGGGAGCGTGTGAAGCATGGCAAAGGCGGGAAGTCTGCTCTCAACGCCGTATTGGATTTCGGGGGTAACGCGCTCCGGATGATCCAGGCTGCCGATGGAGACGCTGATACGGTCGTCCTCCAGGTAGGAATAGGTCAGCGGCGTCCCGCAATCGCGGCAGAAGCCGCGCTCCGCAGCCTCGGAACTCCGAAAGCTGCCGGGCTGTCCCTTCGTCCAGACCAGATCCTTTTGCGGCAGGCCGGTGAACGCCGCGAAATAATTGCCAAACGCCTTCTGGCACATGCGGCAATGGCAGATGCTCGCACGGGTTGGCTCAGACTTGAGTTCGTAGCGCACGGCGCCGCACTGGCAGCCGCCGGTCATGGTGGATTGGCGTTGATCCGACATGGCAACAGCCTTGGGGTTTGATGTCTCTGAGCAGTCTATGTAGAGCGGGGAGCCCGATTAGAAATCTGCAGGCCCGCCTTCGCAGGATGAGAATGCTTTTGGCATGAAGCCCCGAGGGCCGACATCGCGCTTGATCGGTTCGAGACGTTCCGTCCGCTGGCTCTTCTTTTGCGCGGATTTCGCAACCCCGGCAGGCCAGGAGGTTTCGTTCCAGGCGGCTGTCCAATCGTGGAAATGGCTTGCTGGATTGATGTCGAATTTGAGCGTGAGATCGCAGGGGCACTTTCCAGTCGCCTGCTATTCTATAACAAAAATGGCCGGGACAAGCCCGGCCATTTTCAATTCCTGCAAGGCGAGACTGACTTAAGCAGCCATCGCCTTCTTGAGGTTCTCGTCGATCTTGTCGAGGAAGCCGGTGGTAGAGAGCCACTTCTGCTCCGCGCCGACGAGGAGGGCGAGGTCCTTCGTCATGAAGCCGGACTCGACCGTGTCCACGCAGACCTTCTCGAGGGTCGCCGCGAACTTGGCGAGATCGGCGTTGTCGTCGAGCTTGGCGCGGTGGGCGAGGCCACGGGTCCAGGCGAAGATCGAGGCAATGGAGTTCGTCGAGGTCTCCTTGCCCTTCTGGTGTTCGCGGTAGTGGCGGGTCACGGTGCCGTGGGCGGCTTCCGCTTCCACCGTCTTGCCGTCCGGCGTCATCAGCACGGATGTCATGAGGCCGAGCGAGCCGAACCCTTGCGCCACTGTGTCGGACTGCACGTCGCCGTCGTAGTTCTTACAGGCCCACACATAGCCGCCCGACCACTTGAGGGCCGAGGCCACCATGTCGTCGATGAGGCGGTGCTCGTAGGTGATGCCGGCGGCGTCGAACTTCGCCTTGAACTCGTTCTGGAAGACTTCCTCGAAGATGTCCTTGAAGCGGCCGTCATAGGCCTTGAGGATCGTATTCTTCGTGGAGAGATAGACCGGGTACTTGCGGTTCAGGCCGTAGTTCATGGAGGCGCGGGCGAACTCGCGGATCGACTCGTCGAGATTGTACATGCCCATGGCGACACCGGCGTCCGGGAACTTGAAGATTTCCTTCTCGATCACGGTGCCGTCTTCACCTTCGAACTTCATGGTCAGGCGGCCCTTGCCGGGCACCTTGAAGTCCGTGGCCTTGTACTGGTCGCCGAAGGCATGACGGCCGACGATGATCGGCTGGGTCCAGCCGGGCACGAGGCGCGGAACGTTCTTGCAGATGATCGGCTCGCGGAAGATCACGCCGCCGAGGATGTTACGGATCGTGCCGTTGGGCGACTTCCACATGTCCTTGAGCTTGAACTCTTCCACGCGGGCCTCGTCCGGCGTGATGGTGGCGCATTTCACGCCGACGCCGTACTTCTTGATGGCTTCCGCCGCCTCGACCGTGACCTTGTCATTGGTGGCGTCGCGGTGCTCGATGCCCAGGTCGTAGTACTTCAGGTCGATGTCGAGATAGGGGTGGATCAACTTCTCTTTGATGAAGTGCCAAATAATGCGGGTCATCTCGTCGCCGTCGAGTTCGACGACCGGATTGGCAACCTTGATCTTCGCCATTGATCTCACCTTGTTTTTCAGGGCTGAAACGGGCCTGCCTGCGGCAGACGGGTTGCCGGGGCTATAGCGCGGTTAAGGCTCCGGGGGAAGGTGGGGGGCTTGCCCCAATTCAGCGGTTTCTGAGGCTTTGGGTGTTTTCCCGCCCTCTCGGTGCTGAACGGAAACAGGCTCTTATTGCCGGATCTGCTCCAGGACCCGCTGCAACGGCTCGTCGGAGACCTGGATGAGGCCCGATGACGGGTTGTCCATGTCCAGGATCAGGCAGAGCGAGGCCGAGATCAGAAGGGCGGCCGAGACGAGCGTGCCGATGACGACCGCGTTCCGGGGCGACCGGAAGCCGAAGCTTGCGAAGATCACGACGAGCCACGCGATCATGACGACGATTAGCGGCATCGGGATGGTGCCGCCCGACTGGCCGACGATAACCCAGCGCTGGTCGAGAACCGCCCGATAGAGCTGCCGTGCCTCGATCAAGAGGGCTGTCTGCTGATCGTTCGTCGCCTGAACGGCTCGCAGCCGATTGCCGATATCTTCGAGCAGAATCTCGGCTTGCCCATCGGGAGCGACACCAGGGCTCGCGCTGAGCGCCCTGTCCAGATAAGCGATGATCCCTTGATGAATCTCCTCGCCGGCCGGTCCCAAAGTGCGGACGGTCTTGTCGAGCAGGATCAAGTCGGTCGCGTAGGTGTGGACCGCATCGTCCACGTCCTGAAACGTGTTCTTGGCCGAGTTCAGCATTAGGCCGAGCACCAGGGAGGCGATGACCACGAAGATATTGGCGACGACCCGGACGGTGGAGTTCGTGTCTTCCTGAAGCTGTCTGGTGGAAAGCAGGGTGTGCCCGAACAGGCAGCCGAGGGAGACCCCCACCAGGAGGATGAATGTGGCGGCCGAGATCAGGACTTCATCCGCTACGATCATCGCTTCCCGCGTGCCTTTATGCTTCAGATGCCATCTGTGAAGCTTGATTCAGAAATCAATGTGGCGGCCCAAGGCCTTGAGTTGTATGGGGAGAGGACTTTCTCCTTTGACAATCAAGACCTGACCGCCATGACGCTTCCAACCATCATCCTCGTCGAGCCTCAGCTGGCGGAAAACATCGGCATGGTGGCGCGCGCCATGGCCAATTTCGGCCTGTCAGATCTGCGCATCGTGGCGCCTCGCGATGGCTGGCCGCGCAAGGGCGCGCATTCGGCGGCCTCCGGCGCCGTGCATGTGCTGGAGGGGGCGAAGCTCTACGACACGGTGAAGGAGGCCATCGCCGACCTCAACTACGTCTTCGCCACGACCGCCCGCGAGCGCGGGCAGATGAAGCGCGTCTTCGCGCCGGAGCCCGCGATGAAGGAGGCGCATCAGAGAACCGCCGAGGGCCAGCGCATCGGCATCATGTTCGGGCGGGAACGGACGGGGCTTGAGAACGACGAGGTATCTCTTGCGGACGCCATCATCACCTTTCCGGTGGATCCCAAGTTCTCGTCGCTCAATCTCGCACAGGCCGTGCTTTTGGTCTCGTACGAATGGTACAAACTGGCCACCGGCAGCGCGCTGCCCTTCACCGGCGAAAGGCGCTCTCCACCTGCGACCCGCGAGGGCGTCATTTCCTTCCTCGATTACATCGAGGAAGAGCTGGAGGCGGTAAACTTCTTTCCCGAGGACAAGAAGCCGATCATGACCCGCAACATGCGGGACATCTTCCATCGTCTCGAAATGACCGAGCAGGATGTTCGCACTCTGCGTGGGGCGATTCGCGCACTTGCGGAAGGCCGGCGGTTGAGAAAGCCTTAAAGAACTTGTGATCTAGTGTTGCCGGGCGCTGTCCGCCCTTCACAATCTGACCTGAGATCGCCATGCGCCGCTCGCTGATTACGCTCCTCCTCCTTGGCTCATGCTTCGCCACACCTTGGGCCGTTGCAGCGACGCCGCCGAAACAGCCGGAGCAGGGGCCCGGCGGATCGGATTACAAGATTTCCGAGGTGGTGAAGCGCGGTACGGGGACGGCCAGCTCCGGCACTTACGTGTTCCACGGCTCCGATACGCCCGCCACACCGCGCCCGGTGGCAGTATTCTTCCATTCCTGGGGAGCTGTGAATCCTGGCCTCTATGGCGGCTTCATCGATCATCTGGCGCGCAAGGGCTATCTCGTCCTTTTTCCGCGCTTTCAGGAGGTGAACCGCTCACGCCCCGCCGACGCGACGGCTTTGTCGGAAACTCTGATCCAGAATGCGCTCACGGAGCTTGCCGAAGATGCGGCGGCGAAGCCCGATCTCAAGCGTGTCGCCTTCATCGGCCATTCCGCCGGTATGCCGATCGCGCTGAACGTCGCGTCCGGAGTGGGCGATAGCAAACTTCCCATGCCGAAGCTGGTCTTCGGCCTCATGCCGGGCGGCATCGCTTCCAACGAGAAGGAGAGGGGCATCCTTCTTCGCGACCTCTCAGCCATCGACCCTTCGACACTCCTCATCACCATGAGCGGCGACCGGGAGCACCTGCCCATCGACCGGGCGGCCCGCCGTCTTTTGGAAGCGGCAAGCAGCGTGCCGGCAAGCCGCAAGCTGTTCATGCGCACCAGCTCCGACGACCATGGCTATCCGCCGCTCACTGCAACCATGGCCTCTCCCGGTTCGCCCAAGGCGGATTACGATGCCTCCGCCATCAAGCTACCCCCCGACCCGCCGCGTGATCCCAAGCAGAAGAACACCTGGCGCTGGAGCGCTGACATGTCGCTCTCCGGTCCCCAGACCATCCTGACCCAGCAGCTCGGCAATAACGGCACCGATACGCTCGATTATCAGGCCTATTGGAGAACCTTCGAGATCGCGGCCGATGCGGCCTTCGCCGGCAAGGATGCGGCGGCGCTCACCCGCGATTCCAAATTCGTCGATATGGGCAACTGGAGCGACGGCTGGCCCGTAAAGCGCCTCTCGGCCCAGATGCCGAAGGTTGAAGGGCAAAAGAACCAGCCGGAAGCCGGCCCCCGGCGCAGGCTGAACCTCGCTCCCACGCCCGCTCCTGGGGAAACCAAGCAGGACCTCACAGGATTTCTGAATCATCTTCGTTCGTAAGGTGTAGAGTATGCGTGTCGATCTTCTGGCCGGAACGACCTATAACCCGGCTGTCATGCCGTCTCCTGTGCCCACGATCCTCGTCTTCGATTCCGGCCTCGGCGGCCTCACGGTCTTCTCCGAGGTGCTGAAGGTTCGCCCGGATGCGCGCTATGTCTATGCGGCGGACGATGCGGGCTTTCCCTATGGGGGCCTCAGCCAGGACGTCCTGGTGGCGCGGGTTCTCGCGGTCATGGAGCGCCTGATCGCCCTTCACGATCCCAAGCTCGTGGTGATCGCCTGCAACACGGCCTCGACCCTGGTGCTGCCGCACCTGCGGGAGCGTTTTTCGGTTCCCTTCGTCGGCACGGTCCCCGCCATCAAGCCGGCGGCGCAGATCACGCGTTCGGGCTATGTCACAGTGCTCGCCACCCCTGGGACGGTGGCGCGGGACTATACGCGGGACCTCATCGAGACCTATGCCTCAGGCTGTAAGGTCAATCTCGTCGGCTCGCGCCGCCTCGCGGCGATTGCGGAGGCCGAGCTTGCGGGGGCGCCCGTTTCCGATGCGGAAATTCTGGACGAGCTTCTGCCCTGCTTCATCCAAGAGGAGAGCGTGCGGACCGATGTGGTGGCGCTGAGCTGCACCCATTACCCGCTTCTCCTCCAGCGCTTCCAGACGCTGGCCCCTTGGCCCGTGACCTGGATCGATCCGGCCCCGGCCATCGGTCGGCGGGTGACCCAGCTCATCGGCCAGCCCGTGCCCGGCCACGAGGCCGACGAGAACGAGGCCATGGCGGTATTCACCAGTGGCGCCGGGATGACTGAGCCCCTGCGCTCAGCCTTGAAGGACAAGGGGCTTCCGGTGGTCACGGTCGAGGACATGCCGCTACTGGTGGGCTGAGGCGGAATGGATTGACTTTCCCTCGCCTTTCTCCTACACCCCACCCGTTCACGCGGTCCTTAACGGGGCCGCGTAACTTTTTACGCTCCCGTGGCCCGGCTTCGGTCGGCCTGTCGTCCCTTAGGGGAAGAGGAGGGCGCGTTCCTCGCTAATTCGACAACAAAGAGGAACAGCGATGTCGAAGCGCATTCAGGCCAAGCACAAGCTTGACCGCCGTATGGGTCAGAATATCTGGGGTCGCCCTAAGAGCCCCGTGAATCGCCGCGAATACGGCCCCGGCCAGCACGGCCAGCGCCGCAAGGGCAAGATGTCCGACTTCGGCACCCAGCTCCGCGCCAAGCAGAAGCTGAAGGGCTACTACGCGAACATCACCGAGAAGCAGTTCCGCCGCTACTACGCCGAGGCTATCCGCCTGAAGGGCGACTCGGGTGAGAACCTGGTCGGCCTGCTCGAGCGTCGTCTCGACGCGGTCGTGTACCGCGCGAAGTTCGTCGCGACCCCCTTCGCCGCCCGTCAGTTCGTCAACCATGGTCACGTGAAGGTCAACGGCCGTCGCGTGAACATCCCGAGCTATCAGGTGAAGGCCGGCGACGTGATCGAGGTGAAGGACAAGTCCAAGCAGCTCGAAGTCGTCGTCGTGGCGTCCCAGCTCGCCGAGCGTGACGTTCCGGACTACATCGAGGTCGATCATTCCAAGATGACGGCCCGCGTGACGCGCATCCCGACCCTGTCGGAAGTGCCGTACCCGGTCCAGATGGAACCGAACCTCGTGATCGAGTTCTATTCGCGCTAATCCGCGAAACAGACATGACACTGAAAAGGCCGCCCGATGGGCGGCCTTTTTGTTTACGGCGACAGCTTACTGCTGGGGAGCAGGACCGCGTGGGCCAGATCCCATTCCTCCAGGTCCCATTCCTCCAGGACCATGGTTCATCATGCCGTGATCCATCATGGTGTGACGGCGGCCGTGATGGCCATCCCGTCCGCCGCGTCCGCGACGTTCGCTCCAGCCGCCGTTGATAGCTTCACGCATCAGGCGTGGGGCAATCCGCTTCTGGTCCTCGCCGAGGCTGTCCCAGAAGGGACGCAGGGCCGTCGTCAGCGCGGCAGAGCGCTGAGCGCCCTGGTTCATCATGGTATTGCGCTGTTCGAGGCGCTGCATGAAGTCCGCGTTGCGGCGCTGGTCACGGTTCTCACGGAATTGCTGCATGTTGGTATAGCGCTCGGAGGCTGACGTCCGGATCGCGGTTTCCACCGGGCCCCACAGACGCTCCTGATCGGCGGTGAGCTTTAGGCCGGCCTTGATGGAAGCAATGCGGGCGTCGACGAGGCGGTTGTAGTCGTCCTGGGACATGCCGCGACGGGGCTCCGGACGCGCCTGCTCCTGGCCCGCCGCGGGCGGTGTCGTGGGAGCCGGAGCCTGCGCCAGTGCGTAGGTGCCTGCGCTCGCAAGTACGGCGGCAGCAGCAAGGGTGGCGATGATCTTCATTCGAGTATCCTCCTTCGAGATGACAACGACGAGAATGACCTCAAGGTGCTCTCGTTCGAGTGAAGGCAGCATGAACTTTTCGTCATGTGGAAAAGATCAGGTTGGATGTGCGCCGCGCTTATTCCCTTCCCCTTGCGGGGAGGGCGAGGGTGGGGGTGGTGTGACTGGGTGAGAGCTCTGACCACATCACTCCCACGTCATCACCGGCCTTGTGCCGGTGATCCCGATTGTGTGAAGCGCCGCGCTTTTCGGATCGGGATGGCCGGGATAAGCCCGGCCATGACGGTGTAGGGCTGTTCCTACTCACGGACAAAGCGTAACGCTCTGACCTTGCGACCCCACCCTCAATCCCTCCCCGAAAGGGGGAGGGAAGGTCGCGCCATACCCTCTGGCGGAGAGATTTATTTCTGACCTAGCCGCTTCAAAAACCCCGCGAAGCGCATGAGGCCCTCCGGCCAGGGACCGTGGCCGCTTTCCGTGTTGAGGTGGCCCGCATCTCCCGCATCGACGAAAGCAGAGCCCCAGGAATAGGCGAGATCCTCGGCCTTGTCATATTCGCAATGCGGGTCCGTGCGGCTGGCGACCAGTACCGAGGGAAAGGGCAGGGGATCGCGCGGGATCGGCGCGAAGGCGCGGTCGATGACGGGGACGAAATCCGGCCGCTCCACATCGGGCGGGCTCACCAGAAAGGCGCCCTGGACCTTGTCGGGAGACAGAAGCGGGGCGGCGTGCACGATGGCCATAACGCCGAGGCTGTGGCCGACCAGGACCACGGGTTTCTTGGCGCGCTTCACGTCATTGACGATGCGCGCGACCCAGGCGTCCTTGTTGGGATTGTCCCAGTTTTCCTGCTCGACCCGCCACGCGGTCGAGAGCTGGCGCTCCCACCGGCTCTGCCAGTGGTCAACACCTGAGTTCGTGTGGCCGGGAACGATGAGGATGTCGCAATCGGAGGTTTTCATACCTTCGAGATAAAGCCGCTCCCGTGCAGGTTCAAGCGCTGCGCCTGAACTCCATCTGCTCGGACGCCTTCAGGGCGGCCTCCCGCTCGGCAATGTAGTCTCGTGTAAGCGGCACAGCGTCGTTGCGCCGGGCCAACTGCAGCTGGAACACTACCGCATCCTGCCATCGGAAGGCAGATTCCGACATGGCGAGGTAGCATTCCCACATCCTGAAGAAGCGATCGTCGTAGAGTTTCAGCACTTCCTCCCGCTGGGCCAGGAAGCGCTCACGCCAAGCTTTCAGGGTATAGGCATAGTGCAGGCGCAGGATCTCGAGATCGGTGACGACGAGCCCCGCGCGCTCGATGGCCGGCATCATCTCAGACAGAACCGGCAGATGCCCGCCGGGGAAGATGTATTTCGTAATCCAGGGATTGGTGGGATAGGGCGTGCCGGAGCGCCCGATGGTGTGGAGCAGCATCACGCCATCCTCCTTCAGGACCTTCCGGCAGGTGCCGAAATAGTCATCGTAGGAAGCAGGCCCCACATGCTCGAACATGCCGACCGAGACGACGCGGTCGAAGGAGCCTGTGGTTGCCCGGTAGTCCTGCAGCTCGAAGCGTACCCTGTCGGTGAGGCCGGAGGCGGCGGCGCGCTTGCGGGAGGCCTCCAGCTGTTCCTCCGACAGGGTGATACCCTTCACGGAGCCCGCGCAGGCGACCTGCGCCAGATAAAGCGCCATGCCGCCCCAGCCGGACCCGATATCGAGCACGCTATGGCCGGGATCGACCATGAGCTTGGCCGCGATATGCCGCTTCTTGGTGAGCTGCGCCTGTTCGAGACTGTCGTCCGGATGCTCGAAATAGGCGCAGGAATATTGCCGGTCGCTGTCGAGGAAGAGGGAATAGAGCCGCCCGTCGAGATCGTAATGGTGGGCGACGTTGTGCCTGGAGCGAACCATGTCGTTCTCTCCGCGCAGCCGCATCCAGTTCTGGATCTTGCGTAGGCGGCGCAAGGGAAGTTCGTTCAGCTCTCCATGGGTGTCCTGAAGCAGGAGCTGGAGGAGGTCGAGGATATCGCCTTCCTCGATCACGAGCCTCCCGTCCATGTAAAGCTCGCCGAGCTTTAATTCAGGGTGAAGGCAAAGGGCGGTCTGGGCCGCCTTGTCCGTGAACCGGATCGAAACCTGGGGAGACCCGCCGTCACCGAAGGTGAAGTGCTGGCCTCCCGCCGTAGTCATTTCGAGGGTGCCGTACTTGACGGCCCGCGTGAAGGCAAGCTTGAGAATTTTCTCCGACAGCATGGCCGTCGTTCCCGTACCGTTGATCTCACACGGGAATTGTCGCGCATCGGAGAAAAATTTCCAGCCCCTCAGCTATGCTCCTGTTGCGCCGAAGACCCGCGTGAAGATCGTATCCACATGCTTGAAGTGGTAGCCGAGGTCGAAGCAGTCCTCGATCTCCTTAGGGGTCAGGTACTTCGTCACATCGGCATCGCTCTTCAGAAGGGTCAGGAAGTCGCCTTCGCCGCGCCAGACCGGCATGGCGTTGCGCTGCACGACACGATAGGCGTCCTCGCGGGAGGCGCCCTTCTGGGTGAGTGCCAGAAGAACGCGCTGGGAATGAACGAGGCCGCCGAGACGGTCCAGGTTCTTCTGCATGTTCTCAGGGTACACCAAGAGCTTGTCGATGACGTTCGTGAGGCGGGCGAGGGCAAAGTCGAGGGTCACGGTGGCGTCGGGGCCGATCATGCGTTCGACGGAGGAGTGGGAGATATCCCGCTCGTGCCAAAGGGCCACGTTCTCCATGGCGGGCATGGCATAGGCGCGCACCATGCGGGCGAGGCCCGTAAGGTTCTCGGTCAGGACCGGATTGCGCTTGTGCGGCATGGCGGAGGAGCCCTTCTGGCCAGCCGAGAAGAACTCTTCCGCTTCCAGAACCTCGCTGCGCTGCAGGTGGCGCACTTCCGTGGCCAGGCGCTCGATGGAGGAGGCGATGACGCCGAGCGTCGCGAAATACATGGCGTGGCGATCGCGCGGGATGACCTGGGTCGAGACCGGCTCGACCTGGAGGCCCATCTGCTCGGCCACGTATTCTTCCACGCTCGGGTCGATATTGGCGAAGGTGCCGACCGCGCCCGAGATGGCGCAGGTGGAAATCTCCCGCTGGGCCTCGATGAGGCGGATCTTACAGCGCTCGAATTCCGCATAGGCCTGGGCGAGCTTGAGGCCGAAGGTGGTGGGCTCGGCATGGATGCCGTGCGAGCGGCCGATGGTCGGCGTCATCTTGTGCTCGATGGCGCGGCGCTTGATGGCGGCAAGCAGCTCGTCCATGTCGCGCAGCAGGATGTCCGTGGCGCGGGCGAGCTGGACGTTGAAGGTGGTGTCGAGCACGTCGGACGAGGTCATGCCCTGGTGGACGAAGCGGGCCTCGGGGCCGACGATCTCGGCCATGTGCGTGAGGAAGGCGATGACGTCGTGCTTGACCTCGCGCTCGATGGAATCGATGCGTTCCACGTCGAATGTCGCCTTGGAGCCCTTCTCCCAGACGATTTCCGCCGCTTCTTTAGGCACGACACCGAGATTGGCCAGCGCCGTCGTGGCGTGAGCCTCGATCTCGAACCAGATGCGGAACTTGGTTTCCGGCGACCAGATGGCCACCATCTCGGGACGGCTGTAACGAGGGATCATCGCTTTTCACTTCCACGCGGGGGATATGCCCCGCGCGGTAGCACGATAGCCCGTTGATCTCAACGCGCCTTCTCTGCAGCCTCGCGAATGGCCGCCATGTTCGCGGCATAGGCCGAGGGACCGCCCTTGAAGGTGGCGGAGCCGGCGACCAGCACATTGGCGCCCGCTTCGGCCACGAGAGGGGCCGTTTCGGCGGTCACGCCGCCGTCGATCTCGATGTCGATATTGCGGTTGCCCACCATTTCCTTGATCCGACGCAGCTTGGGGCAGACAGCCGGGATGAAGGCCTGCCCGCCGAAGCCCGGATTGACGGTCATCAGGAGGATCAGGTCCACCTCGTCGATCACGGGCTCGATGGAGGCTTCATGGGTGCCCGGATTGAGCACGATGCCCGCCTTCTTGCCGAGCTTGCGGATGGTTTGGAGCGACCGGTGCAGGTGCGGGCCTGCCTCCGCGTGGATGCTGATGATGTCCGCGCCCGCATTGGCGAAGGCTTCGAGATAGGGATCCACCGGGGCGATCATCAGGTGCACGTCGAAGAGCTTCTTGGTGTGCGGGCGGATCGCCTTCACGATATCCGGGCCCATGGTGATGTTGGGCACGAAATGTCCGTCCATCACGTCGATATGGATCCAGTCGGCGCCGGCGGCGTCGATGGCGCGGATTTCCTCGCCGAGCTTGGAGAAGTCGGAGGCGAGGATCGAGGGAGCAATGAGAAGCGGTCGTGTCATGACGCGCCGGTAGCACGAGCTTTTCCCGCGGGCAACGGGACAATCAAGCTCACTCATGAACCAATTTGATACCACTTGCCTGGGGAGAGCCCGCCTTTGGGCTCGAAAGGCATGGACGGCAATCGGGGATCGGGAGTAAAAAGCCCTTCAAGAGGGCGGCAGCGCCCAGCTTCCGGCCTCGGAAGCCAACTCAGAACAGGGCAGGACTTTCATGCGTAAGGATGTGGTTGTTCTCGGTGCCGGTATCGTCGGCGTGTCCATCGCCGTGCATTTGCAGAAGCGCGGCCGCTCGGTGCTGTTGGTCGACAAGCGCAAGCCGGGCGAGGAAACCTCTTTCGGCAATGCCGGCCTCATCCAGCGCGAGGGCGTTTATCCTTACGGCTTCCCGCACGATTTCGGCGCCCTGCTGCGCTATGCCCTGAACAACACCATCGACGCCTCCTACCATTGGAACGCGCTCCCGAAGCTCGCGCCCTTCCTGTGGCAGTACTGGATGCATTCGCGTCCGGCCCAGCACATGGCGATCGCGCGTCTTTATGCGCCGCTCATCGAGCATAGCGTAACCGAACACATGGCGCTCGCCGAGGAATCCGGCTCCACGCATCTGATCCGCCCGACCGGCTGGATGAAGGTCTTCCGCGACCAGAAGAGCATGGACGAGGAGCTGACCGATGCGGAGGAGGTGAAGCGCGATTTCGGGGTGAACTTCAACGCCCTGAACATGCTCGGCGTCGCGGAGCTGGAGCCTCACCTCAAGGTGCAGACCAAGGGCGGCATTCACTGGACGGACCCGGCCTCCGTGTCCGATCCGCACATGCTCACCATGGGCTATGTGGGCCTGTTCGAGCGCCTGGGCGGCGAGCTGGCGGCGGGCGATGCCAAGACGCTCGAAGAGACGCCGAACGGCTGGCGTATCCAGACCGAGAATGGACCGGTGGAAGCGGGTGCTGTCGTCGTGGCGCTCGGCGCCTGGGCCGACGTGGTGACGACGAAGCTCGGCTACAACCTGCCGCTCGCGGTCAAGCGCGGCTATCACATGCACTACAAGCCCGAGGGCAACGCGGTGCTCAACCGCCCGACGCTGGATTTCGACCGGGGCTATTTCCTGGCGCCCATGTCGAAGGGCATCCGCCTCACCACCGGCGCGGAATTCGCGCTCCGTGATGCGCCGAAGACCCCGGTCCAGCTCAACCGCGCCGAGCCCATCGCGCGGGAATTCTTCCCCCTCGGCGAGAGGGTCGATCCCGAGCCGTGGATGGGCATGCGCCCCTGCACGCCGGACATGATGCCGATCATCGGCCCGGCCCCGCGCCACAAGAACCTCTGGTTCGGCTTCGGCCACGCCCATCACGGCCTGACGCTGGGCCCGGTAACGGGCCGATTGCTCGCGGAGATGATCACGGGCGAAGAGCCGACCGTGGTCGATCCCAAGCCGTATCGGGCGGATCGGTTTTAAGGGCTGCTAGGGCGCTTCCCTTGCCGTCATGGTCGGGCCTGTCCCGGCCATCCCGATTGTAGGGTGCTGCGCCTCAATCCATCAGGATTACCGGCACAATGCCGGTAATGACGTGTGGAAATCCGCATGTGCTTTATCGGGCAAGTATACAGCGGCATTGGCATCCTCACTGGTGAAGCGTCACAATATCGATGCTGGTTCGTGACGTGATCCGGAGGCGAGGATGCAGCAGGTCATCACCTTTGTTTTGAGTAATTTCACCCTGACCTTCTTCGTCCTTGGGCTCATCGCGGCGCTGGTCTCGCTATCTCGCCAGTCACGCCTGCGGGAGCGAGTAACGGTGGCCGAGGCGCTGCTGTCCTGGTTCTTCTTCTTCGCCCTTGGGGTGACCTTCCTCTATAATTTCGCCATGCACGTCTTCTTCTCGGAGATGGCGGCATCGTTCATCGGCTGGCAGACGAGCCCGTTCCAGAAGGAAGTCTGCTTCGCCAGTTTTGGCTTTTCCGTTGTGGGTTTCATCGCCTTCAAGGGAAGCTTCGGGGCGCGGCTGGCAGCCCGGCCTGCTTCCTCTGGGGCGCGGCAGCCGGACATGTGATGCAGATGGTGGAGGCCCATAACTACGCCCCCGGGAATGCGGGCATCATCTTCTACACGGACATCCTGATCCCGGTTGTCGGGTTTATCCTGCTATGGCTGCGGTATCGGGCGGAAACACCGTTGAGTGATTTCTCGAGCCTTTCAGCGGCGCGGCGATCCTAGGGGATCCGCCTATCCGCCGAACCTGTCCTCCCAGGCCGCCAGCGCACCCGGGAAAGGCAGCGCCGTCGCCTCGTAGACGCCGCGTGCGATGGCACGCGCAAGGCAATCGGCGGCAAGGGCGCCGATCTCGATGAAATCTCCTGCCTCGTCCTTCAAGGGCTTCTTGCCCGTAGCAGTCGCGAAAACAGTGTCGCCATCGAACAGCGCATGGGCGAAGCGCAGGCCCTTCGCGTGACCGTCATGGGAAATGACGGCAAGCCGCTTAGCCTGGGCTTTGGTCAGCACAGCATCCGTTGCGATCAGCGCAATCGTCGTGGCGGTCGGAGGCGCGGCCCCCCGCGAGCGGCCCTTCCAGTCGAGCTTTCGCATCTCGGGGGTGATGCGGGGAGGGTGCCCATGACCACCGAACTCCTCGCCTTCCTCGTAGGTGCCGGCCCAGAAATGCGGCCCGTCACCGATCAGCGTCGAGGCAAGGGCATTGACGACGACGAGCGCGCCCACCGTATGGCCGGCGCTGGTCACCGCGCTGGCCGAGCCGAGGCCTCCTTTGAGATCGACGGTCGTGGCCCCATAGCCGCCGCCCGCCGTGCCGAGGGCGAAGTCGAGGCCCGCATTCCCGGCGGCCTCATAGCCAAGCTCGCGATAGGGCGGATAGCGTCCCCAATCCTTGTTGCCGCCATTGAGTAGGTCGAATGTGGTCGCCTGCGGCACGATGGCCACCAGCGCCGGGCCGACGGCGAAGCCGATATGTCTCTCCCTGAGATAAGCCTGTACCCCGCCCGCCGCATCGAGGCCGAAGGCCGAGCCGCCGGAAAGGACGACGCCGTTGATGCCGGGGACCACTTTGTCGGGCTCCAGCAGGTCCGTATCTCGGGTTCCCGGCGCGCCGCCATTGACGGCATAGGAGGCGACCGCTGGCTCGTCGAACAGGACCGCCGTCACGCCCGAGGCGAGGGCTTCGTCATGGGCATTGCCGACCCGAAGGCCTGCGACGTCGGTGATGAGATTGCGAAGGACTGTCATTCTCTAAGGCAACTCCAAAAAGGTCGGCTTCACAAGCAGGAGAGACCTGCATCCACGAGCTTTCTTGCCGTCGAGGAAAAGGCTAGAAGGCGTCATGCTCAGCGTTTCCTTCCCAGCCGCTGCCCTCGGGGGCCTTATCAGCTTCTTGAGCCCCTGCGTCCTGCCGCTGGTGCCGCCCTACCTGTCGTTCCTCGCGGGCACGACCTTCGACCAGTTGAGCGCGGGTGATGACCGGGCCGTGCGCCGCCGTGCGGTCTTCGCGGCGCTTCTGTTCGTGGCGGGCTTCTCGACGGTCTTCGTGCTTCTTGGGGCGACGGCCTCGGCCCTGGGGCAGGTCATCCGCCAATATCTCGACGTGCTGAGCACCATCGCCGGCATTGCGATCATCATCATGGGCCTGCATTTCCTCGGCGTGTTCAGGATCGCCCTGTTCTATCGCGAGGCCCGCTTCTCCGTGCAGAAGCCGGTCGGCCTATGGGGCGCCTATGTGATGGGCCTCGCCTTCGCCTTCGGCTGGACCCCCTGCATCGGACCGGTTCTCGCCGCCATCCTGGCCGTAGCGGGATCGGAGGACAGCGTGTCATACGGCGCCACGCTGCTCGCCGCCTATTCGGCTGGCCTCGGCATCCCCTTCTTGCTCGCGGCCTTCGCCATGAAACCCTTCGTGGCGCTTCTGAAGCGCATGCGGTCCCGCTTCGCCATGATCGAGAAAGCCATGGGCGTGCTGATGATCCTTACCGGCATCGCCTTCCTCACCGGCTGGATCACCAATATGTCGTTCTGGCTGCTGGAGACGTTTCCGGTCTTGGGCAGGCTGGGGTAGGGCACCACAGGAATCGGGTCGCGAGCCGTTCCATTCTCAATCATCGTGATGGTCTCAACGGAGACTATCGATGCCATTTCAAATTCGCGGCCTTGAGGCTGGTCACTTCTCACATCTCTTCTCACTCGATGAGCGAGAGCTTGCAGCCATCGGCGCGCACCGTGTGATTGCCGATAAAGAGGATGCCTATCCATGTCGCGTCTCGCTCACGCGCGTGGCGGTGGGCGAGGAGCTGTTGCTCCTCAATCATGTCCACCAAGCGACGCCCACATCGCCCTATCGCGCATCCGGCCCGATCTTCGCGAGCCGTGCGAGTAAGGCAGGCGTTTACAGGGATGAGCTTGCTCCGATTCTCAAGGATCGCTTGTTGTCGCTTCGCGCTTACGATGCCGATGCCTTGATCGTCGATGCGGCTGTGGGCGAGAACGGACAAGTTCTCGACGTGATCCAGCGGTTCTTCTCGAACCCGAAAATCGTTCATATCGATGCGCATTTCGCGGGCCGCGGATGCTTCGGCGCGCGAATCGAGCGTGTGTAACGCTTACTCGCCGTGCGTTCGGCTATAGCCATTGCGCGACGGCGAGACCCAACCCTTCGGCGCGGCTTTCGGCCTGTAGATTTCCACCAGAAGCGGGTGGCACACAGCGGCATCGCTCGAATGCTCGCTGCTGCAATCGCCGCCGGGGCATGCGGACAGCGCTCCGAGCAGATCGATCTCCGCGAAGAATTCCAGGAAATCTCCGGGACGCACGGGGCTCGCCTTCATGAAATACTGCCCGGTATCGCGCGTGAAGCCGGTGCACATAAAGACGTTGAGCACGTCATGCACGGCGGGCTCCACGTCTTTCAGCGGGCGCTTCAGGTGATGGCCGAGCGCGCGGGTCAGATTCGAGTGGCAGCAATGGTGATAATCATCTCCGGAAAGAAGCCGATGCGTGTAGGGATCGCACCGCGTGCCGATCACGTCATGCACGGAGCCGCCATATTCATCGAAGCCATACCAGTCGAGCGTATCCTGCGTGATCGTCGCCATGGGGCGTAAGTAAGGCAGGCATGACCACAGCCTGTCGCCGCTGGAGAGATGCGTGCCGTGCAGCGCCCGCGTCTTGCCGGAGAAAAAGCGCTCGTTGATGTCGTTCTCGGCCCAGAGATTGAGATCGCCGACCTGCGGGCCCTCAACGGAAACGATGCGGAAGAAGTGGCCGGCAGGCACGGTGAAGGAGCGCGCATCGCGCGGCGGAACGATCACCTCGCTTACCTTCTCCCAGCCATCGCGGGCGGCGCGATAAGCCTCGAGATCGGGCGGCACCAGCGTATCGACAGGATAGCAGATGACGGGCGCAACCTTGCGCCTGATTTCCGCATCCCGTGGCTGCGCGTGCTCCGGCTTGTCCAGCTTCATTCCGGCTCTCCGATTGATGTCGAGCCGGCATCTTATCGGGAAGCGCGCGGGAGGCGCCAGCAGCAAAGTGCCGCTTCGAGATCACGTGGCGATTTCAACCGTATGTCCGGCTTCGCGCATAACCTCCACAGCCCGTTCATGATCCGCCGATTTCACCAGAACGTAATCCGTGCTGAACGTGGATGTCGCGAAGATGCCGATACCGGCCTGCGCCAGTGGTTGCAGGACGGATGCGAGGATGCCGGGTGTGCTGAAGTCGAAGTTCTGAAGGATGCGGAAGCAGCGCCACCCCGAATCGATCTGCGCGCCGGCGGGAGCCTCGCTTGCCGGGCAGACCATGGTCGTTTCCTCGACCGCGTGAACAAGCAGCCGGAAGCTGCCGTGTGAGGGCGCTTTGACCTCCTGGCCTGCGGGCAGGCGGCAGATGGCGTAAGTCTCAGGGATAAGCGACAGGGTGAGGGAGGGCATATGGAGATCGCTAAAGGTACAGTTCATGAAAAAGCCCGCCCTGTTGCCAGGGCGGGCTCTTGTTCGGTTGGCTCAGGCCAATCGATTACATGCCGAGCTCGTTGCCGGTGTAGTCGATCTTGCCGTCGGCGCCCTTCTTCCAGACGTACATGACGTAGTCAGGACGGGTGATGTCACCCTTCTTGTCGAAGGTGAGGTCGCCGATCACGGTCTTGAAGGGCTTGCCGGCCTTCATGGCCTCGGCAACCTTCTTGCCATCGGTCGAGTTCGCTTGCTTCGCAGCCTCGGCCAGAACCTGGGTCGCGGCGTACGAGTAGAGGGTATAAGCCTCGGGCTCGTAGTTCTTGGCACGGAACTTGGCCACCGCGTCCTTTGCGTTCGGGTTCTTGCGCGGATCCGGCGAGAAGGTCATGAGGGTGCCTTCGGCGCCAGGGCCGGCGATCGAGGTGAACTCGGCCGACACAATGCCGTCGCCGGACATGAGCGGAGAGTTCAGGCCCTGGTCGCGCATCTGGCGGATGATCAGGCCAGCTTCCGTGTGGAGGCCGCCGAAGTAGACGACGTCAACGCCGGCCTGCTTCAGCTTCGACACGAGAGCGGAATAGTCCTTCTCGCCCGGGTTCACGCCTTCATACACGACTTCCTTCAGGCCCTTTGCATTCATGGCCTTCAGGGTCTCGTCGGCAAGGCCCTTTCCGTAGGGGGTCTTGTCGTGAACGACGGCGACCTTCTTGCCCTTGAACTTGTCGGCGAGATAAGCGCCGGCGACGGCGCCCTGCTGGTCGTCACGGCCGCAGGTGCGGAAGGTGTTCCACTTGCCGGCGTCGGTGTATTTGGGGTTCGTCGAAGCAGGCGAAACCTGCACGATGCCGGCTTCCTCGTAGATATCCGAGGCCGGGATCGAGACGCCGGAGTTGAAGTGGCCGACGACGAACTTCACGCCTTCGGAGGCGAACTTGTTCGCAACCGACACGCCCTGCTTCGGGTCGGACACGTCGTCGCCGACGACGACCTGGAGCTTCTGTCCGTTAATGCCGCCAGCAGCATTGATGTCCTCGACAGCCTGCTCGACGCCGTTCTTCAGCTGAGCGCCGAAAGCGGCGTTCGGGCCGGTGATGGGGCCAGCAACGCCGATTTTGATCTGGGCGCTGGCAGCGCTGGAGAAGGCGAGGCCAAGACCAAGCGCCACGCCGGTCAACAGCATTTTTTTCATGAGGTCACTCCTCTGGGTGGTTTTATAGGCCCCTCTTCCTCGTGGGGCCGGTTTGGCGGGGCTTCCCCGCCAGCCGGGTTACATCATGCTTGTTTTTAAGCTGCTGTCACCTGGGAATTTATGAGACCAAAGCATTGGACCCAAAAGTGGAATCCACTTTTGGGATCAATCCGATGCTCCGCCTTTTTAAAGTGGCGCATAGTTTGGTGCGCAAAGCCGGGGTCCACCTTTTCGCACGATGCGTCAGCCCTTTGTTGCAGAAGCCTTTTCCCGCCAGGAAAACGGGCCGGTCCGCTCGTACAGCCAGCGATATTGCCGGGTCATCTGACGGGCCCGATAATACCGGAATCCTAGTGATCCGATGATCAGCATCACGATGGTATCGATGGCGTAGTAATGGATCGAGAGCAGGGTGCCTTCGAAAAGGGCGAAGTGGATGAACCGCACTGCGGCTCCCAGGATGAACAGATAGAGGATCAGGTTCCAGTACGGACGCCAGGTGAGCGCGATGGCCCGGCCCGTCATCCAGGCGGCCCAACCGCCCAGGATCACGGTGAAGAGGAGAAAGAGCCAGAACGAAGACTCTTCGTAAAGAACGCCCTGCATCAATGTCCTCCCTCGAGGTAGGCTGCGCGCACCTGCGGATCGCTCAGAAGATCCTTGCCAGTGCCGCTCATGGTGATGTTGCCGGTCACCATCACATAGCCGCGATGGGCAAGCTTGAGCGCGTGATAGGCGTTCTGCTCCACGAGGAACACCGTCATGCCGTCCTTCTCGTTCAGCTCTTTGATGATCTCGAAGATCTGCTTCACGATCAGCGGGGCAAGACCCAGCGACGGCTCGTCCAGCAGCAGCAGGCGAGGGCGGCTCATGAGCGCGCGGGCGATGGCGAGCATCTGCTGCTCACCGCCCGAGAGCGTGCCGCCGCGCTGCTGAAGGCGTTCCTTCAGGCGCGGAAACAGGCTGCAGACCCGCTCCAGGTCATGGTCGAAATGGGCCATGCCGTTGATGGCTGCGCCCATCTGAAGGTTCTCGAACACAGTCATGCGCGGGAAGATGCGGCGGCCTTCCGGCGACTGCGCGATAGAGAGATGAGCGATCTCGTGCGTCGGCATCTGGGTGATGTCGCGGCCCGCATAGGTGATGGTGCCTTCGCGGGCGCGCGGGTTGCCGAAGATCGTCATCATCAGCGTCGACTTGCCGGCGCCGTTGGCGCCGATCAGCGTGACGATCTCGCCTTCGTGAACGTCCATGTCCACGCCCTTGAGAGCGATGATGTTGCCGTAATAGGTCTTCACGCCGCGCACGCTCAAGAGCGGCTGGCGGCCCGCCTGGGTCGCGGATTGTTGAATATTCGTTCCAGCGGTCATACGCCGATCTCCGCTTCGACCTTTTCCACTTCCTCGTCGGCCACGCCCAGATAGGCGGCGATGACCTTGGGATCGTTCCTCACCTCGACGGGCAGGCCGTCCGAGATCTTGGTGCCGTAATCGAGAACGACCACGTGATCCGAGATCTGCATCACGACGGACATGTCGTGCTCGATCAGCAGGATCGAGGTGCCGTGATCCTGGCGGATCGAGAGCAGAAGCTCGTTCAGCTCCAGCGACTCGCGCGGGTTGAGGCCCGCCGCCGGCTCGTCGAGGCAGAGCAGGAGCGGATCGGTGCACATGGCGCGGGCGATTTCCAGACGGCGCTGATCGCCATAGGGCAGGTCACCGGCGGGATGGTCGGCCCTGTCGATGAGACGGGTCTTCTCCAGCCAGAACTTCGCCTTCTCGATGGCCTCCTTCTCAGCGTTGCGATAGCTGCGAAGGCCGAGAATACCGAACAAGGTGAAGCCGGAGGAGATCATCAGCGGGTTGTGCTGCGCCACCAGAAGGTTCTCCAGCAGGGTCATGCCGGAGAACAGGCGGATGTTCTGGAAGGTGCGGGCGACCTTGGCCTTCCAGTTGATGTCGAAGCCGGGAAGCCTCTCCAGCAGCAGGTGCGAGCCGTCCGGCTTGCGCAGCGCCATCATGCCTTCTGTCGGCTTGTAGAAGCCGGTGATGCAATTGAAGACAGTGGTTTTGCCCGCGCCGTTCGGGCCGATGAGCGCGGTGATGTCGCCGCGCCCGGCCTGGAACGAGAGGTCGTTGATGGCGACGAGGCCGCCAAAGCGCATCGTGAGATGCTGTACGTCGAGGATGGGATCCTGCAGCCAGCGCATTAGCCGTGTCCTTCCTTCACGAGCGAGCCCGAGATGGCCTTGCGCTCTTTCAAGATCACAGAGGGTTCACGTTCCGAGATGAGGCCGCGCGGACGCCAGACCATCATCGCCACCATGCCGGCGCCGAAGAGCAGCAGGCGGTATTCATTCGGATCGAAACCGGAGCCGAAGATCGATTGCAGGAAGGTGAGGTTACGTAACATTTCGGGGCCGCCGACCAGCACGATCGCCGCGATGGCGACGCCGATCTGCGAGCCCATGCCGCCGAGCACCACGATGGCCAGAATGATCGCCGATTCCAGGAAGTTGAAGCTTTCCGGAGAGACGAAACCCTGGCGGACCGCGAAGAACGAACCCGCGAAGCCGCCGAACATGGCGCCGATGGCGAATGCCGTCAGCTTGGTGTTCGTGGTGTTGATGCCCAGCGAACGGCAGGCGATCTCGTCTTCGCGAAGCGCTTCCCACGCGCGGCCCACCGGCAGCTTGCGCAGCCGCATGGTCACGAAATTGGTGAGGAGCGCGAGCGCGAGGATGAGGTAGTACAGGAAAAAAATCCTGTGCATGCCATTGAATTCGAGCCCGAAGGTTGCCGCGAAGCCGCCTTCTCCCGCCGTGAAGGGCAGGCCGAAGAAGGTCGCGCGCGGGATAGAGGCGATGCCGGCGCCGCCATTCGTCAGGTCCACCCAGTTGATGAGGACGAGGCGGATGATTTCACCGAAGGCCAGCGTCACGATGGCGAGGTAATCGCCGCGCAGGCGCAGCACCGGGAAGCCGAGGATCATGCCCCAGAACCCGGCGAGGATGCCGGCGAGGGGCAAGCAGATCCAGAAGGACAGGCCGAAGGTGGTGGAGAGCAGCGCGTAGGAATAGGCCCCGACCGCATAGAAGGCGACGTACCCTAAGTCGAGCAGGCCCGCGAGGCCCACCACGATGTTCAGGCCCCAGCCGAGCATCACGTAGGTGAGGATCAGGATCCCCAGGTCGACCCAGTAGCGCGACTCGTTGAGGCCGCCCTGGATCAGGTAGATCAGGACGGGGAAGGCCACGGCCACGCCCAGGAAGAAGGGCACGCCGAAACGAGAGGCCTTCTGGAAGGCACTCGGCTCCGCGTGCACCGCCTCCGTCGCCTGATGGGCGCTTGGAGTCGCCTGGCGGTAGGAGCGGGACGCGGTGAAGGCGTGAAGCAGGAGCCGTCCGCCGAACACGATGGCGCAGATGATCGCCACCAGGCCCCAGCGCGGCGTGAGGTTGAGATCGGCGCCGGACTGGTCGGTCTTGTAGGCCAGGATCGGGATCGACAGGCCCAGCATGATCAGGGCCGTTTTCAGCGAGTCCTTGAGGGCTGCCGTCAGGTCGAACTTGCGGGTGACCGGTTGGTCCTGGGCCGTTGTGGTGATGGAAGGAGCGTTCATGGTCGTCGAACTCCTTAAACCTTCTCGACTTCAGGCCGTCCGAGAATACCGGAGGGCATGAAGATCAAGACGATGGCCAGGATCGAGAAAGCGGCGACATCCTTGTACTCGATGGAGAAATAAGCCGACCAGAAGACCTCGATAAGGCCGATGATCAGGCCGCCGAGCACCGCTCCGGGCAGGGAGCCGATGCCGCCGAGAACCGCCGCGGTGAAGGCCTTCACGCCTGGAACGAAGCCATCGTTGAAGCTTACCACGCCATAATAGAGCAGATACATGGTGCCCGCGACCGCGGCGAGCGACGCGCCGATGACGAAGGTCAGCGAGATCGTACGGTCCACGTTGATGCCGAGAAGCGAGGCCATCTTGCGGTCCTGCTCGCAGGCGCGCTGGGCGCGGCCGAGCGAGGTCTTCTGAACGAGATACCAGAAGATCGTCAGCAGCACGGCCGTCACGACCATGATGATGATCTGCTTATAGGAAATCGCAACATTGTATCCGCTCGCGCCCTGGAACAGCACGATCACGTCGCCGACCATCGGGGCCGTGGGCTTGTTGCGCGCGCCCTGGGCCACCTGGACGAAGTTGGAGAGGAAGATCGAGACGCCGATCGCCGAGATCAGCGGCGCGAGGCGGAAGGACCCGCGCAGAGGCCGGTAGGCGATGCGCTCGATGGCCCAACCCCACAGGGAGGTGAGCACCATGGCGATGATGAGCACGAAGAACAGCGCCAGCACCACAGAGGAGATCCCGAGCCAAGTGGTCAGGATCAGGAAGAAGATCAGCGCGATGAATGCGGAGAGCATGAAGACATCGCCGTGGGCGAAGTTGACCATGCCGATGATGCCAAAGACCATTGTATAGCCGATGGCTATGAGGCCGTAGATCGACCCCAGCGTCAGCCCGTTGATGAGCTGCTGGACAAAAATTTCCATATCCTACCCTTGCCCTCTGGAAGCGGGTCTTTCTGGGAGACGACACAGCAAAGCACGATGCAGGAGCAAGGCCAAGCGGGACGTCAGCTAAGCCTGTCTGTATCAAACGGATTTTCGTTCGACAACGCGATGTTAAGATTCCTATAAGGGTTGTTGATGGATTTGGCGGCACACGTTGACGGAATAAACGGCATCGAAAAAAACTGGCGTCTTTCCAAGACTCTGCTCAAGGACCATATGCCCTTTTGTGTACCCTCCGATGCGCCGGGGGGCCTGTGCGGAACCTGATGTTGACTATTCCCCCTATACTCCTTTCGACGCAGACATCCCGATGACGCCCGATTTCCTGGAGTTTCGGGAGGGCATGAGCCGCGTCGCCGGAGCGGTCCATGTGGTGACGACGGAGGGGCCTTCGGGCCGATCCGGTTTCACGGCGACGGCGATAACCCCCGTCACCGACAGCCCGGCCTCCCTCCTGGTCTGCGTCAACACTGCTTCCCGGTCGGCGCAGGCTCTGCTCGCCAACGGGGTCTTCTGCGTGAACACCCTTGGTGCTTCTGATCGGGAACTGGCCGATATTTTCGCCGGACGGACCGGCCTTCAAGGTCAGGAGCGCTTCTCGGCAGGCACCTGGAATCTGCTCGAGACGGGATCGCCCGCGCTCACCACGAGCCTCGTCTCGTTCGATTGCCGCCTGAGCGATGCCAGGATCGTCGCCACGCATCACGTCATCATCGGTGAAATCGTCAGAATCCGCCTCGGCCCGGTTCATCCGGCGTTGGTCTATCAAGGGCGGTATTACCACGAGCTTTGAGAGGCTTTGCTGGAACCTTCAGCCCCAAGTGACCTTAGTGAATATATTGTCCATTTGGAGGAAAGAATGTTCAAGCTTATCCGGAATATCGTCATCCTGCGTCAGGCCTGGAAGCTTCTGAAACGTCGGCGCTGATGGGATACTAGGCTGTTATGCGCCCCGTGGCGTCCCTGACGCCGGTGCATAATAGCTCCATCCCCTGATCTGAACGAAACCGTCCTGCGCCGCGACCACCAGATGCTTGCGGTGCTTATGGACGAGAGTGCCCGGCCGATAACGGTGCGGTTCCTGCCAGCCGGATGCGTTCCATAGATAGACGTAGCGGGAATCCACCTGCGCGAAGGCTTCGATGGAACCGAAGGCGCGGATCGTGCGCAATACGCTCTCTACATCTCCCGTCCAATCAACCGTGCGCTGCACCTGCGTGACCCGGGGCCAATAGCTGCCGGATCCCTGCGGCGTTGCCTCGGCCCATATCCTTGGAAGATCCTCTGCCAGGTGCGCGGCAACCTCCTTCGCGGCCATCTGGCACTTGGCCAGAAGCGTGTCGTGGGTCTCCACAGAGCTGAGCCCGAAGTGTTTCTGCGTGAGAATCGGCCCCGTGTCGAAACTCGGATCCATCACATGGGCCGTCATGCCCCATTGAGTTTCCTGATCGAGGATGGCCTGAAAGAGCGGGTAGGGTCCGCGCCCTTTTGGCAACGGTGACGGATGAAAATTGAGGGCATAGGGGAGGTGATGTTCCCAGCCTTTGATGAGCCAGGGATAGCCGGCCACAACCAGAACCTCGCATCCCATGGCCTTCAGCGATGCGAGATCCGAAGGGTAGATGCGCGTCGTCTGGACCGGGAGACCGAGGCTGCGGGCGCGCCCGATGGTAACGTCGTTGAAATCGTAGATGCCATCGCAGGGACGGCTGAAGAGTTTGACCGGCTGCCAGCCCCGGCTGAGAAAAGTCTCGAACACATCCCCAAGGAAATCGATTCCGGCGAAGGCAAAACGCATCCCCGGTGACCTCCTCTTCGCCTCGTCATCCTGCCGCATAGCGTGACATTACGCTTGTCATTCCACCAAGTCCTTGGAGTTCGTCAATGGCTGATCGCCGCCTGTATTCAATCATTGAGGAAATGCAGCGTTCCCGCTGTTGACTCCAATATATTGGAAATGCATTCTGTTTTAATGGATGATGTCCCTGATCTCAATGCTCACCTCGCCGCCCGCCTTCGGACGTTGCGCGCCGAGCAGGGGCTGACCCTCGACCATCTCTCAGAACGGACAGGCGTCAGCCGGTCCATGATTTCGCTGATCGAGCGTGGCGAGAGCAGCCCGACCGCCGTCATTCTCGACAAGCTCGCCGGAGGGCTGGGCGCGACGCTTGCCTCCCTGTTCGCCGATGAGCGGACGAGCGAAGCCTCGCCCCTGGCGCGGCACGCGGATCAGCGGGTCTGGCGCGATCCCGAAAGCGGTTACCTGCGCCGCAGCCTGTCGGCTCCCGGCTTTCCTTCGCCCATCGAACTGGTCGAGGTCATTCTGCCCGCCGGGGCGAGGGTGGCTTATGACACGATGCACCGCACGGTCGGCGTCAGCCAGCAAATCTGGATCATCGAGGGCAGCATCGAGCTCTCGTTAGGTGATGATCGCCATGAGCTCAAAACGGGCGATTGCCTGTCGATGAAGCTCGACCGTCCCACGGTCTTCCGGAATGTCTCCGAACATTCCGCCCGCTATCTCGTGGCGCTCGCCACCGACAGGGCCGCGTCCGGCTCTCCGCATCGTTGAGGAACATCCATGACCGGTGACGTTGTCGTCCGCACGCTCAAGCCTCATGAGGCGAACGAATATGTCGGTGCTCTCGCCGCTGTGCTCATCGATTGTGTTGAAGGCGGCGCATCCGTCGGATTCATGCTGCCGATGCCGCAGGAAAAGGCGCAGGCGTTCTGGCAGGGCGTCGCGGATGCGGTGGCGGCGGGCGAACGCATCCTGCTCATCGCCGAAGACAAGGTGAGCGCTGAGATCATCGGCACCGTTCAGGTCGTGTTGAAGCAGCCCGAGAACCAGCCGCATCGTGGCGACATCTCGAAAATGCTGGTGCATCGCAAGGCACGGCGGCGCGGCGTCGGCGCCGTGCTTCTGCAAGCTGCGGAAAAGGCTGCGCGTGAGGCCGGCAAGAGCGTGCTCGTCCTCGATACGGTGACCGGCAGCGACGGCGAGCGCCTCTATACGCGCCTCGATTGGAAGAGTGTCGGAATCATCCCGAACTATGCGCTCTGGCCGCAAGGAGGTCTTTGCCCGACGACAGTATTCTACAAGCAGCTCGGTGGAACTTAAGCGGCTTCAACCTTCGATGCCGATGTGGAACTCGGATATCCGCTCGCGATTTGACCTTGGGCATTGGGCAGGACATCGCCCGTCGCTCGGGTGAGGTCTTTCCGGTGCGTCTCTTGGGATCGATGAGGGGAGCGCGCATGGTCTCCAAGGATTTCATCCGCCAGATGGAAGGCTACGGGCTGACCACCGCCAAGATCCTCTACAGGATGCCGGATCATCCATCGTTCCTGCAAACCTATATCTGGCAGGATTACGATTTGGCGCCGCGCTTTCCCGTGCTGATCGAATTCCTGGATTTTTGGAAACGGGAACTCGCCGGGCCGCTTCATTCCGTCACGGTCTCCCATGCTCAGCTGATCCGTCCCGCCGAGTTCAGAGCCATTTCAGGGGAGATCAGCCTTCACTGAGAGGTGATTGCCTGCCCGCCGATTCTTGAAAATGCAGAGGCTCAAGAGCCTTGGCCCCGCGCCGTAACTCGGGTAGAGAAGCGCGTCGAGCTTCCCCCAACTTGCCAGGGCTCCTTGTTTTCCAACGCGCGAACGTCCCAAATCCTGCTTGCTCTTGCCTCTCAGCCAGGCGAGCGCCTGACCGTTCGCGACATCATGAGCGTGCTGCAGGATCGGGCCTTCGCTCTGTTGATCGTGCTGCTCGGCCTTCCGAACTGCCTGCCCATGCCGCCGCCCATTCCGCTGGTCTGCGGTCTTCTTTTGGGGCTCGTCGCGATCCAGATCGCCTCCGGACGTGAAGCCCCTTGGCTGCCGAGGCAGCTCCTCAACCGCTCCGTCGCCCGCACGGATGTGGAACGCGCCGTCGGACGCGCGATGCCCGCTTTCCGCAGGCTGGAGCGGTTCTCACGCCCGCGCATGACCTTCCTCGACACCCCGCTCGCGATGCGCCTCATGGGTCTGATCATCCTGGTGCTGGCACTGGGTCTTCTCTTCGCGCCGCCCTTCGTCGGGCAGATCCCCTTAGGGCTCGCCGTCTGCCTTGTCGGTCTCGGCCTGGTGGAGCGCGACGGTCTCGTGATCATCGGCGGCCTCGCGATCGGCTCCATCGGACTGACCCTGAGCCTCGGCTTCGTCTACGCGATCTTCACGGGCCTCGAGTCGATCTTCTAAGCCGCAAATGCAAATGCCCGGCACGAGGCCGGGCATAAGCTCTGTTTCTGAGAAACAGCTTAGTCGTTGTGATCGAATTCCGGTGCTGCCTTAAGCTGCTCGACCGTCATGTCGATCTTCAGGTTCATATCGGCGGCATCGCGCAGGGCGGATGCGGTGTTGCTGGAGTTTTGAACCGAGCCGGTCGTGGAAGCATCCGGTACCAGCTGGAAGCTGGCCATGGGCAGAGCTACCGTGCGGTCGCCGATGCCTTTATCGACCTCGATCACCACGGCGGCGACCTTGCCGTCACGACTGAGGATTACATCCTCGACGTCGCCGATATCCTTATTGTCCGGACCTATGACGTCGAGATCCATGAATTCGGAAAGCAGCATCGTGCCGGGGCTCAGCTGAGTGATGAATTGGGAAGATCCCGTCGTCCCTGCGCCGGGAGCCGACGGGGTCGCGGGGGCAGTCTGAGCCATGGCGCCGGAGGCGAGCAGGGTCGTGCCGAGGAAAGCGGCTGTCATTGCGAGCATTTTCATAAATCTCGTCCTTGAATTCACGTTTTCAGTGAGGGTGTAACGCGAATGGACGAGGTTGGTTCTGCTCTTAAGCTTAGATCAGCTGGAGGCCTTTGAGGCTCGCATGACCCTCCCGGCCGACGATGATGTGGTCGTGAACCGCGATGCCCAAGGGCTTCGCCACTTCGATGATCTCGCGGGTCATCTTGATGTCGGCGGCGGAAGGTGTCGGGTCGCCGGACGGGTGATTGTGCACCAGGATGAGCGCGGAGGCCGAGAGTTCAAGCGCCCGCTTCACCACCTCGCGCGGATAGACCGGGGTGTGGTCCACGGTGCCCGATTGCTGCACCTCATCGGCGATCAGCGCATTGCGCTTGTCGAGGAAGAGCAGGCGGAACTGCTCCTTGTCCATGAAGGCCATGGCAGTGCGGCAATAATCGAGAACGGAGGTCCAGGAGGAGAGAACCGGACGCTTCATCACCTCGCCCTTGGCGAGACGCCGCGCCGAGGCTTCCACGATTTTGAGATCGGTCACCACGCGCTCGCTGACCCCATCGATCTCCATCAGGCGGGCAGGGGGCGCTGCCAGCACCTCGGCGAAGGTGCCGAAGCGCTTGATGAGGGCCTTGGCGATCGGCTTCACGTCCCGGCGCGGAATCGAGCGGAAAAGAACGAGTTCCAGCAATTCGTAATCCGGCAATATGTCTCCGCCCACATCGGTGAAACGTGCGCGAAGCCGGTCCCGGTGGCCATGATAATGGGGAGTGTCGTCGTCGCTCATGCCGCCCGTGATTCTTCATTCTCGAAGGATGGAACGGGAAAGCTTTAGCCCAGCTCTTGCGGGAGAAGAAGTTTCTTCATAACGTTTCATTATCTCGGCTGTAGTTCAGCTGTGGGCAAGGCTAATGAAGCACGTCGTTCACTCGATGCAGTATCTGGGGCTGGCCTTCCTGGCCCTGCTCGGCATTGCTCTGGGAGGAGTGGCCGGAGCCATACTCGGCATTGCGCTCGCCTATCTTTTGATCGCGCCGGTTGCGGTGTTCACGGCAGCGATATTTTCCTCACCCCATTTCGATCCTATGGGCATCGGTTTCCGTGTCATGGAAAACTGCGCCACCATGGGCTTTGCTGCAGGCGGAGTAGTCGCGACGTTCATCATCAGCTGCCGCTACCGGGCCATGCCGGAGAGCCTGGGCTAAGCAGGCTTCCGATCAGGCCGCTTCATACGGTGGCTTGTCGAAACCCTTCGGCGAGAAGGTGAAGACTTCTACGCCGGTTTCCGTCACGCCCACCATGTGCTCGAACTGCGCCGAGAGGGAGCGGTCGCGGGTCACGGCGGTCCAGCCGTCGGCGAGCACCTTCACCTGCGGACGGCCTAAATTGATCATGGGCTCGATGGTGAAGAACATGCCGGCCTTGAGTTCCACGTTATAGGCGGGCTCCACGTAATGCAGGATCGTCGGTGAATCGTGGAAGACCTTGCCGATGCCATGGCCGCAGAAATCCCGCACCACGGAGCAGCGCTCCGCTTCCGCATAGGTCTGGATGGCCGCTCCGATATCGTTGGTCGTGGCGCCGGGGCGCACGGCGGCGATGCCGCGCAGCAGGCATTCATAGGTGATCTCGCACAGGCGCTGCGCCCGGCGGGGGACATCGCCCACATAATACATGCGGCTCGAATCGCCGTGCCACCCGTCGAGGATCAGGGTGACGTCCACGTTCATGATGTCCCCGTCGCGCAGGGGCTTGTCGTTGGGGATGCCGTGGCAGACCACGTGGTTGATCGAGGTGCAGATCGTCTTGGTATAGCCGCGGTAATTCAGGCAGGCCGGAAAGGCACCGTTATCCAGGATGAAATCGAAGGCAAGCATATCCAGATCCTCGGTCGTCACGCCGGGCTTCACATGGTCCGTGAGCATGTCGAGGCACTCGGCGACCATGCGGCCGGCCCGGCGCATGCTCTCGAAGGCATCCGGTCCATGGAGCGGAATTTCGGCGGAGCGCTTACGCTCGACGATTTCAGTCTCGGTCATACTCAGTCCTTGCTTTGAAACCCGAATGTAAGGATCGTTACGCCCGAAGCAAGCGGAGAGCACAATCCGGAGACTTGCGATTGGGGCTAGAGGGTGTCATGAGCAACCCTGTTCATCCGGTTCGGCGGCTTTGGATACCTCGGTAATGAATGAATCACGTCCCTTCGGGACCTTTGCGCCTTCAGGTCTCACCCGCTGGGTGATCGATCGCACGCGCGGTCTGCCGGGCGGATGGATGGCGCGCCGGTTCGCCCTGATGCTGCGCCGGGTCGGGATGAAATCCCTGAAGGGGCAGCCTCTCGACCTCGAGACCTTCGGGGTTCGGATGCGGCTTTCTCCCTATAAGAACGTGTGCGAGCGGCGCATCCTCTTCACGCCCCAGTATTTCGACATCGATGAAATCAAGCTTATCGCTGCCCGCGCGAGGGAGGGCTTCACCTTCATCGATGTGGGTTCGAACGTGGGCTGGTATGCGCTGCTGGTGGCCCGCAAGACCGAGGCCTCGTCGCGCATCCTCGCGGTCGAGCCTCAGCCGGAAATTTTCGACCGGCTGATCTACAACATCCGCCAGAACCCCTTTGCGACCATCAAGGCCGTGGATTGCGCGGTCGCCGACAAGACCGGCGAGCTGACCCTGTTCCTCGATCCATTGAACCGGGGCGAGGCCAGCCTGAAGATCGTCAATTCCAGCCAGACCGAGACGATCCGCGTTCCCACGGTCACGCTGCTCGACCTCGTAAAACGCGAGGGCTTCGAGCGCCTGGATGCGCTCAAGCTCGACGTCGAAGGCGCGGAGGATCTGATCCTCGATCCGTTCTTCCGCGACGCTCAGCCTGCGCTCTATCCGTCGATTCTCATCATTCCCGACGTGCCGGCCCGCTGGCAGGTGGACGTGACGAAGCTCCTCAAGGGCAAGGGCTACCGCCAGGTTCTCCAGACCAAGATGAATCTGGTTTTCGAGCGGGTTTAGAAAAGTTGGGCCGTAGCTCGCCCTCTGTCATTCCGGGGCGCCACAGGCGAGCCCGGAACCCATAACCACCGAAGAGGCTACATGAAGCGAGCGGGTTCCGTCGCGTCGCTTCCTTAGGCCGTTGTGGTTATGGGTTCCGGGCTCTCGCTAGCGCTCGCCCCGGAATGACAAGCGTGGTCAGCGCGGCGTGATGATCTCGACAGGCCTGTCGATCGTCACTTCCTCGGGCGTGATCCGGCAGATATAGGCATAGGACTCGACCCCTGCCGCAAGGGCATGGCGGAAGGCCTTGTCGTAAGCAGGGTCGATGTCGCGGGCGACGTCGAAGCGGTTAGCATCCATCTGAATCACATAGACGAGGGCGGCTCGGGCTCCGCTGTCGACCATGTCGGCAAGCTCGTAGAGGTGCTTGGCGCTGCGGGCGGCGACGCAATCGGGAAACTCCGCGAAGCCGGCCTCGCGCATGAGGTGGCAGTTCTTCACCTCCAGATAGCATGGCGGCTCATCATCCTTCTCGAGAAGGAAGTCCACCCGGCTGTTCCTGCCGTATTTCACCTCCGGGCGGACGCGGTCGTAATGCGCGAAGGGAGCCAGCCGCCCTTCGCGCAGGGCTTCCGCGACGAGCAGGTTGGGGCGGGAGGTGTTGATGCCGATAAGCTGGTTCGGACCGCCGCCAGCGGGGACTTCGATGAATTCCCAATTGTATTTGAGCTTGCGGGCCGGGTTCGAGGCGCGGGAAAGGAAGACCCGGCTGCCGGGCTCCTTCAATCCCATCATCGCGCCGGGATTGGCGCAATGGGCGGTGACGATCTCGCCCGTGTCCAGCTGAACATCCGCCAGAAATCGCTTGTAGCGCTCGATGAGACGGCCTTCGAGCAGGGTTTCCTGAAAACGCATTCAATCCATCACTTATGCAGAAGGGCCCTCGTAGCAGGGGAAGGCTTTTGAGGCCAAGCTACATGATGTCATCCCCGGCGAGCGTCAGCGAAGGAAGGCGATCCACCCCAGCGCGGCGCTATGGATCGCCTTCCCCTCCACACGTTCGGCCGGGGATGACGCCCGCTGAACTCTTGTGTGTGCTTGAGAATTGCCTTCTCTGAAGCTAAAGCCCCTTAAAAGGGATCGTCACGCATGGCCGTTTCCGTCACAGCCGCCCTTCTCATCATCGGAGATGAGATCCTGACCGGGCGCACCAAGGATAAGAATATCGGCTATGTCGCCGAGTATCTGACCGGGATCGGCATCGATCTGCGCGAGGTCCGGGTGGTTCCGGATGTGGAGGAGGAGATCGTCGCGGCGGTCAACGCCCTGCGCTCCCGCTATACCTATCTCTTCACCACGGGCGGCATCGGCCCGACCCATGACGACATCACCGCCGATTGCATCGCGAAGGCCTTCGGCGTCGGCATCGGGCACGATCCGCGCGCCGTCGCCATGCTTCGGGAGCGCTACCAGCCGGACGAGCTCAACGAGGCCCGGATGCGCATGGCCCGCATTCCCGACGGCGCGGACCTCATCGAGAACCCGATCTCGAAGGCTCCCGGCTTCCATATCGGCAATGTCTACGTCATGGCTGGCGTGCCCTCGATCATGCAGGCGATGCTCGACAATATCGCGTCGGGACTTCAGACCGGCGCGCGCATGATCATCGAGACCATCGAGGCGGAAGGGCTTCCTGAGGGCATCTATGCCGAGGGCCTTGCCCAAGTTGCCGCCGCGCATCCCAGCGTCTCCATTGGCTCTTATCCCTCATTCTCTACGGCGGGCTTCCGCAACCAGATCGTCGCGCGGGGCAAGGACCCCGCCGAGGTCGCCGCCGCCAAAGCCGCCATACAAGACCTGCTCGGGCGCCTCAAGGGCGACCAAGCGCCCCTTTGAACCGTTCCTCCCATCACATCAGCCAAACGAGCAAGCCCATGTCTCCCACCTCTCCCAAAGCCTTCCCCGTCTCCTGGGATCAGTTCCACCGCGATTGCCGCGCCCTGGCATGGCGCCTGGCCTCGGCGGGCCCGTTCGAAGCTATCGTCTGCATCACGCGCGGCGGCCTCGTGCCTGCCGCCATCGTGGCCCGCGAACTCGACCTGCGTCTCATCGAGAGCGTCTGCATCGCGAGCTATCACGACTACAAGAACCAGGGCGATCTGCAGGTGATCAAGGAAATTGCGCCTTCCATCAAGGCGATGGGTGACGGCAAGGGCAAGGGCGTTCTCGTCATCGACGACCTGACCGATACCGGCAAGACCGCCAAGATCGTCCGCGACATGCTCCCCAACGCCCATTTCGCCGCCGTCTATGCCAAGCCCGCCGGCCGTCCGCTCATTGATACGTTCGTCACGGAAGTGAGTCAGGATACCTGGATCTATTTCCCCTGGGATATGGGCCTGGCCTACCAAGCCCCGATCCGTGAAGGCTCCGCAGGCTGACCGTGACTGCATTCGACGCAGCGCGCACGCGCAAGACCCTTTTCGGCGCGCTGCTCGATGCACGCGATACGTTCGGGCACAACAAGGTCGCCCTGGAGGATCTGGAGCGCCAACCCATCACCTTCGGGCGGTTGGTGCTCGGCTCGCTGGTGCTGGGCCGCAAGCTCGCCAGCCTGACAGGCACGGGCGAGACGGTCGGCGTGCTGCTGCCGAATGTGCAGGCTATCGCGGTCACCCTGTTCGGGCTGAACGCATATGGCCGCGTGCCCGCCTTCCTCAATTTCACGGCGGGTTTGAAGAACTTGAAGGCGGCCTGCGAGATCGCCGGCATCACCACCATCATCACCTCACGCCGCTTCATCGAGCATGGCAAGCTCGACGACATCATCGAAGCCTTGGGCGAGGGGCGCCGCATCATCTGGCTCGAGGATGTGCGCAAGAGCCTGACCAGCTTCGACAAGCTGCGCGGCCTCATCGATTCCTGGCGCGCGCGGTCCGTTCATGCGCAAGTGAAGCGTGGACCCGACGATCCGGCGGTGGTGCTGTTCACATCAGGCTCCGAGGGCGTGCCGAAGGCGGTGGTGCTGTCGAACGCCAATCTCGTGGCCAATGCCTATCAGGTGAAGGCGCTCGCGGGCGATGTGCTGCGGCCTGACGACGTATTCTTCAATCCGCTGCCGATCTTCCATTCCTTCGGCCTGACGGCGGGGCTTCTCACGGCGGTGCTCAACGGCATGAAGTCGGTGCTGTATCCGAGTCCGCTGCATTATCGCCAGATCCCCAAGCTCATCGCCGGAACCAAGGCAACGATCCTGCTGGCGACCGACACCTTCCTGCAGGGATATGCCCGCGCGGCCGGCGAGAACGACCTTGCGAGCGTGCGCTATGTGATCGCCGGAGCCGAGCGTGTGAAGGACGAGACGCGTTCGCTCTGGGCCAGGCACGGCACGATCATCCTCGAAGGCTATGGCGCGACCGAGTGTGCGCCCGTGATCGCCGTGAATCTGCCTGAGCGTAATCGCCCGGGCTCGGTGGGGCTCATCCTGCCCGGCATCGAGTGGCGGCTCGATCCGGTGGAAGGCATCCATGTGGGCGGACGCCTGCATGTGCGCGGCCCCAACATCATGAAGGGCTATCTCGACCCCGAGAACCCTGGCCGGATCAATCCGCCCACTGAGGGCTGGCACGATACCGGCGATATCGTCACCGTGGAGGATGGCCTCGTGACCATTCGCGGTCGCGCCAAGCGCTTCGCCAAGGTCGGCGGGGAGATGGTGTCGCTGGCCGCCATCGAAGCGGTGGTTCAGCAGCTTTGGCCCGACTTCAACCACGTGGTCGTGGCGCTGCCCGATCCGCGCAAGGGCGAGCAGATCGTTCTGATCACCGAGAAGCCGGATGCGGATCGCGATGTTTTGCTCGCCCATTCGCGGGAGCAGGGGTTCTCGGAGTTGTGGGTGCCAAAGGGAATTCTCGTTTCGGGCGTTCCCGTTCTCGGTTCCGGCAAGACGGACTATGCGGGGGCGGTGGAGATGGCGCGTCGGCTCCAGCCCATGCTTTGAAGCTTCTGTAACAAAAGCCCTTCTTGCGGCGTTATCCTTGGCGGTTCGGGCCATTCCGACCCCTCATCCATGGACGATCGCATGAACAGGATTGCTCTCGTTACCATCCTCATGGCCAGCGCTACGACTGCTTTTGCGCAATCGCGCCCGTTCACGCCGAACCTTACCTGTAATCAGGCTCGGCAAATCGTGTTCTCCAGCGGCGCTGCGGTTCTCAGCACGGGCCAATACACCTACGATCGCTATGTGCGCGATCGTAGCTTCTGTGAGAACAATGAGGTTCTGGACCCAGCCTGGGTGCAGACGCGGGACACCCCGCAATGCCCGATCGGGTATCGCTGCCGCTCCGGTCCTTATGACTTCTGGTGATCGAGAGGCGGCTATTCCTCTTTTCAAAGCGCGTTCACCCATAAGGAACTGTTGAAATTAGATCACACTCGAAGAGAAAGAGAGTTACAACGGTGTCATATGCCTAAGCAATGGGCATAATGCATCCAGTGTAGACAGCTTTGGCGCTTGCATCCGATTGTATGAATCTGCCGCCGAAGTATGTTCACGGTTGCACGGGGGCTTGATGGCCCCAGTATTTAAGACCTGGAGATTACTCATGAAGCTCGTTAAGAGCCTTCTTCTCGGATCGGTTGCGGGTCTCGCCGCCGTTGCCGGAGCTCAAGCCGCCGATCTTCCCGCGAAGAAGGCCGCTGCAGTTGAATACGTTCGCGTCTGCTCCACCTACGGCGCAGGCTTCTTCTACA